>CAZCJX010000368.1:0-1501 GCA_964499205.1 uncultured Actinomycetes bacterium | reverse complement strand
CACGGCCGCCGTGGTGGCGGCGCATCTTCCGGCGTGGCACGCTGGGGACGCCGCAGCCGCCCACCGACACCGGGGGGACACCTGGATGACGCCGCAGCCCGCGTTCGGCCCCGACGGCCTGGTGCCCGCCATCGCCCAGGACGCGACCACCAACGCCGTGCTCACCCTCGCCTACATGAACCGCGACGCCTGGGAGGCGACGCTGCGCACCGGCCGCGCCACCTTCTGGAGCCGCTCGCGCCAGGAGCTGTGGGAGAAGGGCGCCACCAGCGGCAACACCCTGCACGTCAGGGCGATCAAGCTCGACTGCGACCGCGACGCGGTGCTCCTGCTCGTCGATCCCGCCGGCCCGGCCTGCCACACCGGCAGCACCACCTGCTTCTTCGAGGACGTGGTGAAGGACGCCGAGCGGTGAGACCGCCGGAGCGCGTCGACGGCTACCTGCCCATCGGCGCCTACGGGGTGATCGGCGACTGCCGCAGCGCGGCGCTGGTCGGCCACGACGGCAGCATCGACTGGCTCTGCCTGCCCCGCTTCGACCACGCCTCGATCTTCGGCCGCATCCTCGACGCCCGCAAGGGCGGACACTGGCTGATCGCGCCGCGCGGGCCGTACGACGTGATGCAGCGATACAGCGATCGCAGCAACGTGTTGCGCAGCACCTTCGTCACCCGGACCGGGCGCATCTCGGTGGTCGACTTCATGCCGGTGCACCGCGACACCGTCGACGAGCACGCCCGCCCCCACGCCCACCCCCGTCTCGTCCGCATCGTCCAATGCCTCACCGGCGAGGTGGCGGTGCGCAACGAGCTGGTCCCCGCGCCCGACTACGGGCGCTGTGCCAACACCTTCCGCGCCGACGACGGCTGCTACCACGGCGACACCGAGGACCTGCACGTCTGCATCCGCGCCTCGTGCCGCCTCGACGGTCCGCGCCAGGTGCTCGACATGGCCGCCGGCGAGACCATCGCCTTCGCGCTGGTCACCAACACCGCCGGAGAATGTGACGCTCTCGACTGGAACGTGGAGCGCGCCCGGCAGCTGCTGCGCGAGACGCAGGAGTTCTGGTGGCGCTGGATCGGCGAGGTGCGCTACGACGGGCCGTACCAGGAGCCGGTGTGGCGCTCGGCGCTGGCGCTCAAGCTGATGACCTACTCGCCGACCGGCGCCATCGTCGCCGCGCCGACCACCAGCCTGCCCGAGGAGGTCGGCGGCCGGCGCAACTGGGACTACCGCTTCACTTGGCTGCGCGACGCGTCGTTCACCCTGTTCGCCTTCTTCCAGCTCGGTCTCACCGACGAGGCGCACAGCTTCTTCCACTGGCTGACCAAGATCGGCATCGGCCACCGCGGCCACCCCGGCGTCGACAACCTGTACACCCTCGACGGCGAGCGCAACGCCCACGAGACGACCCTCGACCATCTCGAGGGCTACCGCGGCTCGCGTCCGGTGCGCATCGGCAACGGCGCGGCACGCCAGCTGCAGCTCGACGTGTACGGCG
>CAZCJX010000367.1:0-1506 GCA_964499205.1 uncultured Actinomycetes bacterium | reverse complement strand
GCGTGTCGGCGTCGCCCTGCTCGACGATGTCGACCAGGTCGGGCGCCGCCTTGGCGAGCACGCCGACACCGGGGTTGGCCTCCTTGATGGCGTGCAGGTACTGCTGCGAGGCGTGCGTGCCCTCGGTGCTGATCACCGCGACGCGGCCGTTGCGCGTGTGCTGCACCGCGGCCTGCGCACCGGGCGCGATGACGCCGACGATGGGGACGTCGAAGCGTTCGCGCGCGCTCTGCAGTGCCGCGGCCGTGGCGGTGTTGCAGGCGATCACCACCAGCTTGACGTCGTGGCCGGCGAGATATTCGATGATGCGATGCGCGAAGCCGCGCACCTCCTCCTGGTAGCGCGGACCGTAGGGAAAGTGGGCCAGGTCGGCGAGGTAGACGAGGCGCTCACCGGGAAGCTGGCGACGCAGCTCACGCAGGACGGTGAGGCCGCCGACCCCGGAGTCGAACACGCCGATCGGGCGCACGTCGCTCATCTCGGGGCCGAGGATAGCAGCCGGGCATGACGCGCCCTTCAGAGGCGCAGGCCCATCAGCACCAGGTCGGTGTCGCCCTCGGGCAGGCGGAGGTGGCCGCGCAGCACGCCCTCCTCGACGAAGCCGGCGGCGCGGTAGAGGGCGATTGCCGCGGTGTTGGAGGGGAAGACGCCGAGGGTCAGCTTGGCCAGGCCGACGGCGCGCGCCCAGTCGACGGCGGTTTCCATCAGCTCCCGGCCGAAACCCTCGCCGCGGTAGCCGGCGCGGATGGCGATGGAGACGTCGCCGCGGTGTTGCTCGTAGCGGCCGCGGCGGCGCTCGACCATGAGGCTGCCGGCGACGCGGCCGTCCACCTCCAGGGTGACCGCCAGGCCCCCGCCCGAGAGCAGTCCGGCCAGGGCGAGGTTCTCCTCCAGCACGCTGCGCTCGCCGGGGACGCCGGCGATCAGCCCGCCCTCGCCGGCGACCTCGTCGCGGATGGCGACCAGCTCGGCGGCGTCCTCGTCGGGACGGGTGGGGCGGATCAGCCAGGCGCGGCCGGCCCGGCTCGTCCCCTCCCGGCGCAGCAGCGGCCGCGCCCCGCTCACCGGTGCAGCAGGACGTGCATGAGCAGCAGCGCCACGGCGCCGCAGGAGCTGAGCAGAATGACGGCGAGCAGCGGCACGTAGAGGACGCGCAGCGGCGGGCGCGGGCTGCCCACCACCAGGGCGGCGGCGATCCCGCCGTCAGCCGCGGCGGCACTCTCGTCCGCACTGCGCAGGGGCGGCGGCAGCGGCACCGGCGGCCGCACGCTCTCGCGCACCCGCCAGCCGGGGTCGGGTGTCAGCACGATGTCGCCACTGGGTTCGGCGGCGCGCAGCCCGGGCTCCGAGTCGACGGCGCCCTCGCCGGGCCACGGCCCACGCGGCGCCAGCGGGTCGGCGGCGCTCACCGCGACCGGGGGCAGCGGCTCGAAGAGCCCAGCATCCCCGCGTGCCCCCGCCGCCACCAGCCACCCGGGCGGCGCCGCGTCGCTGGCCGGCGGTGCA
>CAZCJX010000366.1:0-1514 GCA_964499205.1 uncultured Actinomycetes bacterium | reverse complement strand
AACCGCGTCGTCGACACCGCGCGGCTGATCGGCATGCCGCTCTGCAACGTGCACCTCGCCTGCGACATCCTCGGCCGCCAGGAGATCGTCGACCTGCTGCGCGAGCGCGCTGGCGACGGCACCACGGTGGCCGACGTCATCGACTGGCTCGGCGAGTTCCCCGAGATGGAGGCGGCGCTGACCCGGCCGGAGACGTGGATCGGCGACCCGTCGCAGCCGCTGGGCCGCTGGGTGGTGGCCATGGCCGGCGGCACCAACGGCGGCTACCGGGTGTTCCGCGAGTACTTCCGCGCCGGGGTCGACACCGTGCTGGCGATGCACATCGCCGAGGAGGACCTGCACAAGCTGCGCGCCGAGGCGCCGGAGAACGCCACCCTGCTGGTCACCGGGCACATGGCCACCGACAGCATCGGCATCAACCGGGTGATCGCCGGGCTGGAGGAGCGCGGCGTCGCGGTGACCCGCACCAGCGGGGTCCTGCCCCCGGGCTGAGCCGGGCGCCAGGTCCTCGGCGGGCCCCTGACCGGCGGTTGACGCTGGCTTTACGCGAGCCGGCGTAGCCTGCGCCTCGGTTCCCTCCCTTCCCAAGGTCCCCGGCAGGCGCCGTCCAACCAGCCCCGGTTGTCGCGGCGGCCAATCCTGCCAAGGTCGCTGCCGATGGCGCCGCCGGGGATCCCGTCTCCTTCGTCGCAGCGGCCGTACCGTGCCGCCACGGATCGTGTGCCAAGCTGGTTCGCGCCGTGGAGCAGACGCGACCATCCCCGACCGCCGCCCTGCAGCGCGTCCTGGTCGTCGCCGTGCTGTTGGTGGTCGCCGTCCTCCTCGACGCCGGCGTGCCCGCCGGCGAGCGGCCGCAGGCGCAGGGCTTCACCGCCTCGGTGCCGGCGGGCAGCGCCACCCCGGCGCCGCTCTCGCTCACCGCCATCGACGCGCTGGTCTTCTCCAACCAGTACGAGAAGGCCGGCCGCGCCTACACCGCCCTGCTCGCCGCCGCCCCCGAGGACCCCACGGCGCACACCGCCTACGCGCTCTTCCTCGCCTACGACGGCGACCTCGCCCGGGCGCTGAGCGAGGCGCGCCGCGGCGTCGCCCTGGCGGGCGACAGCGGCCGGGCCCACGCGGTGCTGGCCCGCACCCTCGACTGGAACGGTATCGTTCCCGAGGCGGTGCGCGAGGGCCGCCGCGCCGTGCAGCTGGCCCCAGACGACCCGCTCGCCCACCTCTTCCTCAGCGAGGCGCTCGCCGACAGCGGCGACAGCGCCGCCGCCCAGGCCCAGATCGACACCGCCGCCGCGCTGATCACCCCGCAGAGCCCGGCCTACCTGCGCGCCGAGCTGCAGCGCGAGCGGGCCAACCTCGACGGCGACCGGGGCAACCTGCTCGGCCGGGTCGACGCCATGACCGGCGCCGAGAAGGAGCAGCCCGAATGGGTGGAGCGGGTGGTCGAGCTGGCCGGCGCGCTCTTCGACGACGGCGACGTGGCCCGCGCCCACACCGAGTTCACCCACGCCCTG
>CAZCJX010000365.1:0-1515 GCA_964499205.1 uncultured Actinomycetes bacterium | reverse complement strand
TCGTCGGCGACGCGGGCGATGACGGTGTAGGGGTCGCCGAACTCCGACAGCAGGGTGTGGCTGACCCGGTCGTGGCCTGCCGCCCGTTCCATCTCGCGGCGCAGGTCGGCGACGACCTCCTCGGCGGCGTCGCGCATGAGGGCCGCTCCCCCGGGCGTGGCGCCGGCGAGGCCGCCGCTGGTGGAGACGTGCACGATGATGAGGTGGGCGTTCTGGCGGCGGGCCTGGCCCCAGGCGAAGGCGGCGGCGCGGAGCGAGGTGGGTGAGCCGTCCACGCCGGCGACGATGACGGCGGGTCCGTCGGTACCGAGCTCGAAGACGTTCTCAGCGGCCATGCGGGCCCCCTCCCCTGCTCCTGTGTCGAGCCTAGTCCCCCGGCGCCCGCCGACCCAGCCCCCGGAGCAGCCGGCCCGCCGAAAAACCCGTTAATGGTTAAGGTTGCTAACCGTTAGGGTGGGCGGGTGGCGGATCAGAGCGTCGTGCGGGCGCGGTGGGCGGTGGCCGCGGTGTTCGCGGTGCACGGCGCGGTCAGCGGCGGCTTCGCGACGCGGATCCCGTGGGTGGCCGAGCACGTGCACGCGGGGGCGGGCGCGCTGGGGCTGGCGTTGCTGGCCCCGGCGGCCGGGTCGCTGGTGGCGATGCCGATGGCGGGGCGGGTGATGCACCGGCTCGGCGGGCGCGCGGCGACGCGGCTGCTGCTGGCGCTGTGGTGCGGCATGCTCGCGCTGCCGGCGCTCGCGCCGAGCCTGCCGGTGCTGTGGGTGGTGTTTTTGGGGTACGGGGCGTCGGCGGGCATGTGCGATGTCGCGATGAACGCCCAGGGCGTGGTGGTGGAGCGGCACCTGGGCCGCTCGATCATGTCGGGCCTGCACGGGATGTGGAGCGTGGGGGCGCTGGCGGGCGGCGCCGTCGGGGTGTGGGCGGCGCACGCGGGGGTGGACGCCCGGGCGCATCTGGCCGGGGCGGCGCTGGTGCTGCTGGGCTGCGGCGCGGTGGCGGGGCGGTGGCTGCTGCCGATGCGCGCCGGGCCCGAGGAGGTGGAGCCGCCGCGGTTCGTGGTGCCGTCGCGGCCGGTGCTGGTGATCGGGCTGGTGGGGTTCTGCGCGGTGTTCGCCGAGGGGGCGTCGCAGGACTGGTGCGCGGTGTATCTGCGGAAGGTGACCGGCGCCTCGCCGGGGGTCGCGGCGGCGAGTTTCACCGCGTTCGCGTTCACGATGGCGGCGGGCCGGCTCGCCGGGGACGCGGTCGTACGGCGGCTGGGCACGGTGGCGTCGGTGCGCGGCGGCGGGGCGCTGGCCGTCGCCGGCGGCCTGCTGGTGACGCTGTCGCGGGCGCAGGCTCCGGCGATCGCGGGGTTCATGCTGATCGGGGCGGGGGTGGCGGTGGTGGTGCCGCTGGTGTTCGCGGCGGCGGGGAACGCGGCGGCCTCGCCGGGCGAGGGTGTCGCCGGTGCGGCGACCATCGCCTACACCTCGGGGTTCATCGCGCCCGGCGTGATCGGCGGTGTCGCCGCCG
>CAZCJX010000364.1:0-1519 GCA_964499205.1 uncultured Actinomycetes bacterium | reverse complement strand
TCAGGGGTGGAGCCGGGAACGGTGGGAGGGGTCGACGGGAGGTCGATGTCTTCGGGACGTGCGTTGTCGTCTGTCAGGGGAGGCTCCGGAATGCGGCAGGCTCAAGCGCCGGGGCAGGGGACGGCGCCGCTCCACTCGTGGACGCGCTGGCAGGACGTGGAGTGCGCTTCAATCGATGCTCATTCTACCAGTCCCAAGGCACGTGGCGGCCCCTGAAAAGCGCTGTGCGCCCCGAACACCCCAGACTCGCGGAGGGGTACGTCGGCGCAGCTCAGCCGCTCGCGGCGCCAGCGTGAGGGGCGCCCGTTTGGGGCACACTGCACGGTGCCACGTGAGCACCACCAAGCCGACCCCGACCGCCGAGCAGTCTGCTCCGCCCGCCCTCCCCGAGACCAGCGAGCAGCGCCACCGCCTCATCCAGCAGATCCGCAGCAACTGGCGCGAGGAGATGCAATCGGCGCGCCTCTACCGCCGCCTGGCCCAGAGCCAGCCCGACGGCCCGCACCGGCGCCTGCTCCTCGAGATGTCCGGCCACGAGCTGCGCCACGCCCACCACTGGCGGCAGCGCCTGGAGCAGCTGGGCGGCCACGCCCCCCGCATCCTCCCCAGCCTCCGCGAGCTCGTCCTCCCCCTGCTCGCCCGCACCTTCGGCCTCCCCAGCGTCATCGCCCTGATCGAGGGCGGCGAGGCGCGGGGCAAGTTCAACTACATCCGGCAGTCGCGCCTGCTGCCCGACCAGGCCAGCCGGGAGATCGCCGGCAGCATCGTCCCCGACGAGCGCCGCCACCAGGGCGCCGCCGCCATGCTCCGTGGCGGCAGCGCCGAGGACGCCGCCGGCACGCGCGGCGGCCCCAGCTACGTCGGCGAGTTCCTGCGCGACCTCATCTTCGGCCTCAACGACGGCGTGGTCAGCAACTTCAGCCTCATCGCCGGGGTGAGCGGCGCTGGGACCTCGCACGGCTTCGTGCTCCTCGCCGGCGTGGCCGGCCTGATCGCCGGAGCCGTCTCCATGGCCGCCGGCGGCTACCTCAGCAACAAGTCGCACCGCGAGGTGGTCGCCGAGGAGGTGCGCCGCGAGGCCGAGGAGATCGAGTACGCCCCCGAGGAGGAGCGCGACGAGCTGCGCCGCATCTACCGGCTCAAGGGCTTCAGCGAGGAGGAGGTGGAGGTGCTGGTCCGCCGCATCACCGCCGACAAGCAGCGCTGGCTGGAGGCCCTGGTCACCGAGGAGCTGGGACTGAGCGTCGACGCCGGCCCGCCGCCGCTGCTCGACGCCATGTTCGCGGGCGGCGGCTTCGCCATCGGTGCGGTGGTGCCGCTGCTTCCCTTCCTCGTCACCGGCGGCACCGGGGCGCTGGTCGCCGCCGCCGTGCTCAGCGTGGTGGGTCTCTTCCTGATGGGCAGCGCCAAGACCCTGGTGACCAGCCGCAGCGTGGTGCGCAGCGGGCTGGAGATGGTGGCCGTCGGGGTCGGCGCCGCGGTGGTCACCAACGTGATCGGCCGGCTGATCGGCGGCGGC
>CAZCJX010000363.1:0-1519 GCA_964499205.1 uncultured Actinomycetes bacterium | reverse complement strand
TCGCGGTCGGCGACTACCTGTACCGGCAGGGCGATCCCACCTACGACTTCTACGTCGTCGTCTCCGGGGCGATCGAAGCTGAGCTCGGCGAAGGCGGTGAGCAGCAGGTGATCGGCCACCTCGACGCCGGACAGTTCCTCGGCGAGATGAGCCTGATCACCGGCCAGCGCGTCTTCGTGTCGACACGCGTCGTCGAAGACAGCGAGGTGATCCGCATCCCGCGCGACGCGCTGCGCCAGCTCATCGCCACCAACCCCAAGGTCGGCGACACCATCCTCGCCGCCTTCCTCTCGCGTCGCAAGGAGCTGCTCGCCGGCGCCGGGCGGGTCATCCGGGTGATCGGCTCGCGCTTCTCCGTCGACACCCTGCACATTCGCGAGTTCCTCATTCGCAATCGCATTCCCCACGAGTGGACCGACTCCGACGCCGACGCCGCCGTCGACGCGCTGCTGCTCGAGTTCGGGGTGACCGCCGCGGAGCTTCCGGTGGTGATCGTCTCCGGGAACGTGCTGCGCCGGGCCACGCCGGGGGCGCTCGCCGACTACCTCGGCCTCAGCGTGGGCAGCCTGCCCGGCCGCTGCTTCGACCTGCTCGTCGTCGGCGGCGGACCGGCGGGGCTGGCGGCGGCGGTCTACGGCGCGTCGGAGGGACTGCGCACGCTGGTGGTGGAGATGGTCGCCGTGGGTGGCCAGGCGGGTGGCAGCTCGCGCATCGAGAACTACCTCGGCTTTCCCATGGGCATCTCCGGCGGCGACCTCACCGCGCGCGCCCTGGTGCAGGCGGAGAAGTTCGGCGCCAACCTGACCAGCCCCTGCACGGCGGTGGCGCTGCGCGAGGAGTCCGGCCACCTGGTGGTGCGCCTGTCGGGCGGCGAGGAGGTGGCCGGCCGTGCCGTCATCGTCGCCAGCGGCGCCCGGTATCGCCGGCTCGACGTCGACCGGCTGGCCGACTTCGAGGGCAACGGCGTGTACTACGCCGCCACCGAGATGGAGGCACGCCGCTGCGTCCCCCAGCCGGTATTGGTCGTGGGTGGCGGCAACTCGGCCGGGCAGGCGGCAATGTTCCTGGCCGGCACCGGCTGCCCGGTGACCCTGGTGGTCCGCGGACCGTCGCTCGCCGCCGGCATGTCGCGCTACCTGGTGGAGCGGATCTCGGCCGACCCGCGCATCACCGTGCGCACCGGCACGCAGGTCACCGCGCTGGAGGGCGACGAACGCGAGCTGCGCGCGGCGCACGTCAGCAGCGACGACGGCGATGCGGTGCTGCCCTGCGCCGCGCTCTTCTCCTTCATCGGCGCCGAGCCCTCGTCCGACTGGCTGTCGGGATGCGCCGCCCTCGACTCGCACGGCTTCGTGCTGACCGGCCGGTCACTCACCGCGGATGGGCTGGACGAGCGCTGGACACTGCTCGGCCGCCCTCCCCTCCCCTACGAGACCAGCCACCCCGGCCTCTTCGCCGCCGGCGACGTGCGCGCCGGCTCCACCAAGCGCGTCGCCGCCGCCGTCGGCGAGGGCTCTGC
>CAZCJX010000362.1:0-1530 GCA_964499205.1 uncultured Actinomycetes bacterium | reverse complement strand
ACCTGCACATCCACGGCGGCGGCTGGACCCTCGGCGCCGCCGACATGCAGGACGCGGACCTGCGCCGCCTCGCCGACGCCACCGGCATGGTGGCGGTCAGCGTCGACTACCGGCTCGCCCCCGAGCACCCCTTCCCCGCCGCGCCCGACGACTGCGAGGACGCCGCCCTCTGGCTGCTCGACCGCGGCGCCGCCGAGCTGGGGGCGCCGGCGCGCTTCGCCATCGGCGGAGAGTCGGCGGGCGCCCACCTCAGCGCGCTCACCCTGCTGTGCCTGCGCGACAGGCACGGCATCACCGGCGCCTTCGCCGCCGCCAACCTGGTCTACGGCGCCTTCGACCTGGGAATGACGCCGAGCCAGCGCCTCTGGGGCGAGCGCAACCTGGTGCTGTCAACACCGATCATCCGCTGGTTCGCCGACAACTTCCTGCCCGGCCTGGACGACGAGCAGCGCCGCGACCCCTCGATCTCGCCGCTCTACGCCGACCTGCGCGGCATGCCGCCGGCCCTCTTCACCGCCGGCACCCTGGACCCGCTGGTCGACGACTCGCTGTTCATGGAGGCGCGCTGGCGCCTGGCCGGCGGGCGCACCGAGCTGCTGCTCTGGCCCGAGGCGCCGCACGGCTTCACCGGCTTCGCAACCGCCATGCGCGCCGCCGCCGAGGCGGAGATGGTCCGCTTCCTCCGCGACGCCTGAGCCGTAACCTTTCGGCGCCGCCGGCGTCGATCCAGCATGCGGAGCATCGGCGCGGAGGAGGCGGGGCGACCCTGGGTGGCGGCCCCGGCGGATTGCGGCTTCGAGGACGTCTACCGTGAGCACGCCGCTGCGGTCTACCGCTTCTGCCTCTCCCAGCTTCGCGACGCCGGCCGCGCCGAGGAGGCCGCCGCTGAGGCGCTGGCGTCCGCCTGCCTGAGCTGGCAGCGGGCGCGGCCGGACGCGGAGTCGCTGCGACCCTGGCTGTTCCGCATCGCCCGCAACGCCGCCGTCGACCAGCAGCGGCGGGCTGCCCGGTCCCGGCGGCTGCTCGACCGGCTGCGCGGCGGCGCCGCCGCGGTGGCCGGCGACGTCGAGAGCGAGGTGTCACTGCGCGACGACCTGCGCGCCGTCGTCGCGGCGACCGCGCGGCTCGGCCAGCGCGACCGCCAGGTGCTCGGGCTGCGCACCGCGGCCGGGCTCAGCCACGCCGAGGTGGCCCGCGTCCTCGGCATCAGCGAGGGGGCTGCCAAGGTGGCCACCCACCGCGCCCTGGTGCGCCTGCGCACCCAGCTCGGCCGGCCCGGAGGAGCGTGATGAACGGCGATCCCGTCAGCGACGACGAGCTGCGTCTCAGGCGCCTGTGGGAGTCGGCGTTGCCGCCCACATCGCTCCGGCAGCGCTACGCGGCAGCGCTGGCGCATGGCGGCACCCGCGCTGCGCCAGGCGAGCATCGCTCGCTGCGTCCCGTCCTGGCCGCGGTGCTGGCCGCGTCGGTGGTCGCCGCGGGCGGCCTGGCCGCGGCGCGGCTCGGCTTCGACCGCGGGCACGGGTCGGC
>CAZCJX010000361.1:0-1535 GCA_964499205.1 uncultured Actinomycetes bacterium | reverse complement strand
GCGTGGGGGCCGCCGTCCCGAAAGGCGGGGTTTCTATACTCTGTGGGTCATTAACCCCATGGGCAGCCACCCACGCCCGGCCTACTACCCGGCCATGCTCGACCTCGCCGGTCGCCACGCGCTCCTCGTCGGAGGGGGGGAGGTGGCGGCGCAGAAGGCGGGACCGCTCCTCGACGCGGGCGCCGACCTGCGCATCGTCGCTCCCGAGCTCGTCGCGCCGCTGCGCGAGAGAGTGGAGGCGAAGCAGGTGCGGTGGGAGCGGCGGGAGGTCCGGCAGGGCGACACGGCGGGGTGCGCCGTGGTGGTGTGTGCGACCAACCAGCGCGAGGTCAACAAGAAGGTGTCCGAGGAGGCCCGGGCCGGCGGCATTCCGGTCAACGTGGTCGACGACCCGGAGCTCTGCACCTTCATCGTGCCCAGCACCGTGCGCCGGGGACCGCTGCAGGTGGCGGTGAGCACCGGGGGGCGCAGCCCCGCCTTCGCCAAGTTCATGCGCAGGGAGCTGGAGCGCGCCGTCGGCGAGGAGTACGGCGAGCTGGCCGAGATGGCCGGCCGCATGCGTGACCTCGCCCGCGATGCCGGGATCGGCTACGAGCAGCGCGACCAGGCCGCCGCCGCCGCCCTCCCCGAGCTGCTCGACCTGCTCCGCCAGGGCCGCCGCGAAGACGCCTGGGCGCTCGCCGAGCAGCGCGCCGTCGCCGGCGCCAGCGGCCCGGCGGCCTGAGCGCGGACGGGACGAGAGCGCACATGGAGCTGGTCGCCGCCGGGCTCACCTTCCGCACCGCTCCGCTGGCGGTGCGCGAGCGCGCCGTGGTGCCGGGGAGCGAGTCGCGCCACGTGCTGCGCTACCTGGTGGGCCACAGCGGCCTCGCCGCCGCGGCGGTGCTGAGCACCTGCAACCGCACCGAGTTCTACCTGGTCAGCCCCGACACCGCGCTCGCCGGCGAGGCGGTGCCGCGCCTGGCGCGATACCTCGACCCCTCCGGCGGCGGCGGCGTCGCCGACCACCTCTGGTCGCTGCGCGGTCCCGACGCCGTGCGCCACATGTTCCGCGTCGCCGCCGGGCTCGACTCCATGGTGCTCGGCGAGGCGCAGATCCTCGGCCAGTTCAAGGCGGCGCATCGCGCGGCGCGCACCTCGGGGACGCTCGACGCGCATCTCGACTTCGTCATGCGCCGCGCCGTCAGCGCCGGCAAGCGGGTGCGCACCGAGACCGCCATCGGCCGCCGCGCCGGCAGCCTCAGCGAGGCCGCGGTGGAGCACGCGCGCAGCGTGTGCGGCTCGCTCGACGGCCTCGGCGTGCTGCTGCTCGGCGCCGGCAAGATGAGCGCGCAGGCGGCGCGGCGGCTCGCCTCCTATGGCGCCCGGCTCTACATCACCTCGCGCGGCGGCGACAGCGCCGTCGACCTCGCCCGGCAGCTCGGCGGAGTTCCGGTCGCAATCGGCAACATCGACGAGGCCGCTGCGGAGTACGACGTGGTGCTGTGCTCGACGTCGAGCCCGGTGCCGGTGCTGATGCGCGACGACGTCGAGCG
>CAZCJX010000360.1:0-1550 GCA_964499205.1 uncultured Actinomycetes bacterium | reverse complement strand
CTACGACATGTACGACCTGCAGATCGAGTTCCCGCCGCCGCCGGTGCCGCGGGAGCTGATCATGGAGGTCGGTGAGCGCACCACCGCCGAGGGCGAGGTGCTGCTGTCGCCGTCCGACGAGGACGTCGACCGCGTCGCCGCGGCGCTGCGCGATGCGCGCGTCGAGGCGGTGGCGGTGTGCTTCCTCCACGCCTATGCCAATCCCGCCAACGAGCGCGCTGTGGCGGCGCGGCTCGCCGAGCAGCTCGGCGTGCCGGTGTGCGCGTCGAGCGAGGTGGCGCCGCAGATCCGCGAGTACCCGCGCACCGTCACCACGGTGTGCAACGCCATCACCATGCCGGTGGTCGGCGCCTACCTGCGCGAGCTGGAGGCGTGGCTCGCCGAGCAGGGCTTCGGCGGCGGGCTGCTGGTGATGCTGTCCAACGGCGGCGTGGTGTCGCCGGAGGTGGCGCGCCGCTCGCCGATCCGCCTTGTCGAATCAGGGCCCGCCGCGGGCGCCCTGGCCGGTGCCTGGTACGCGCAGCGGCTCGGGCTCGACCGGCTGCTCTGCTTCGACATGGGCGGCACCACCGCCAAGGCCTGCCTCATCGAGGACGGCGAACCGTCGCTGTCGGTCGACTTCGAGGTGGCCCGCATCTACCGCTTCAAGAAGGGCTCCGGCTACCCGGTGACCGTGCCCAGCGTCGACCTGGTCGAGATCGGCGCCGGGGGCGGCAGCCTGGCGCGCGTCGACTCGCTGGGACTGCTCAAGGTCGGGCCGGAGTCGGCCGGTGCCGAGCCCGGTCCCGCCTGCTACGGGCGCGGCGGCGTGACCCCCGCGGTGACCGACGCCGACCTGCTACTCGGCTACCTCGACGCCGGCTACTTCCTCGGCGGCGACATGCCGCTCGACGCCGCCGCTGCGGACCGGGCGGTCGGTCAGCTCGCCGCCGCGCTGGGCGTCGACGCCGACGGGGCCGCCATGGGCATCCACGAGGTGGTCAACCAGAACATGGCGGCGTCGGCGCGGATGCACGCGGTGGAGCGCGGCCTCGACCTGCGCGGCGTGCCGCTGCTCGCCTTCGGCGGCGCGGGCCCGGTGCACGCCTGCGGCGTCGCCGAGCTGCTCCAGGCCGACCGGGTGATCTTCCCCGCCGAGGCAAGCGTTCTCTCCGCCTTCGGCACGCTGGTGACGCCGGTGCGCATCGACCTGGCCCGCACCCTGGTGCGGCGGCTCGACGCGGTGTCGGTCGAGGAGCGCGACGCGCTGCTCGAGGAGATGCGCGGCGAGGCCTTCAGCGCCCTGTCCGGCGCGGGCGTCGGCGAGCAGGACGTGGTGGTGCGCTACGGCATCGACGCCCGCTACCACGGCCAGGGACACGAGATCACCGTGTGGCTGGGCGAGGGTTCGCGCTGGCCGTCGACCGACGACGAGGTGCTGCGCCGCTACGAGGACGAGTACCGCCGCGTCTACGGCATGGCCATTCCCGACGTCCCCGTCGAGGTGGTGACCTGGCGCATCAGCGCCTTCGCGCCGGCGTCGCAGGTGGCCACCAGCGCGGCGGGCGGCG
>CAZCJX010000359.1:0-1573 GCA_964499205.1 uncultured Actinomycetes bacterium | reverse complement strand
GGAAGTCGAGGCCGAGCAGGCCGAACTTCCAGAGCTGGTAGGCGATGTCCTTGGCGGTGTAGGTGGCCACGCCGTCGGACTTGACCAGGATCTTGGCCTCAGCGGCCTCGTCGGCCGACGCCTCGTCGTCGCCGAGGGCAGCGCCCTCGATCGGCGAGGAGTTGTCCGGCATCACCCAGCAGCCTGCGTTCTTGCCTTCCTCGACATAAACGATGACGCCGCGCTCGCGCAGCATCGCGAAGGCGCGGGACCAGAAGCCCAGCTCGAGGATGTCGGACTCCCAGGTGAGCAGGTCGTAGCCGATGTCGAAGCGGGCCATGGTGTCGAGGTGGGCCTGGACGATGCGGTGGGCCAGCGCCTTGGCGTATTCGGCCACTGCGTTGTCCCGCGCCTCGATGTGGCGCAGCGTCTCGCGGCGCTTCTCCACCAGCGAGGGGTCGGCCTCGTAGCGGCGCATCACCTCGACGTAGACCCGCGAGCAGAACTGGTCGTAGGGCTCGCCCTGGCCCGGCTCCATGCCCAGCTCGCGCAGGCCGACGATGACGTCGGCGACCTGCACCCCGGTGTCGTCGATGTAGTTGTTGACCTCGACCTCGTGGCCGGTGCGGCGCAGGATGCGCGACACGGTGTCGCCGAGGCAGGCGTTGCGCAGGTGGCCGACGTGGGCCGCCTTGTTGGTGTTGATGTTGGTGTGCTCGACCAGCGTCTTGCCCGGTTCGGGGGACGCGCCGCCGGGCAGCGCCACCGGTCGCGCGCTGTCCAGCGCCAGCGCCTCGGCGATCACCGCGGGCGCCCAGGTGCTGTCGTCGAGCCGCGCATTGACGTAGCCCGGCGCGCTCACCGTCCACTCGCTGACGTGGGCCACCGGCGTCGCCGCCAGCCGCTCGCGCAGCTCCTCGGCGATCTGCATCGGCGCCCGGCGCAGCACCCGCGCCGCGCGCAGCGGCGCCGGGGTGGCCCAGTCGCCGAACTCGGGACGGCCGGACGGCTCGACCACCGCCTCGACCTCCGGCCCCGCGCCCATGGCGTCGAGCGCGGCGCGGACGGCGCGGGCGAGCTCGGCTTGGACGTCGGGCATGAGCGCCAAGGGTACCTGCTGCCGGGCCGCGACCGGCGGCGGCGCGGGCCGCGCGGCATCATGGGCCGCATCACCATGGGCCGCACCGTCCCCGACGCCGCATTCCCCGCGCTGGTCGCGCGCGTGCAGTCGTGCCGGTCGTGTCCGCGCATGGAGGGGAGGCGGCGGGTGCTCGGCGAGGCCAACGGGCCGCTGCGGGCGCGCGCGGTGCTGGTGGGGACGGCGCCGGGCCGGCACGGCGCCGAACGCACCGGGGTGCCGTTCAGCGGCGACCGCAGCGGCATGGCCCTGGAGCTGCTGCTCGCCCGGGTGGGACTGCGCCGCGACGAGGTGTTCATCACCAACGCGGTGCTCTGCAATCCCCAGGACGGCCACGGGCGCAACACCGAGCCCACCGCCGCGGAGCTGCGCAACTGCCGCGGGCACCTCGACGCCACCCTGCGCGCCGTCGACGCGCCACTGGTGGTGGCGCTGGGCCGCACCGCGTTCGCGGCA
>CAZCJX010000358.1:0-1576 GCA_964499205.1 uncultured Actinomycetes bacterium | reverse complement strand
GCGTCGTGGATGACGATGTCGGCCTGCTTGCCCGGCTCCAGCGAACCGATCTCTGCGCCCATGCCCACCGCCTCGGCGCCGGCCAGCGTGGCCAGTTCGAAGGCGAGATGGGCTCCCAGCGGCTGCTGGGGATCGACGGGCGCGTCCTTGGCCAGCCCCGCCGCCAGCGCGGCGGTGAGCAGGATATCCAGCCTGTCGCCGGCGTTGGAGGCGTCGCAGCCCAGCGCAACGCGTCCGCCGCGCGCGACGATCTCGCCGTGCCGTCCCGCGCGCGACACGCCCTGCGCGAGTCGCAGGTATGCCCACGGGCAGTAGGCGATCGCCGAACGCGTGCGCAGCAGCGCCTCGACCTCGTCGTCGTCGAGCCACACTGCGTGGGCCAGCAGCAGGTGCGGGCCGAGGATGCCGAGGCGGTCGAAGTGCACCAGCGGGCGCAGGCCGGTCCGCTGCACGTACTCGTGCGGGTCCGACGACGTGGGCGAGATGTGCATGGTCATGCCCGTGCCCGCCTGGCGCGCCAGGTCCGACGCGGCGACCAGCAGCTCGTCGCTGGCCAGGTTGTGGCCCACCAGGGTGACCCAGCCGGTGACCCGGCCGCCCTGCGGGAAGCGCTCCAGGACCGCTCGTTGCCTTCCGATCACCTCGTCGACGGAGCCGGAGTAGGGCACGCCCTCGACGTCCCAGCCCCAGGTGCCCACCGTGCCGCGGATGCCGGCGCGCTGCAGTCCGGCGCCGACGCGCTCGGGATGGGCGACGGTGCCCGCCTCGACCAGGGTTGTCACGCCGTTGCGCAGGCTCTCCACCGCGGTGAGCAGCGCCGACAGCTCGTCGTCGTCGCCGTCGTGGGCGCCGTGCAGCGGCACCGACCACTCGAAGATCGAGGCGCCGGGCCGCAGGTCGTCGGGGATGCAGCTGCGCGACAGCGGGTCGCCGGTGCAGTGCTGGTGCGCGTTGACCATGCCGGGCACCACCACGCAGCCGGTGGCGTCGAGCACCGCTGCCTGCGGCCAGCGCGCGCGCAACGCGGTGGTTGCGCCGACGGCGAGGATGCGGTCGCCCGCCACCGCCACGGTGCCGCGCGTCAGGACCTCGCGTCGCGCGTTCATGGTGACCACGTCGCCGCCGCAGATCAGCAGGGTGGGGGCGGGCGTCGCCTCGTCGTGTAGCATCGGCGCAACTCTACGCCGATGAATTCCACGCGCATCGACCCTGCCTGGATCGACTCCGATCCCTACCCGCAGATCGTCGCCGGCACCGAGCGCCGCGACGGCGCCACCCACGCGGTGATCGACCCGTCCACCGAGCAGCCCGTGGCGCAGTGGTGCGAGGCCACCGATGCCGAGGTGGAGGCCGCGCTGCACGCCGCGCGCACCACGTTCGACAGCGGCGTGTGGCGCCGCATGCCGCCGGCGCGCCGCGCCGAGGTGCTGGAGCGCGTCGCCGCGCGCATCCGCGAGGACGAGCAGCGCCTCGCCGCGCTGGAGGCGCTCGACACCGGCAAGGCGGTCAGCGGCGCCAGGACCTACGACGTCTACGAAGCCGCCACCGCATTCGCCTTCGCCGCCGGCATGGCCCG
>CAZCJX010000357.1:0-1589 GCA_964499205.1 uncultured Actinomycetes bacterium | reverse complement strand
GCACGTGCGCATGGTGCAAGAGCGGGTTCGACCGATTTCGCTGCCAGACCGCGCGTGGCGATTACTGCTCGCGCGAATGCCTCGACGCGGCGCGGCTTGCCCGCCGTTCGCCGGCGCCGCCGTTCACCGTGGACCAGCCGGCGGTTACACCTTCTGCGCCGCAGTTCCGGTGAGGCGCCGCGCCGGGATCGCCTCGGCGCCGCGGCGGCGGCGGTTCCAGTACGCCGCCCGCGAGCGGCAGTGTTCCAGCATGGCGTCGAGATGGGCGATGTCGGTCTGCGCCAGGACGCGTCGCACCTCGGGCCGGATGCGCAGGCCCAGGTTGCGCGCCTGGCCGACAGCCTCCGCCACGGTGTCGCTCAGCTCGACGTAGAGATCCAGCCAGGCATCGACATCCTCGGCGGGGACGGCGTCGAGACCGGCGCTCTGGGTCACCTCGTGCCACGGGTCGCGCGGCGACGCGGCCAGTGAGCGAATCGAGGTGCTGAGGCGGTAGCCGCCGTTGCGCACCGTCTCGACGATGGTGGGCCTGCGGATGTTGCGTTCCACCTTGCGTCGCAGCCGGTAGACGTAGAGGTCGACCGACGCCTGGCGGCCGGGGATGTCGACGCCCCAGATGCCGCGCACCAGCTCGTCGCGGGAGAAGGTGTACCCAGGATGGGCCATCAAAAGGGAGAGCAACCCCCATTCCGTGGGGCTCAGCTGGCGCCGGCGCCCCTCGCGTTCGACCGCGTGGTCGGCGACGTGCACGACCAGGTCGTCGAGGGCGATGGAGTGCTCAAGCACCGAGCGCAGCGGCCGGCGGCCGAGCAGGTTGCGCAGGGACAGCACCAGCATCTCGGCGTCGACCGGCTCGGGCAACGCCAGCGCCGTGCCCTGGCGCAGCGCCCGCTTGGCGTCGAGGAACCCCTCCACCATGGCCACCACCGGGACGTCGACGCTGCTGACCACCCGGGAAAGGCGCTCCTGCTGCTCCTGTGCCGCCGGCGTCGCGTCGACGACGACGACGTCGACGGAGAGGCGCGCGGTGACGTCGAGAACCTCGGCAACGCTGGCGCACGGCTGCACCTCCCAACCCTCCTGGTGGAGGGCGGCAGCCAGGCTGCCACGCTCCTCCATCGACGCCAGGAACGCCGCGAAGCCAGCTCGGTCGGTGGAATGTCGCATCTAGCTCGACCCTGCCCTGTCGAGAACGATCCATCGGCAACTGGCACGAAGCCTATCGCGACCGCCCCATGTCCGCCGCCGGAGTTCATGCATCGAAAGCTGGCGCCCCGCAAACACCCATGTATCGGGACACTTCTTTCAAAAACGCAAGCGCAGGCGGGGTCATGCCGCTAGCCCGACTGCAGGTGGGGTGGCTCGTCCTCCTGGCGCTGCTCGGCGATTCCCTCCCAGAAGGCCAGGCGGCGCTGCAGCCGGCTCAGCTCCGGCTCCATCAGCAGGATGTCGGTGTGCAGCACCCGGCGGTAGGCGCCCGGCGGGGCGGTGACGAGGAGCTCGCGCGCCCGCTGCAGCATCCCCCGGCGCAGCGCCACCAGCTTGCGATAGCAGTCGATCCAGCCCTGCACCACCGGCGGCGTGGTCTC
>CAZCJX010000356.1:0-1593 GCA_964499205.1 uncultured Actinomycetes bacterium | reverse complement strand
GCAGCACATGGTCCCCTGCACCGCCGATCCCTGCCCCATCTACTACGCCGCGGCGGAGTACTCGATGGCGGTGGAGGCGAGGTCCGGTGCCCTGGCCGCCGCCGGTGTGCGCGACGGCGACAGCGTGCACCTGGTGCGGCGTCGCCGCTGACGGGCGCGGTACACCCCGGGCACCATGTCGGGCAGGCACCGAGCATGACCGCACAACCACACGGCCACACCCTCGACGAGCTGCGCCGCGAGGCCGCCGGCTGCACCGGCTGCGACCTGTACCAGCGGGCCACCCAGACCGTCTTCGGCGAAGGGCCGGAGCACGCCGAGGTGGTGCTGGTCGGCGAGCAGCCCGGCGACCGCGAGGACCGCACCGGCCATCCCTTCGTCGGCCCCGCCGGCCGCCTCCTCGACGAGGCGCTGGTCGAGGCGGGCATCGACCGCACCCGGGTGTACGTCACCAACGCGGTGAAGCACTTCAAGTGGATCGACCGGGGAAAGCGCCGGATCCACGCCACGCCGCTGGCCGGCGAGATCGCCGCCTGCCGTCCCTGGCTGGAAGCGGAGCTGCGCGCCGTGGCGCCGCGCGTGGTGGTCGCCCTCGGCGCCACCGCCGCCCGCGCCCTGCTCGGCCCCGGCTTCAAGGTGACCCAGCACCGCGGCGAGCCGGTCCCGCTCGGCGAGGACGGCCGCATCGCCATGGCCACGGTGCACCCGTCGAGCGTGGTGCGCATCCAGGATCCCGGCCAGCGCGCCGCCGAGAAGCACCGCTTCGTCGAGGACCTGGCCGCCGCGGCGCGGCAGCTGGTGGCGTCGGGGTAGGTCGCGGGCCGGCTGCCTGCGGCTATCCTCTTCCCCCGATGGCACAGGACAACAGCTTCGACGTCGTCAGCGACTTCGACCAGCAGGAGCTGGTCAACGCCCTCGACCAGGCGCGCCGCGAGATCGGCCAGCGCTACGACTTCAAGGGCGTCACCGCGGAGATCGACCACGAGAAGGACCAGCTGGTCCTGCTCACCGACTCCGACATGCACCTCAAGGCCATCCTCGACGTGCTGCAGAGCAAGCTGCACAAGCGCGGCATCGACCTCAAGGTGCTCGACCCGCAGAAGCCCGAGCCTGCCGCCAAGGGCAACGTGCGCCAGGTGGTCAAGCTGCGCCGCGGCATCTCCGAGGACCTCGCCCGCGACCTCAACAAGAAGATCCGCGCCGCCCATCCCAAGGTGCAGGTGCGCATCGAGGGCGACAAGCTGCGGGTCAGCTCCAAGTCCAAGGACGACCTGCAGGCGGTGATCGCGTCGCTCAAGGCGCTGGAGCTCGACGTCCCGCTGCAGTACACCAACTACCGCTAGGCGTCGGACCCACCGTTCCTGCCATGTCCGACCACAAGCCGCTCTACTTCCTGCAGACCCTCGGCTGCCCCAAGAACCAGGTGGACTCGGGCTACATCGAGGGTCTGATGGAGAGCGGCGGCTACGACGCCGCGTCCTCGCCGGAGGAGGCCGACGTCTGCATCGTGCACACCTGCGGGTTCCTCGGCGCCGCCTCCCAGGAGTCGATCGACGCGCTGCTCGAGCTGGGTGAGCTGAAGAAGCGCAACCC
>CAZCJX010000355.1:0-1607 GCA_964499205.1 uncultured Actinomycetes bacterium | reverse complement strand
TCCGGAGTTCCTCAACCGCGTCGACGCGGTGGTGGTGTTCCAGCGGCTCGACCAGCCGCAGATGCGCCAGATCGTCGATCTCATGCTCGCCAAGGTCGCCCAGCACCTGGCCGCCCAGGAGCTCACCTTCAGCGTCACCGACGCCGCCAAGGACAAGATCGTCGAAGAGGGCTTCGACAAGATCTACGGCGCGCGCCCGCTGCGCCGGGTGATCCAGCGCGTCATCGAGGACCCGCTCTCCGAGGAGCTGCTGCGCCTCAAGCACGGCCCCGGTGACACCGTCCTCGTCGACCTCACCGACGGCGAGGTCAAGATGTCGCTGCTCAACAAGGGCGCCAAGCGCGAGAAGAAGGAGAAGGCGGAGGCTGCCGCCGGGGCCACCGGTCCCGCCGAGTAAGCGCCACTTCCGACAGCAACAGCACGGCCGCGGTGCCCCGCAGTGGGGCGCCGCGGCCGTCGTCGTGTCTAGGCCCGGTCGAGGGCGCGCGCGTGGGCCATCAGCAGCAGGACGACGACGATGGCCAGGCCGGCGCTGACCTGGGCGCGGGCGGTGTGCAACCCGCCGGTGGCGGCGCCGAGCAGCACCAGCGCCTGCAGGACGATGGCCAGCCCGCGCGCCGCCGCGTGGCCGCTCAGCACCAGCAGGCCGACCGCGGGGAAGAGCAGCAGCTCGACGGGCACCTCGACCAGGGCGACGACGAAGCGCGCCGCCGTGCCCACGATGGCGCCGAGGCCCGGCGTGGCGGCGTCGCGGAGCAGGGCGGCGACGGTGCTGACCGCCAGCCAGACGCCCTCGGCGATCATCGCCAGCGCGGCCACCGGCAGGGACCAGGTGGCCACCGTGCCGGCGGCGCCCGGCGGGGCGGTGGCCCGGCCGCGGGCGACGGCGCGCTGCAGGCGGACGCCGGTGCGGCCGGGGAGGGGGAGGAGCAGGGCGACGGCGACCACGGCGGGGAGGAGCAGGGGAGGGGTGAGCCGGTCGTCGCCGAGGGCCAGCAGCAGGGCCGCCCAGACCAGGGAGAGCAGCAGGGCGAGCGGGCGCGCGGCGCGCAGGTGCATCCACAGCGCCGCGGCGAGGAGCATCTGCGCCGCGCCCGCCGCGATACCGCCCGCCGCGGTGCGCGTGCTCACGTGCCCGCTCGCGAAGAGGGCGGCGACGACCACCACGAGCAGGAAGCCGGGCAAGCCGAGGACCAGGGCGGCGAGCCGCTCCGTCGAGTAGGGCGGCGGCACGCTCACCCCGGTGGGCGGCGTCCGGTATTCCTGCATCGCCGTCCCAGACTAGCGGCGCGAGCCGGTTTCGACAGAGGGCGTTCCGGGGACAGTCCCTATGGGCGACCGTCGGGCGCCCGAGACTCGGTACCCTAGACGGTCCCCTATGCCCCACGACTCCATCGTCATCTCCGGTGCGCGCGAGCACAATCTGAAGGGCATCGACCTCACCCTTCCCCGCGATCGCCTCATCGTCATCACCGGGCTGTCCGGGAGCGGCAAGTCGAGCCTGGCGTTCGACACCATCTACGCCGAGGGGCAGCGCCGCTACGTCGAGTCGCTGAGCGCGTACGCGCGGCAGTTCCTGGGGCTGATGGAGAAGCCCGACGTCGACC
>CAZCJX010000354.1:0-1607 GCA_964499205.1 uncultured Actinomycetes bacterium | reverse complement strand
GCACGTGCGCATGGTGCAAGAGCGGGTTCGACCGATTTCGCTGCCAGACCGCGCGCGGCCAGTACTGCTCCCGCGAATGCCTCGACGCGGCGCGGCTTGCCCGACGTGCGCCGGTGCCCCCGTTCACCCCGGTGCCCCCGTTCACCGTGGACCAGCCGGCGGCTACACCTTCTGCGCCGCAGTTCCGGTGAGGCGTCGCGCCGGGATCGCCTCGGCGCCGCGGCGGCGGCGGTTCCAGTACGCGGCGCGCGAGCGGCAGTGTTCCAGCATGGCGTCGAGATGGGCGATGTCGGTCTGCGCCAGGACGCGTCGCACCTCGGGCCGGATGCGCAGGCCCAGGTTGCGCGCCTGGCCGACAGCCTCCGCCACGGTGTCGCTCAGCTCGACGTAGAGATCCAGCCAGGCATCGACATCCTCGGCGGGGACGGCGTCGAGACCGGCGCTCTGGGTCACCTCGTGCCACGGGTCGCGCGGCGACGCGGCCAGTGAGCGAATCGAGGTGCTGAGGCGGTAGCCGCCGTTGCGCACCGTCTCGACGATGGTGGGCCTGCGGATGTTGCGTTCCACCTTGCGTCGCAGCCGGTAGACGTAGAGGTCGACCGACGCCTGGCGGCCGGGGATGTCGACGCCCCAGATGCCGCGCACCAGCTCGTCGCGGGAGAAGGTGTACCCAGGATGGGCCATCAAAAGGGAGAGCAACCCCCATTCCGTGGGGCTCAGCTGGCGCCGGCGCCCCTCGCGTTCGACCGCGTGGTCGGCGACGTGCACGACCAGGTCGTCGAGGGCGATGGAGTGCTCAAGCACCGAGCGCAGCGGCCGGCGGCCGAGCAGGTTGCGCAGGGACAGCACCAGCATCTCGGCGTCGACCGGCTCGGGCAACGCCAGCGCCGTGCCCTGGCGCAGCGCCCGCTTGGCGTCGAGGAACCCCTCCACCATGGCCACCACCGGGACGTCGACGCTGCTGACCACCCGGGAAAGGCGCTCCTGCTGCTCCTGTGCCGCCGGCGTCGCGTCGACGACGACGACGTCGACGGAGAGGCGCGCGGTGACGTCGAGAACCTCGGCAACGCTGGCGCACGGCTGCACCTCCCAACCCTCCTGGTGGAGGGCGGCAGCCAGGCTGCCACGCTCCTCCATCGACGCCAGGAACGCCGCAAAGCCTGCTCGGTCGGTGGAATGTCGCATCTAGCTCGACCCTGCCCCGTCGAGAACGATCCATCGGCAACTGGCACGAAGCCTATCGCGACCGCCCCTTCTGCGCCGCCGGAGTTCATGCATCGAAAGCTGTCGCCCCGCAAACCCCCAGGTATCGGGACACTTCTTTCAAAAACGCAAGTGCATGCGGGATCATGCCGCTAGCCCGACTGCAGGTGGGGCGGCTCCTCCTCCTGGCGCTGCTCGGCGATGCCCTCCCAGAAGGCCAGGCGGCGCTGCAGCCGGCTCAGCTCCGGCTCCATGAGCAGGATGTCGGTGTGGAGCACGCGGCGGTAGGCGCCCGGCGGGGCGGTGACGAGGAGCTCGCGTCCCCGCTGCAGCATCCCCCGGCGCAGCCCCACCAGCTTGCGATAGCAGTCGATCCAGCCCTGCACCACCGGCGGCGTGGTCTC
>CAZCJX010000353.1:0-1625 GCA_964499205.1 uncultured Actinomycetes bacterium | reverse complement strand
CGCCGCTGGATCATCCGCTACGCCCGCGGCCGCAACGGCAAGAGCATGGCCGACAAGCTGGCCTCCGAGCTGATGGACGCCGCCAACGGCGTCGGCGCTTCGATCAAGCGCAAGGAAGACACCCACAAGATGGCCGAGTCCAACAAGGCCTTCAGCCACTTCCGGTACTAGACCAGGACACCCAGAAGCACACCAATGCCTCCCGCAACGCAGACGCGCGCATTCCCCCTCGAGAAGACCCGCAACATCGGGATCATGGCCCACATCGACGCGGGCAAGACCACGACGACCGAGCGCGTCCTCTTCTACACCGGCCGCATCCACAAGATGGGTGAGGTGCACGAGGGTGCCGCCACCATGGACTGGATGGTCCAGGAGCAGGAGCGCGGCATCACCATCACCTCGGCCGCGACTGCCGCGGAGTGGCGCAGCCATCGCATCAACATCATCGACACGCCCGGGCATGTGGACTTCACCGTCGAGGTGGAGCGCAGCCTGCGCGTGCTCGACGGCGCCGTGGCCGTGTTCGACGCCGTGGCCGGCGTGGAGCCGCAGTCGGAGACGGTGTGGCGCCAGGCCGACCGCTACGGCGTGCCCCGCATCGCCTTCATCAACAAGATGGACCGCATCGGCGCCAACTTCTACGCCGCCGTCGACTCCATCAGGGAGCGGCTGGGCGCCAAGCCCATTCCCGTGCAGCTGCCGATCGGCTCCGAGGCCGACTTCAAGGGCATGGTCGACCTGATCAACCAGGTGGCCATCGTCTACACCGACGACCTGGGCACCACCCTGGAGCGCAGCGAGATCCCCGCCGGGATGCAGGAGCAGGTCGACAAGTACCGCCACGAGCTGCTCGAGGCCGTCGCCGAGTCCGACGACGAGCTGATGATGAAGTACCTCGAGGGCGACGAGCTCACCCACGACGAGATCGTGCACGGGCTTCGCCTCGGCACGGTGAGCACGCGCATCGTCCCCGTGCTCTGCGGCAGCGCGCTGAAGAACAAGGGCGTGCAGCCGATGCTCGACGCCATCGTCGACTTCCTGCCCTCGCCGCTGGAGAAGCCCGCCGTCGAGGGGCACGACCCCAAGAGCGGCGAGGTCAAGGTGCGCCTGGTCGACGACGAGGAGCCCTTCTCCGCGCTGGCCTTCAAGATCATGACCGACCCCTTCGTCGGCACCCTCACCTTCTTCCGCGTCTACAGCGGTCGCATGCAGAGCGGCAGCTACGTGTACAACGCGACCAAGGGGGAGAAGGAGCGGGTCGGCCGCATCCTGCAGATGCACGCCAACCACCGCGAGGAGATCGACGAGGTCCGCACCGGCGACATCGCCGCCGCCATCGGCCTGCGCAAGACCACCACGGGTGACACGCTCTGCGCCGAGAACCAGCCGATCATCCTCGAGAACATCACCTTCCCCGAGCCGGTGATCACGGTGGCCATCGAGCCCAAGACCAAGGCCGACCAGGACAAGATGTCCGCCGCGCTGCAGAAGCTGACGCAGGAGGATCCCACCTTCCGCGTGCGCACCGACGAGGAGACGGGACAGACCGTCATCTCCGGCATGGGCGAGCTGCACCTCGAGATCATCGTCGACCGCATGATGCGCGAGTTCAAGGTCGACGC
>CAZCJX010000352.1:0-1628 GCA_964499205.1 uncultured Actinomycetes bacterium | reverse complement strand
CGATCTTGTCGATGCGCGGCGAGTGCACCAGGAAGGTGCGCTCGACGCCGACGCCGTGGGTGACCCGGCGCACCGTGAAGGTCGCCCCCAACCCCGTCTTGCCGCCGAGGGCGATGACCACGCCTTCGAACACCTGGATGCGCTCACGGGTTCCCTCGACGACCTTCACGTGCACCCGCACCGTGTCGCCGCTGCGCAAGACGGGAACTTCCGGCTTCTCCTGCTCGCGCTCGAGCAGGTCGATGACATTCATCACACACCTCCTGCGGTGGCGCCGTCGCGTGCCATGTCGGGGCGACGTCGCCGCATTCTTTCTTCACTCTGCTCGCGGCGCCAGCGCTCGATGGCGGCGTGATTGCCGCTGCGCAGCACCTCGGGCACCTCGCGCCCGTCGAAGACGGCGGGACGCGTGTACAGCGGGGGTTCGAATCCCCTGTCGGTGAACGTCTCCTCGGCGAGCGACTCGTGCGACCCCAGGGTTCCGGGGACGAGTCGCGCCACCGCCTCGACGACCACCATGGCGGCCAGCTCGCCGCCGGAGAGGACGTAATCCCCGATCGAGAGCTCCTCGCCGATCTCCTCGCGGGCCCGTTCGTCGACGCCCTGGTAGCGGCCACAGACCAGCACCAGGTGCGATTCGTTCGAGAGCTCGCGGGCGACGGACTGGTCGAACCTGCGCCCCTGCGGGGAGAGCAGGATGACGCGGGCCGACGGGTCCTCGGTGCGGAAGCCGCGCACCGCTTCGAGCAGCGGCTCGGGCTTGAGCACCATGCCGGGACCGCCGCCGAAGGGGATGTCGTCCACCTGGCGGTGACGGTCGTGGGTGTATTCGCGCAGGTCGTGCGCCTGCAGGGTGAGCAGCCCGCGCTCGATGGCGCGGCCCACCACACCGATGCCCAGCGGCCCCGGGAAGACGTCGGGGAAGATGGTCAGCACGTCGACGCGCATCACGCCTCCTCCTCGTCCCACGGCAGCACCACGATCCTGCCATTCTCGACATCAACGTGGGCGACGTGGGCGCGCACCATGGGGATGCGCACGTCGCCGCCGGCGGGGCGCCGGACCACCAGCACCTCCTGCTCGGGATACTCCTCGACGTCGTCGACCACGCCGATCTCGCCGCCGTCCTCGCCGACCACGCGCAACCCGACCAGCTCCCAGACGAACCACTCGTCCGCACCAAGGGTGCGGTGCTTCTCGCCCTCGACGCAGAGATAGGTGCCGCGCAGACGCTCGGCGTCGGTGCGCGAGACCACCTCTCCGAGGGAGAGCAGCAGGTCGCCGTCGGCGGCGGGACGCGCCGCCACCACGGTGTAGGCCACCGCCGGGGTGGCCTCCGACCACAGGCGCAGCCCCTGCGCGAAGCGCGAGGCGTCGCCACCCAGCGGCTCGACGCGCAGCTCGCCGCGCACGCCGTGGGGACGGCGCACGTAGGCGGCGCGAAGGCGCTGCGGGGCGGTGGTCATGGCGGCGGTCATCTCTGTGGGTGCGATCGGGTGCTGATGGGGAATCGGCGAACGACGATCAGCCGACGTCGACCTGGACGCGCTGGCGGTGGCGCAGCCCGGCCGCGCGCACCACGGTGCGGATGGCGTCGATGTTGCGGCCGTTCTTGCCGATCAGCTTGC
>CAZCJX010000351.1:0-1630 GCA_964499205.1 uncultured Actinomycetes bacterium | reverse complement strand
TGAGCTGGGCCAGGTCCTCGATGGAGTAGATGTCGTGGTGCGGCGGCGGCGAGATCAGGCCGACGCCGGGAGTCGAGTGGCGCAGCGTGGCGATGTACTCGTCGACCTTGTGGCCGGGGAGCTGGCCGCCCTCGCCGGGCTTGGCGCCCTGGGCGATCTTGATCTGCAGCTCGTCGGCGTTGACCAGGTAGTTGATGGTCACGCCGAAGCGCGCGCTGGCCACCTGCTTGATCGCCGAACGCCGCCAGTCGCCGTTGGCGTCACGCTCGTAGCGCCGCTCGTCCTCGCCGCCCTCGCCGGTGTTCGACTTGCCGCCGATGCGGTTCATGGCGATGGCCAGCGTCTCGTGCGCCTCGGTGGAGATCGAGCCCAGCGACATCGCCCCGGTGGCGAAGCGCCGCATGATCGACTCGGCGGGCTCCACCTCCTCTAGCGGCACCGGCGACCCCAGCTGCCTGAAGTCGAAGAGGCCGCGCAGCGTCTTGAGCTGGCGGGTGCTGTCGTTGGCCATGCGCGCGTAGTTGCGGTACCAAGCGGCGTCGTTGGCCTTGACGGCGTGCTGCAGGGTGGCGATCGTCTCGGGGTTCCAGTGGTGGTGCTCGCCGCGGCGGCGCCACTGGTAGTTGCCACCTTCGTCCAGAACCGGGTCGCCGATGCGGTTCTCCGGGTAGGCGTCGGCGTGGCGGGCCAGCGCCTCCTGGGCGATGACGTCGAGGCCGATGCCGCCGATGCGCGAGGCGGTGCCGGTGAAGTACTGGTCGATCACCTCGCGGCTGATCCCGATGGCCTCGAAGATCTGCGCGCCGCAGTAGGACTGGATGGTGCTGATGCCCATCTTGGAGATGGTCTTGAGCAGCCCCTTGTTGATCGCCTTGGTGAACATCGCCTGCGCCTTGTCGGCGTGCACGCCCTCGGGCAGCAGGCCGCGGCGCTCCAGCTCGTGGAAGGACTCGAAGGCGAGGTAGGGGTTGACCGCCTCGGCGCCGTAGCCGATCAGCAGGGCGAAGTGCTGCACCTCGCGCGGCTCGCCGGATTCGACGACCAGGCCGACGCTGGTGCGCGTCGCCTCGCGGACGAGATGGTGGTGCACCGCGGCGGTGGCCAGCAGCGAGGGGATCGGCACGTGCTCGGCGTCGGCGCTGCGGTCGGAGAGCACCAGGATGGTGTAGCCCTCGGCGATGCGCTCCGAGGCCTGCCGGCAGATGCGGTCGAGCGCGCTCTGCAGCCCCTCGACGCCGGCGCTGCGGTGGAAGGTGGTGTGGATGGTCGCCGCGGGGAAGTCGCGCTGGGTGACGTGGCGGATCTTGCCGAGGTCGTGGTTGGTGAGGATGGGATGGGGCATCTCCAGCCGGCGTGCCTGCGCCGGGCCCTGCTCCAGCAGGTTGCCGCCGGCACCCAGGGTGGTCACCAGGGACATCACCATCTGCTCACGGATGGGATCGATGGGCGGGTTGGTGACCTGGGCGAAGAGCTGCTTGAAGTAGTTGAACAGCGGCTGCGGCTTGTCGGAGAGCACCGCGGGCGGGGTGTCGTTGCCCATCGAGCCGACCGGCTCCTCGCCGGTGGCGATCATCGGCGCCAGCAGGAACTTGAGGTCCTCCTGGGTGTAGCCGAACATCTGCTGGCGGAT
>CAZCJX010000350.1:0-1643 GCA_964499205.1 uncultured Actinomycetes bacterium | reverse complement strand
TGGCCCACCCCGACGACGCCGAGTTCTCCGCCGGCGGCACCATCGCCCGCTGGACGGCCGACGGCGCCAAGGTCACCTACTGCATCTGCACCAATGGCGACAAGGGAACCGCCGACCCCACCATGGAGCCCCGCGAGGTGGCGCGCATCCGCGAGCAGGAGCAGCGCGCCGCCGCCGCCGTCCTGGGCGTCTCCGACCTGGTCTTCCTCGGCCACCCCGACGGCACGCTGATGCCCACCCTGGAGCTGCGCCGCGACGTGGTCCGGGTGATCCGCGAGGTGCGCCCCGCCGCGGTGATCTGCCCTGACCCGACCCGCCGCTACGGCCCCGGCTTCATCAACCATCCCGACCACCGCGCCGCCGGCGAGGCCGCCCTCGACGCCGTCTACCCCTCGGCGCGCGACCCGCTGGTCTTCCCCGACCTCGCCGCCGCCGGCTGCGAACCGCACAAGGTGCTGCAGGTCTACATCGCCAACCCCACCGAGCCCAACTGCGCGGTGGACATCACGGCGACGCTGGAGACCAAGATCGCCGCGCTGCGCGAGCACCGCAGCCAGGTCACCGAGGAGCGGCTGCGCGAGTTCCTGCCCATGCGCGCGGCGCAGATGGGCGAGCGGTTCGGGCTCGCCCACGCCGAGGCGTACCACCTCATCGAGCTCTCGTGAGCGGGGCGGCGCCGGCTCTCCGCGCTGTGCCGCCGCGATGAGCGACGCCGCCGTGCTCGCCGAGGTGCGTCGCGGCGACGTCGTCGAGGTGGTGGTGCGCGGCCACGTCGCGGTGGTCGGCGCCGGCGGCGCGCTGCTCGCCTCGGCCGGCGACCCCGAGACGGTGACCCCGCTGCGCAGCACGGTGAAGCCGCTGCAGGCGCTGCCCTTCATGGCCGGCGCCGCCGACGCGCTCGACGCCAGCGTCGAGGAGCGCGCCATCGCCTGCGCCTCGCACGAGGGCGAGTGGCACCACGTCGCCGCGGTGCGCCGCCTGCTGTCGCGCGTCGATCTCGACGAGGGTGCGCTGAGCTGCGCGCCGCACTGGCCGTACAGCGAGGAGGCGACCCGCGAGCTGGTGCGTGCCGGAGAAACCGCCAGCCGTGTCCACAACAACTGCTCCGGCAAGCATGCCGCCATGCTCTGCACCTGCGTGCACAACGGCTGGCCGATCCACGGCTATGCCGGCTACGACCATCCCCTGCAGCGCGACATCCGCGCCCGCATGTCGGCGTACGGCGGAGTCTCGCTCGACGAGGCGCCATACGGCATCGACGGCTGCGGGTTGCCCACCTACGGCGTGCCGCTGCGGGCGCTGGCGACGATGTTCGCGGCGGCGTCGGCGAGCGGCGGCGACTTCGCGCGCTGCCAGGACGCCATGGCGGAGGCGCCGTTCATGGTGGGCGGCACGGGGCGCTTCGACACCCTGCTGCTGGGCTGGGCCGGCGCGACGCTGACGGTGAAGAGCGGCGGCGCCGCGGTGTGGGCGGCGGTGGGGCGCGGCGGCGGGCCGGGCGTCGCGGTGAAGCTCGAAGCCGGCGCCGGTGCGCACATGCCGCCGGTCGCTCTGGCGGTGCTGCGTGCGCTCGACCTGCTGCCGTCGACGCCGATGCCGGCGCACCTCGAAGCCCAGGAGCAGGGCGTGCTGCGCAACTGGGC
>CAZCJX010000349.1:0-1670 GCA_964499205.1 uncultured Actinomycetes bacterium | reverse complement strand
TCCACCGGCGCGTCGACGGCGGTGGCCAGGTCGGCGACGCGCGCGGCGGTGACGGCGCCGAGCAGCTCTGCCGGCGCGGCGCAGCGCAGCACCCGGCCGTGCAGCACGAAGGCGACCCGGTCGGCGGCGGCGGCGCTGAAGTTCGGGTCGTTGCTGGCAACAACGGTGGTGGCGCCGGCGGCGGAGCGGCGGCGCAGCTCGGCGAGCAGCGCCTGCACCCCCGCGGGATCGAGCCCCGCGGTGGGCTCGTCGAGCAGCGCCAGGCGCGGCTGGTGGCAGAGGGCCTGGGCCAGGGCGAGCCGGCGGCGCATGCCGAAGGAGTAGGCGCCGACGGGCTCGTCGCGCACCTCCCACAGGCCGAAGCGGCGCAGCGCCTCCTCACAGAGCTGGAGGGCGCGCTGGGCGTCGTCCACCCACTGGCGGCACCAGAAGTGCGTCGCCTGCAGGCCGCTCAGGGTCGGCTCCTCGATGGCGCTGTCCAGCGCCAGCCCGATGCTGCGGCGTGCCGCGGCGGCATCGCCGCCGTCCCAGCGCAGCGCCCCCCGCTGCGGCCGGTCGACGGTGGCGAGCAGGCGCAGCAGTGTGGTCTTGCCCGCGCCGTTGGGCCCCATCAGCACCAGCACCTCGCCGGCGGCGACGCAGAGGTCGACCGGCCCGACGCCGCGGCCGCCGCGGTAGCGCCGCTCGACCTGGCGCGCCTCCACCGCGGGCGCGACGGCCAGCGCGCTCACACCGGTGCGCGCTCCAGCATGTCGAGCACCAGCGCGGCGACCACGGTGGGCTTGAAGGGCTTGAGCACCACCTCGGCGGCGCCGACCACGCGTGCCCGCTCCGCCGCCGCCGCATTGCGCTGCTCCACCATCGCCACCCAACCGCAGAGCGGCGCGGCGCCGACCGTTCCGGTCATGTCCGACATGAACCCGAGGCCGTCGCGGTCGAGGGTGACGTCGACCAGGGCGACGTCGACGTCGCCGCACTCCAGCGCCGCCTGGGCGGCGTGGGTGTCGCGCACCAGGGTGACCCGGTGGCCCTCGCGCACCAGCTTGTGCTCCAGGATCCGGCCGATCATCGGCTCGTCCTCGACGACGAGGATGTGGCCGCGCGGCGCGCCGGGACGCTCCGCGATGACATGCAATGGACTCATACCGTCTCCCAGCGCTCGATGATGCGCGGCAACCCGTTCTCGTCGAGCTCGCACACCTTGGACATCGGCCCGTAGATCCCGTGGTTCTCCAGCTCGGCGCGGGCCAGCTCCGGCAGGGTCACCTTCGACGCCACCACGTCGTCGCCGTCCATGGCCACGTCCCAGCCGATCTCCTCCAGCGCGGCGACGCACCACGAGAGCAGCTCCAGCCGGTGGCCGAGCCGGGTGCCCACGGCGCCGATGGCGGCGCTCATCGACACCTCGCCCTCGCCGGGATCGGCGGCGCCGGAATAGCGCTCCAGCTCGTAGAGGCGGCGCATCCAGCGCGGCCACGGCGGGTGCAGGGCACCGGCGACCTCTTCTGACGGCGACCGGTACATGTGCAGGCGGACCGCCACCGCGCCGCGCGGCAGAGCGTGCCGGGTCACGGGTTGTTCTGCCCCGGCGTGTTGTTCTGCGGCGCGGGGTTGTTGACGATGTGCTGTCCCTGGATGGTGATCTCCCCGTTGAGCACGAAGGGCGCGCG
>CAZCJX010000348.1:0-1677 GCA_964499205.1 uncultured Actinomycetes bacterium | reverse complement strand
CGGAGGGTCTGGGCGACCATCTGGAGGAGGCGGTCGCCGGCCTGGTGGCCCTGGGTGTCGTTGACCTTCTTGAGCCCGTCGACGTCGGCGAAGGCCAGCACCAGGCGGCCGCCGGCGCGGCGGACCCGGTCCACCTCGGCCTGGAGCAGCCGCATCCCGGCGCCGCGGCGGAGCACGCCGGTGAGGTCGTCGGTGGCCGCCTCCTCCTGGAGGTGGCGGACGCGCTCGGCCAGGGAGAGCAGGCGGTCCAGCGCGGTGCGGGTCTCGGCGGCGGTGAGTTCGGCCAGGGCGCGGACGGGCAGGCCGAGGGCGGCGGCGAGGGCGTCGCGGCGGGCGGCGGCGCTGGGGGGCTCGTCGCGGAGTAGGCGCTCGTCGTCGCGCGGGCGCGTTCGCGGGGGAACCGGAACGGGGAGGGCGGCGGCGCTGCGGTGGATGCGGCCGCGCACCTGCACGCCGGTGTCGGTGAGGTCGTGGGGCATGTCGGGTGGGGGGACGTCGGGTGAGACGGGGGAGGACGGCAGCGGCCCGCCGGTCATTGCGCCGCGCGGCTCATTCTGCCACCGGCTGGCGTCACGTGGATCGACTTGTCTCGGCTTGGAGCTGGACCCGGGGCCGCGCCGCCAGGGAGAGCAGCAGGTAGGCACCGGCAGAGACAAGGAATCCGACCAGGAAGCTGAGGTCGCCGAGCTCGGGGTGGGCGCTGGCCACCGGGCCCTGCCACAGCGACTGGTTCCAGAAGGGCACCGAGGCGGCGATGCCCAGCGCCATGGAGAGCACGCCGCGCCAGGGGTTGTGGCGGGTGTCGAAGAAGATGCGCTGGGGGTAGATGCCGCGGCGCAGCGCGTAGTCGACCAGCACCACGGCGATCCAGGGCGCGATCCAGTAGGTGATCAGCAGCAGGAAGTCCTCGTACTTGCTGCCCGGTCCGGCGTTGCCGGTGCGCGCCACCAGGAAGCCGACGAAGCCGAAGAGCAGCGCGACGATGGCGCGCCGCTGCTTGAGACCCAGCCTGATGCCCAGGGTGAGGAAGGACACCGCCGCGCTGTAGACGTTGAGGGCGTTGGCGGCGACGGCGCCGACGGCGATGCCCAGGGTGCTGAGGATGGCCAGGGTGTGCGGCAGCGGCTTGATGAACTGCGCGGTGGGAATGTCGTTGGGGCCCCAGGCGGTTCCCGCCACCGTGGCCAGTCCCGCGCCGGCGATCTCCAGCACCACGCAGGAGACGAAGACGCCCATCCCCGCGGCCAGGGCGATGCGCATCGGGTTGCTGTCCTCGGGCAGGTAGCGGCTGTAGTCGCTGGCGTAGGGATTCCAGCCCACCGCGTAGCCGTAGGCGATGAACACCGCCAGCAGGAAGGCGCCGGTGGCGCCGCCGAAGGGCACCGGCGCGTGCGGGTTGAAGCCGGTCGAGGGATGCGACTGGGTGAGGATGTACACGGTGGCGGCGATGAACACGCCGCCGAGGAAGGGCAGCAGCAGCCGCTCAAAGCTGTGCACCATGTTGTATCCGCCAAAGGCGACCACAACCTGCACGATCACGACGATGGCCAGGGCCACCTGGAAGGACATCTGGCCCCAGCCCACCAGGCTGGTGAAGGTCTGCAGTGCGAAGGCGCCGCTGACGCTGTTGACGGCGAACCAGCCGACGCCGGCGGTGACGGCGTTGAGCCCGGCGGG
>CAZCJX010000347.1:0-1689 GCA_964499205.1 uncultured Actinomycetes bacterium | reverse complement strand
CGTCGCGCCATCGCCAGCATGCCCTCGCTGAAGTCGACCCCGATCACCCGCCCCTCCGGGCCGACGCGGCGGCGCAGCAGCGCGGCCAGCTTGCCGGTGCCGGTGCAGACGTCGAGCGCGGTGTCGCCGCGGCGCAGCTCGGTGAGCCGGGCGGCGGCGCGGCGCCAGGCGGCGTCGCGGCCGCCGCTGAGCACGCTGTTGAGCAGGTCGTAGAAGCGGGCGATCTGGTCGAACATGCTGCGCACCTGCTCGGGTGCGACCTGCGGCGACGGCGGCGGCGACGTGGTCACGAGGTCATCCGCGCCGGGCCGCCGCCGGCGCGCAGCGCGTCCTGCAGCGCCGCGGCGTCGTCCCGCAGGTCCTCCAGCTCGGCGGCGAAGTGGGCGCGCAGGCGGGCGCGGTGGGCGTTGTCGAGGAAGGCGACGTCGAGCGACGCCAGGGTCAGGTCGAAGCACTGGTGCGGGGTGAAGCCGTCGCGGAGCATCAGCTGCGCCCACTCGCCGCTCAGGTCGGTGCCGAACACGGCGGGGTCGTCGCTGCCGATGTCGATGGGCACCCCGTGCTCGACGAAGGCGCGCACGGGATGCGGTCCCGAGGCGGGATTCCATGCGCCGGTGGCCGCGTTGCTGCCGGGACAGACGTCGACGGCGACGTTGCGCTCGTGCAGGTGGCGGAGCAGGTCGGGATGGCCGCCGGCGGCGACGCCGTGGCCGACGCGGTGGACGCCGAGCACGTCGACCGCGGCGCGCACCGAGTCGGGCCCGCCGTGCTCGCCGGCGTGGGCGGTGAGCAGCATGCCCGCCTCGGCGGCGAAGCCGAAGGCGGGAGCGAACTGCTCGGCGGGACCGAGCAGCTCGTCGCCGCCGATGCCGCAGCCGATCAGCAGCCCCGTCTCGTCGGCGGCGGCGAGACGGAACAGCTGCATGGCCAGCTCGGGCCCGAACTGGCGCGGCGAATCCATGACCAGGCGCAGCGCACAGCCGCGGGCGTGCCAGTGGCGCTCCACCTCGGCCATGGCGGCGAGCACGTCGCGCAGCACGTAGTCGCCGCGCAGCGCGCCGAAGAAGGTGACGAAGGCCTCGGTGTACTTCACGTTGTGGCCACATTGGGCACGAAGGAAGTCGTCGAGCAGGACGCACCAGTCGTCGGGGTCGCGGAGCACGCGCATGCGCTCGACGAAGGAGGTGATGAAGGCGGCGAAGCTGGGGTTGCCGGATTCGCCGAGCGACCGCAGGGCGATGGGGTCGAGGGCGAGGGCGTGCTTGCCAGCCAGCTGCTGCAGCCGCTCCGCGGTCATGGTGCCTTCGAGGTGGACGTGCAGCTCGCACTTGGGAAGGCGCCTGGCAAAGGCCTCGGCCTGCGCCTCGACGGCTGCGGCGGGCACGCGCTCAGTCCGGTGCGGAGGGACTGCTGACAGCACTCCGGCGCTTCCTGCCGCTCGGCGTGTCGCCCTCGGGCACCACCCCCGCGGTGCCGGGCGCCTGGCCGGGCGTGCTGCCGGCGATGCCCGGCCCGGCGATGCGGCCGACGCGGCGGCGGTCGAGACCGTCCTGCTCGTCGCCGCGCCGGTGCACCTCGAGGATCCTGTAGTACGTGTCACGCCTGGCCGCAACGTAGCCGGCGTCCTCGATCAGCCGGATCAGCTCCGCCTCGTTGCTGGCGTGCGGCGCGCCGGCGAGGGTGACCACG
>CAZCJX010000346.1:0-1691 GCA_964499205.1 uncultured Actinomycetes bacterium | reverse complement strand
ACCGGGCAGTGGTCCTCGCAGATGCGGCAGTTGGTGCAGCGATCGTAGTTGATGTAGATCTCGCCTTCGTAACCACCCGCCTCGGGGTCGCCGCCGAAGGTCTGGCAGACCACCGTGTCGCCGCCCGAGGCGCGCTCGCGGTCCTCGCCGAAGACCACCACGTCGATCGCCTTCTCGGGACACACGTCGTCGCAGGCGCCGCAGAGGACGCAGACGCTGGCGTCGTAGTGGTGCACCGAGTCGCACTGGAAGCAGCGGATCGCCTGGACGATGGCCTCGCGGTCGGTCCAGGGCAGCTCGCACTCGCTCATGTCGTAGCGCTTGCCGGCTTCGAGGATGGGCGGGTCGGTGCGCGCGAAGTACTCCGACTGGCGATGGTCGTCGGTGCGCTCGACGATGGTCTGCTGCAGCCGCCAGTCCTCGGTGGCCTGCTCGTCCTCGCCGAGGTACTCGCGAATCGACCGAGCCACACGGTGTCCCCAGCCCACCGCGTCGACGATGAACGACGGGCCCTGCACGCAGTCGCCGCCGGCGAAGAGCTTGTCGACACCGGTGTGGCCGCCGCGGTCGGCGGCGATCAGGCCGCGCGGGGTGAGCGGCATGGGATCGCCGGGGTTCTCCATGATCTGGCCCGAGGCGAAGATCACGTAGTCACAGGGGATGGTCACCCGCTCCGCGCCCTCGATCTCCTTGACCGAGGAGAAGATCACCTTGCCGCTGATGGGGTCGAACTCCAGCTCGTGCAGCGGCGCGAAGCTCACCGCGGTGACGTTGCCGTCGGCGTCGGTGTGGATCTCCTTGACGATGATCCCAGTGGCCATCTTGAGGCCGATCTCGCGCGCCTCGTGCAACTCGTTGCCGAAGGCAGGCAGCCGGTCCTCGGGCTCGATGGCGCACATCCAGACTTCCTTGGCGCCCAGCTTGATCGAGGACTGGCAGGCGTCGGTGGCGATGGCGCCGCCGCCGACGACGACGACGCGCTTGCCCGGCTCGAAGTGCTCGGGGATGCGGTCGTAGCTGATGATGCGCAGGAACCGCATGGCGTCGATGACCTGCGGCGCGTCGCTGCCCGGGACGGGCAGGATGCGCCCCTTCATCATGCCGATGCTGACAAAAACTGCGTCGAACTCCTCGAGCAGCGAGGCCAGGGTGACGTCACCCTCGTCGACGCCGACCGAGGTGTCGGTGTGCACCACGATGCCGGTGTTGAGGATCATCTCCAGCTCCCACTGGAGCTGGGTGTGGTCGAAGCGGAAGGGCGGGATCGAGGTGCTGAGCAGGCCGCCCACCTTGGACTCGCGCTCGTAGACGTGCACCTCGTAGCCCTGCACGCGCAGGTCGAGGGCGCAGGTCAGGCCCGCCGGGCCGGCGCCGACGACGGCCACCTTCCTGCCGTTGGCGGGGGCGATCTTGTAGTCGATCCACAGCCCCTGCTTGAAGGCGAAGTCGGTGGAGAAGCGCTTGATGGAGCGGATGGTGACCGGGTCCTCGCCGGGGTCCCAGCCGCGCTTGCAGTCGGTCTCGCAGGGATGGTTGCAGAGACGCCCCAGCATCGAGGGGAAGGGGTTGGTCTCGTGGATGACCATCCAGGAGTCGACGTAGCGGCCCTGGGAGACGTAGTCGACGTAGGTGGCGATGTCCTGCTTGATCGGGCAGTTGCGCTGGCAGGGCGACACCGGCACGTTGAAGCC
>CAZCJX010000345.1:0-1692 GCA_964499205.1 uncultured Actinomycetes bacterium | reverse complement strand
TCATGTTCACCTCGGGCACGACGTCGGCGCCCAAGGGCGTGGTGGTCACCCAGGCCAACTACGCCTTCGCCGGCGACGTGATGGCCGCCGCCGCCGCGCTGCGCCGCGGCGACCGCCAATTGGTGGTGCTGCCCCTCTTCCACGCCAACGCGCAGTACTACTCGTTCGCCTCGGCGATCAGCGCAGGCGCCAGCGTGGCACTGATGCACGCCTTCTCCGCAAGCGGCTTCCTGGAGCAGGCGGCGCGCCACCACGCCACGCACGCCAGCCTCTTCGCCGCGCCGATGCGCATGATCCTGGCGCGCGGCAACACGCCGGTGGCGGGGATGCAGCTGCGCCACTGCTGGTACGCACAGAACATCACCGACGAGCAGTACACCGAGCTGTCGGCGCTGCTCGGCTGCAAGCCGCGCCAGCTCTACGGCATGACTGAGACCATCCCCGCGGTGCTCACCAACCGCGCCCTAGACCCGCGCCCGGCGTCGATGGGACAGACCACGCTGGGATGCACCGTCGATCTGCACAACATCGACGACGGCTCGCCTGTACGCGACGGCGATGCCGGCGAGATCGTGGTCGGCGGCACCATGGGCATCACACTCTTCGACGGCTACCTCGACGACCCGTCGACCACCGAGAAGAGCTTCCGCGACGGCTGGTTCCACACCGGCGACCGGGCAATTCGAGACAGCGATGGCTATTACTCCTTCGCCGGGCGCGGCGGCGACATCCTCAAGGTGGCGGGCGAGAACGTCAGCACCGTCGAGGTGGAGTCGGTGCTGGCCGCGCATCCCGCGGTGTTCGAGGCCGCGGTGACCGGCGAGCCCGACCCCGTGCGCGACGAGGTGCCCGTCGCCTACGTGGTGCTGCGCCAGGGCAGCGACGCCACGCCCGACACGCTGAGCCGCTGGGCGGAGGAGCGCCTGGCGCCCGCCAAGCGGCCGCGCACCATCCACCTCGTCGACGAGCTGCCGCGCACCTCGGTCGGCAAGATCCGCAAGTTCATGCTGCCGCAGCTGGTGGCGGCGCCAGCGGGAGAACGGCGATGACCGTGCTCAGCGACGCAACTCTGCGCGCCTTCGAGGACTCCGTCCGCGGCACCAACGACTCGCGCCTGCTGCCGCCGCTGGTCTACACCTCGGAGGAGTTCTACGAGTTCGAGCGCGACGCCATCTTCGGCCACGACTGGCTCTGCGTCGGCCGCGCCGACGAGATTCCCAACCCCGGCGACTACCTCACCATCACCATCGCCGACGAGCCGCTGCTGGTGGTTCGTGACAAGAGTGGCGAGATCAACGTGCACAGCAACGTCTGCCGCCATCGCGGCATGGTGCTCGCCGAGGGCCGCGGCAACGTCAAGAGCTTCCTCTGCCAGTACCACCACTGGGTGTACGGCACCGACGGGCGGCTGATCGGCTGCCCCGAGATGGACCGCGCCGTCGGCTTCGACAAGGGCGAGGTGGCCCTGCCCAGCTTCAAGGTGGAGCTGTGGAACGGCTTCGTCTTCACCAGCTTCGACCCCGACGCGCCGCCGCTGGCGCCGTCGCTGGCCAAGGCCGCCGACCTGCTGCGCAACTACCACCTCGACGAGGCGGTCACCGTCGACGGCGGCGAGCTGCACGACCTCGCCTGGAACTGGAAGGTGATGCTGGAGAACTTCAACGACCCGTACCACGCCTCGCGGCTGCACGG
>CAZCJX010000344.1:0-1704 GCA_964499205.1 uncultured Actinomycetes bacterium | reverse complement strand
CTGGTGAAGCAGTTCCCCGAAGCGCGGATAGGCCAGCGGGCGATCATAAAAATCGGCACGCAGCGTGATGACCACCCATAACCGGGTATCGGTTTCGGTCAAGGCGGTGAGCAGGCTTTCCAGGAAGCACATGCGCAAGCGCTCATCCTGAACTTGCATGAACAATTCTTCAAACTGATCAATGACCAGCAACAACTGGCTGTTATCGTTGGGCAAGAGATGCCGAACCACACGCAGTAAGCCCTGCCTATCCTCGCTCAACGTTGCCAGTAAATTCGGCGGCAGGCTGGTTGAAACGCCTCTTAAGGCGGCCTCAAGCTCTTGAAAAGGCTGCGCCCCTGGCAGCATCTCCGCGATCAGCCAGTGACCATAACCGGGCAGGCCGCCACAGCGCAGCGCTGGCAGCAAGCCCGCTTTGACGACGCTCGATTTTCCGCTGCCGCTTGGCCCGACCACCGCCAGAAAATGAGCGTTGTCAGGATGGGCTTTGAGGCGCGTCAATAAGCGCTCGATTAATGCATCGCGTCCGAAGAAATCCGGCGCATCGGCTTCCTGAAAAGCATGTAAGCCCTTATACGGATTGATCGCTTCCTGTGCCAGTACATTGATCGCATCGCCCGCACGGATTTCATCGTAAATTGACAGCGTTTCTGGTTCCGGCTCCACGCCGAGTTCACGCAGCAGCAGCCGGGAACAGGTTTCATATTGAGCCAGGGCCGCGCTTTGCTGCCCGGATTTCCAAAGGAGCAGCATAAGCTGGCGATGGGCGCTCTCATCCAATGGATCAAATTCGAGCAGCCGCTTTGCCTGGGCAATCCCGGCGGTGTACATGCCAGCGTCGAGGCAGCATTGCACAAGCCGCCGCAGCGCTTCGATCACACGCTGTTGCAATCGCTCACGTTCAACGCTGATCCATTCTTCGAGGCCGCTGCTCTCGCGGATATTGATGCCTGCCAGGAAATCACCCTGGTACAGAGCCAGAGTCTGTTACAGTTGGGTAATGGCGGTCTGAGACAGCGCAGCAGATTGCGTCCATTGCTCGTTCATCAGGTTCAGGCGGGCTTCGAGTTCCAGGGCATCAACCCACAGCGGTGCAGCAGACTCCAGCGCCACGCTTTGGCGCGTGATCGCCATAATCGAGCCGACGCGCTGCCGGAGATCAGACAGCACGAGGCGCAGGTTCGCCATTGATTGTGCCTGGGTACGTTCTTCCCAGAGTAATTCGGCTAACGTCTCGCGCAAGTAAGATCGCCGCGTGCAGGCAAGGTAAACCACCAGCACCTCGGATTTGCGCGAATTGAAGCCGGTGATTGGCGAACCATCCTGAGTAATCGCCAGTTTACCCAGTGTGTAGATTTTCAGCGCTTCGGTCATGTGGCGTGTTCTTAACGTTTTGAGAGCGATCTGAGATTTTTCGGATCGATCTCAGATCGTTCTGACGTGCTTTGTGTGAAAATTATTGCTATCTGCACCATTCGTTCGGCTCAGGGCGTTGACGTTGCTGGTCGTGTCGATGTAGGCAGCGGCAACGTTGCGGACGGTGTAATCGGCGTCGCCGTTGCTGTATAGCTGATCACGATGGGCGTCGATGTTGGGATGACGGGCGTTGCTGTCCGGGTCGGGTTTGATAACGTCGCTGTGGATGTTGGCACAAACTGCGTCGGCGTCATCGTTGGGTTGGATTGTGTTGGCGTCGCAGATGGG
>CAZCJX010000343.1:0-1709 GCA_964499205.1 uncultured Actinomycetes bacterium | reverse complement strand
GCGAGCGCACCGCGCAGCCCCGCCGCAGCGGCGGCGCCGGCACGGGCGCGTCAGGCGGCCGCGGCGACCGCCGCACCACCGCGCAGCGCCTGGGCAACTTCCCCCGTGCCGACCGCCCGGCCAACATCCCCAGCCCCGAGCACCATCACCTCCCCGGCTGGGTGCGCCGCGACTTCGCCCGCGCCCGCCCGCCGCTGAGCAACATCCTGGCCCTGCTCGAGGGCGAGGTGCACGACCAGTTCGAGAAGCGCATCAACGAGCTCACCGAGGGCATCAGCTCCGGCAAGTTCAGCCTCGCCTGGCAGTACCCCGACGTGGTCGACGAGGGGCGCACCCTCTACGAGAAGCAGCGCCGCGAGAACGCCGAGTCGGCGCGGGCCAACCGCCAGCTCGACACCGCCCGCCGCCGCGTCCTCGACCGCATCCGCGACGCCGGCGAGGCGCTCGCCCCCGAGGTGTCCGCCCGGCTGCAGCGCCAGCTGCGCAGCGCCACCGACAGCGAGGCGATCAACGCCGTGGCCGCCGAGGTCGACGCCGCGTCGAGCACCGCCCGCAGCAGCGCCGACAAGCGCCGCGAGCGGGAGATCGAGCGCACCAGGGCGCGGATCATGCGCTCCGCCGCCGCCGCGGGCGCCGTCGCCGAGACGCCCCAGACGGAGACCTGGCAGGACGTGCTGCGCCGCTTCGCGGAGCAGCAGGCAGCCGGCAGCCGCTCGTCGGAGTAGGGTTTCATCCGCCGCGATGACCGACGTCTCCACTATCGATCCCGACCGTCTCGCACCGGACCAGAGCAACCCCGCCGTCGCCGACGTGATGCGCGACGAGGTGGTCTTCTGCCTCCCCAGCACGACCATCGACGCCATCGCCAAGTTGATGGCCGACAACGACCTCAGCGAGGTCCCCGTGCTCATCGACCGCCGCCCCATCGGCTACGTGGTCGCGAGCGACGTGGTCGAGCGGCTGGTCGAGGGTGAGGTGGTGGTCGCCGGGTCCGACCTGGTGCGGCCGTTCGTCACCGACGTGACCGCCCGCGACATCCTGCACACCCCGGCGCTGCTGGTCGACGAGCGCGACCGGCTGCTCGACGTGCTGGCCTCGATGCGCCAGCGCGGGCGCCAGTCGGCGCTGGTGATGCACGAGGACGAGCGCCCGGTGGGGATGGTCACCGCCCGTGAGGTCGCCGCCTTCCTGGCGCGGCAGCTCGAAGGAGCCACCACGAATGCCTGATCTCGCCCGCGTGATGGCGCCGCTCGGGGCGGAGTGCGACCCCGAGGATTCCCTCGCCGACGTCCTCACCATGCTGCGCGGGCAGCATCCCCTGCCGCTGCTGGTCAGGGACCGCGGCGAGATCACCGGCAGCGTCGGCCTCGAGGTGCTCATCCCCGCGTCGGGACGCGACCTGCGCACCGTGAAGGTGCGCGAGGTGATGCGCGGCCTCCGCCAGCTCGACGCCGGCGAGTCCGTCGAGGCCGCGGCGCGCGAGATGTCGCAGGACGGCGGCCAGGCGGTGCTGGTCACCGAGCCCGAGGGCGGCGTCTTCTCGCGGCGCACCCGGCCCGCCGGCCTGGTCGCGCAGGCGCAGGTTCTTGCCGAGATCGGCCGCAACGTGGTCGACAAGGCGCCGATGAAGATCCTCAGCGGGCACCGCGACCTGGGCTTCAACGTGCCGGTGTCGCCCTGCCAGCGCAACTGCCCGATCAAGCAGGACA
>CAZCJX010000342.1:0-1709 GCA_964499205.1 uncultured Actinomycetes bacterium | reverse complement strand
CGGCGACGTGTTCATTCCCGGCATCGCCGAGGCCTCGCCGCCGCCGCCCGGCGCCACCGCGACCTCGAGCAGCACCATGGGCAACGCGCAGATCGCGTCGCTGCTGGCGGGACGCCTGATGCCCGTGCTGCACGGCGCCATCGGCAGCAACGCGGTCGCCGTCGGCAGCGCCGGCACGCGCGACCACACCCACGGCCTGCTGCTCGGCAATCCCCACTTTCCCTGGGTGGGCACGGAGCGCTTCTACCAGGCGCAGCTGACCATCCCCGGCACCATCGACGTCGAGGGCTCGATGCTTTTCGGCGTTCCCGTGGTGCTGATCGGCCACACCGCCAACATCGCCTGGAGCCACACCGTCTCCACCGCCTTCCGCTTCACGCCGTTCCAGCTCACCCTGGTCCCCGGTGCACCGACGACCTACCTCTACGACGGCGCACCGCAGCAGATGGAGGCGCACACCGTCACCGTGCAGACGCTGCAGGCCGACGGGTCGATCAAGCCGGTGACGCGCACGCTGTGGCGCACCCGGCAGGGCTGGGTCTTCAACTCCCTCGAGGGTCTCCCCTTCCCCTGGACACCGGCCACCGCCTTCGCCATCCGCGACGCCAACGAGGACAACTTCCGCGTCTTCGGCCACTTCCTGGACACCGACATGGCCCAGTCCGTTGCCGAGGAGCAGCAGATCCTCACCCGCTGGGACGGCATCCCCTGGGTCAACACCATCGTCGCCGACAGCAGCGGGCACGCGCTCTACGCCGACATGGGCGCCATCCCCCACGTCACCGACCAGCAGGCGCAGCAGTGCGACACCGCGCTCGGCGCCGCCACCTTCGCCGACCTCGGGCTGCCCATCCTCGACGGCTCACGCTCGGCCTGCGAATGGGGAACCGATCCCGACTCCGTCGAGCCGGGGCTGTTCGGGCCGGAGAACATGCCGAAGCTGGCACGATCCGACTACGTCGAGAACAGCAACGACTCCTTCTGGCTGAGCAACCCGCACCAGCCGCTCACCGGCTACGCGCGGATCATCGGTGACACCGGCACGGCGCGCACCCTGCGCACCCGCATCGGCCTGATCATGACCGACTCCCGCGTCAGCGGCAGCGACGGCCTGGGGCCGGCCGGATTCACCATGCAGGACATGCAGTCGATGGTCTTCTCCGACCGCCAGTACGGCGCCGAGCTGGCCCGCGACTCCACGGTGCAGATGTGCCGCAGCTTCCCCGGCGGGATGGCGCCGACCGACAGCGGCGCGCCGGTTGCCGTCGGCGACGCCTGTGACGTGCTGGCCGCCTGGGACATGCGCGAGGACCTCGACGCGCCGGGCGCCTTCCTGTGGCGTCGCTACTGGGACCGGGTCAGCTCGCTGACCGCGTCGCCCTGGCTGCACCCCTTCGACAGCACCGACCCGGTGCACACACCCAACACGCTGAACACCGCCGATCCCCAGGTGGAGACGGCGCTCGGCGATGCGGTGCAGGAGCTGCAGGGCGCCGGCCTCGCCAACGGCACCATGCTGCAGCAGGTGCAGGGCGTGCACCGCAACGGGACGTTCATCCCCATCCATGGCGGCCCGGGCGATCCCAACGGCGACTTCAACGCCATCTACTCGGCATGGAACGGAAAGGGTCTCGACGACATCACCGAGGGCTCGTCGTACGTGCAGGTGGTGACCTGGAACGGCAGCGCCTGCCCGCAGGCCGCCACCA
>CAZCJX010000341.1:0-1728 GCA_964499205.1 uncultured Actinomycetes bacterium | reverse complement strand
TTGAGCTGGTCCACCATGGTGTTGATGGTGTTCTTCAGCTCGAGGATCTCGCCCTGCACGTCGACGGTGATCTTCTTGCTGAGGTCACCGTTGGCCACCGCGGTGGTCACCTCGGCGATGTTGCGCACCTGGGCGGTGAGGTTCGAGGCCATCGAGTTGACGTTGTCGGTCAGCTCCTTCCACACGCCGCCGACACCGCGAACGCGGGCCTGGCCGCCCAGCTTGCCCTGGGTGCCGACCTCGCCGGCGACGCGGGTGACCTCGGCGGCGAAGGAGTCGAGCTGCGACACCATGGTGTTGACCGTCTTGGCGGTGCGCAGGAACTGGCCCTGCAGGGGACGGCCGTCGATCTCCAGGGGGATCGTCTGGCTGAGGTCGCCGTTGGCCACCGCGCCGATGACGCGGGACATGTCGGTGGTGGGACGGACCAGGTCGTCGATCAGCTCGTTGACGGTGTCGACGGCGTCCGCCCAGCCCCCGGTGACGTCGCCGAGGGCGAGGCGCTGCACCGTCTTGCCCTGCTTGCCGACGCTGCGGCCGACGCGCCCGAACTCCCGTCCCAGCCGCTCGTTGGTCTCGATCACCGCGTTGAGCGTGTCGGCGATCTTGCCGGCCACCCCGGTCCAGTCCTCGGGCATCCGGACCGAGAAATCGCCCTGCTTGAACCGGGTGAGGACGCTCAACAGCACCCGTGCGTCGACGGTGTCGGAGACCGTCGCTGTCGTCGTCGGCATGGCTCCCCCTGGGTGAATGGGCACGATCGGGGCTGTCGCCTAGGCACCGGGCGACGAGCGGGGGAAATGTACTACTTGAAGGGTTTGGTTTCACCTCCGCGCACTGACGCTTTACAGTCCACCGCACCAGTCACAGCGACAGCAGAACCACAACCCAGTTGTTGAGCCCCGCCTGAGCAGGCTAGCTAGGCTGCTTGCGAGCCCGGCTGGGCGCCACCCGTGGCGGCTCACCCGGCATCTTCGGGTAGACCGGCGGCCAGGGCGCGTCGGGCAGCCCGGCGGCGGTGTCGCGCGCGTGCATCTCCAGCAGCGGCTCCAGCGACTGCGGCGCCTCCTCCATGCCCGCCCAGGGGTCGCCCTGCGCCGCCACCCGGGCGGGCACGCTGGCGATGGTCAGCGCGTCGGGCGCGACGGCGTCGAGCTCCTCCCAGGCGAACGGCGTGGAGACCTGCGCCCCGGGGCGAGCGCGCACCGACCAGGCGCCGAACACCGTCTTGTGCGGCGCGTTCTGATTGAAGTCGACAAAAACTCGCCGGCCGCGCTCCTCCTTCCACCAGGCCGCGGTGAGCAGGTCGGGCCGGCGCCGCTCCAGCTCGCGGGCCACGGCGACGGCGGCGGAGCGCGCCTCGTAGGAGGTCCAGCGCGGCTGCAGGCGCACGTAGACGTGGATGCCGCGGTTGCCGGTGGTCTTGGGCATGCCGTTGACGCCCACCTCGTCGAGCAGCCGGCGCACCTCGTGGGCCGCCTCGCGCACCATGGGGAAGGTCACCCCGGGCGTGGGATCGAGGTCGATGCGCAACTCGTCGGCGTGCTCGGGATCGGCGGCCCGCGAGGGCCAGACGTGGAAGCCCAGGCAGCCCAGGTTGACCGCCCAGAGCACGTGGGCGAGGTCGGCGACCACCAGGGCGCGCGAGGTGGTGCCGTTGGGGGTGCTGACGATGCTGGTCTCCAGCCACTCCGGAGCCCCGTCGGGCACGCGCTTCTGGAAGAACGA
>CAZCJX010000340.1:0-1742 GCA_964499205.1 uncultured Actinomycetes bacterium | reverse complement strand
CTCGACGCATCCCAGGTGCAGGCCATCCTCGCCGCCTCCGGAGTTGTTGCCCGCAATGGCAGCAACCCGGCGCGCTGGGTGCGCCAGAACGGCGAGGAGGCGTCGATCGTGCACCGGGCCAGCGTCGCCGAGGAGGCGCCGGTCGAGGCTGGCACGCCGCTGGTGGTGCAGGTGTCGCGGTGGGACCGGCTCAAGGATCCCCTCGGTGTGGTGCGCGGCTTCGTCGAGCACGTCCTGGCGCGCAGCGAGGCGCACCTGATGCTCGCCGGGCCATCGGTCGCCGAGGTTGCCGACGACCCCGAGGGCGCCGAGACCTACCGTTCCGTCTGCGGCTTCTGGGAGCGGCTGCCCCGGGCGCTGCGGGCGCACGTCCACCTCGCCTGCCTGCCCATGGACGACGACGAGGAGAACGCGGTGATGGTCAACGCGCTGCAGCGGCGCGCCGACGTGGTGGTGCAGAAGAGCCTCGCCGAGGGCTTCGGGCTGACCGTCGCCGAGGCGATGTGGAAGGCGCGCCCGGTGGTGGCCAGCCGCATCGGCGGCATCCAGGACCAGGTGGAGCACGGCCTCACCGGCCTGCTCGTCGACGACCCGTGCGACCTCGCCGGCTACGGCGACTGCGTCACCGCGCTGCTGCGCGACCGTCGGCGGGCGCAGGGCATCGCCGCGGCGGCGCGCGACCGGGTGCGCGACCAGTTCCTCGGCTCGCGCCACCTGCTCCAGTTCGCCGCGCTGCTCGGCGACCTGGTCGCCGGGCGCGAGGCGGAGGCGCCCTCGGCCGCCGCGTGCTGACGCGGCGCCGTTGCCGCGGCGTCGGCCGCGCGTCACCGGCCGGGCTTAGGCTGCGGCGTGATGGCCCGTCGTCCCCGCGCCGCTCTGCTCGCCTCGTGCTCGGCTGCCCTGGCGTTGGCCGGCGCCGGCGCGGGGATGCTCCTCGCGGCCGCGGGCGTGGGCGTTGACGCCGCGGCGAGCACCGCGCCCGTGGTCGGGCCCTGCCCGCTGCTTCCTGCCGACAATGTCTGGAACACCGACATCTCGTCCCTGCCGGTCGACGCGCACAGCGCGCAGTGGATCGCCAGCAGCGGCGGCAGCAGCCGGCTGATCCATCCCGACTGGGGACCCTCGGGCGGCCCGGTGCCGTACGGGATTCCCTGGCAGGTGGTCGACGGCTCGCACCAGAAGGTGGCGGTCAGCTTCCAGTACGCGGACGAGAGCGATCCCGGCCCCTACCCGCTCGGGCCGGACACGCCGATCGAGGGCGGCTCCAGCAGCACCGGCGACCGCCACGCGCTGGTGGTCGACTCCAGCACCTGCACCCTCTACGAGACCTGGGACACGCACTACGCGTCGAGCGGCTCGACGGCGGGGTCCGGCGCGATCTTCCCGCTGGGGTCGGACAGACTGCGGCCGGCGGGATGGACCAGCGCCGACGCTGCCGGCCTGCCCATCCTGCCCGGGCTGGTGCGCTACGCCGAGGTGCGCGCCGGGGCCATCCGCCACGCCATCCGCTTCACCGTGTCGCAGACCGACACGTCGTATCGCTGGCCGGCGCGGCACCAGGCGGGTTCGGCGTCGAACCCGGCGCTGCCGCCGATGGGGGCGCGGTTCCGGCTCAAACGCGGCGTCGACATCTCCCACTTCAGCGCCGACACCCGGGTCATCCTCACCGCCATGCAGCACTACGGGCTGTTTGTTGCCGACAATGGCAGCAACTGGTACTTCCAGGGCGACACCGACCCGGG
>CAZCJX010000339.1:0-1747 GCA_964499205.1 uncultured Actinomycetes bacterium | reverse complement strand
TGATGGCGGCGCTGCGCGCCCTCGACGGCGCCGAGGCGGTGCACGTCATCGACGGGCGCGTGCCCCATTCGCTGCTGCTGGAGCTGCTCACCGAGTCCGGTGTGGGCACCATGCTGCGGCAGCCCCGGACGTCGACCGTGGAGGTGCAGCCGGTATGAGCCAGGCATCGAGCTCGCTTTCCGACCCCGCCCTGGCGCAGGTGCAGCAGGACGAGTCGACGTACCTGATGCACACCTACGGGCGCCAGCCCGTGGCGCTGCAGCGGGGCAGCGGCGTCTACGTCACCGACACCGAGGGCCGCGAGCACATCGACCTGGTCGGCGGCATCGCCGTCAACGTGCTCGGCCACGCCGCCGCCCCGGTGCGCGCCGCGCTGGAGCACCAGGCGTCGGAGCTGATCCACACCAGCAACCTCTACTACACGCTGCCGCAGATCGAGCTCGCCCGGATGCTGGTGGAGTCGAGCTTCACCTCGCGCGTCTTCTTCTGCAACAGCGGCGCCGAGGCCAACGAGGCGGCGATCAAGATCGCCCGCAAGTGGGGCCAGAAGAACCGCAACGGCGCACACACCATCGTCGTCGCCCACAACGGCTTCCACGGTCGCACCCTGGCCTCGCTGGCGGCGACGGGAACGCCCAAGTACCAGGCGCCCTTCGCGCCCATGCCCGAGGGCTTCGTCCACGTCGCCTACGACGACGTCGACGCGGTGCGCGACGCGATCGACGAGCACACCGTCGCGGTGATGATGGAGCCGCTGCAGGGCGAGAGCGGCGTGGTGCCGATGCGCGACGAGACGCTGCGCGGCCTGCGTGCGCTCTGCGACGAGCGCAACCTGCTGCTCATCCTCGACGAGGTGCAGACCGGCATGGGCCGCACCGGCCGCTGGTGGGCCCACCAGCACGCCGGGGTGACGCCCGACGTGATGACCGTCGCCAAGGGACTCGGCGGTGGCGTGCCCATCGGCGCGGTGCTCGCCGCGCCGCGCGCCGACGTGCTCGAACCCGGCGACCACGGCTGCACCTTCGGCGGCAACCCGCTGGCCACCGCGGTGGGAGCGGCGGTGATGCGCGAGATCGAGCAGCAGGGGTTGATCGCCAACGCCGAGCGCGTCGGCGCCCACCTGCAGGAGTCGCTGCTGGCGCTGCGCAAGCAGGGCAAGCCTGTCGAGTCGGTGCGGGGTCGCGGCCTGATGGTGGCCGCGGTGCTGGGCGAGGACATCGCGCCGCGGGTGGCGCGCGCGGGATTGGAGACGGGAGTCATCGTCAACGCCGTGGGCAACCGCGTGCTGCGCATGGTGCCGCCGCTGATCCTCACCGAGGCGCAGGCCGACGAGGCGGTGCGCCGCATCGGCGCCGCCATCGACATGGCCATGACCGAGGGCGGGGCGTGAAGAGCGCTGCCGTGGCGGTGAAGGCTCCACGCGTCCCCAACAAGGCGGAGCGGCACCGCGCCATCCTCGACCTGGTGCGCGCCCATGCCATCCGCACCCAGGACGAGCTGGTCGACGCGCTGCGCGGGCTGCGTCTCGACGTCACCCAGGCGACGGTGTCACGCGACGTGCGCGAGTTGGGCCTGCTGCGCGTCACCGACGGTGACGGGCTGCGGTACGTGTCGAGTCCCGCCGACGTCGATCCTGGCGGCACCTCGGCGCGGCTGCGCAGCGCGCTGCGCGAGCACGTGCGCGGCGTCGAATTCGTCGGCAACCTCGGCGTCATCCGCACCCGGCCGAGCACCGCGCCACTGGTGG
>CAZCJX010000338.1:0-1774 GCA_964499205.1 uncultured Actinomycetes bacterium | reverse complement strand
GGACCGCTGCGCGCCGCGGTGATCGCCGGCGGCCGCTCCAACCTCACCTACGTCATCGCCGACGACGAGCGTGACTGGGTGCTGCGCCGGCCGCCGCTGGCCCACGTGCTGCCCACCGCGCACGACATGGGGCGCGAGTACCGCGTCATCAGCGCGCTGGGGCCAACGGACATCCCGGTGCCGCAGACGGTCGGCCTGTGCACCGACCTCGACGTGCTCGGCGTCACCTTCTACGTCATGGAGCGGGTGCACGGCCACACCATCCGTGACCGCCTGCCCGACGACTACCCCGACACCCCGCAGACGCGCACCGAGCTGTCGCGCGCGCTCATCGAGACGCTGGGACGGCTGCACGCCATCGACCCCGCCGACGTCGGTCTGGAGGGCTTCGGCAAGCCCGCCGGCTACCTGGCCCGGCAGGTCAACCGCTGGTGGCAGCAGTGGGAGTTCAGCAAGACGCGCGAGCTGCCCGCCATGGAGGAACTGCGCCGCCGCCTCGAGGCCGGCATGCCCGAGCAGGGGCCGCCCGGCATCGTGCACGGCGACTACCGGCTCGACAACGTGATGTTCGCCCCCGCCGACCCGACGCGGATCTGCGCCATCCTCGACTGGGAGATGTGCACCCAGGGCGACCCGCTCGCCGACCTCGGCCTGCTGATGGTGTACTGGTCCGACGCCGGCGACCCCGACGACATCATCGCCGGCATGGCGATATCGCCGATCACCCGGCAGCCCGGCTTCATGTCACGTGCCGAGCTGGTGCGCGCCTACGACGCCGTCAACGACCGCGACCTGTCGAAGCTCGACTGGTACACCTGCCTCGGCTACTTCAAGCTGGCCATCGTTGCCGAGGGCATCCACGCCCGCTTCCTGATGGGGCAGACGGTGGGGGAGGGCTTCGAGGTGATGGGCCCGCGGGTGCCGCTGCTGGTCGACGCAGCGCTGGAGCTGGCCGCGCGCAGCGGCATCCCGGGGCTCAGCGGCTAGCCTGCACGCCGCGCTGCCGGCGCTCAGCCGAGCAGCAGCTCGACGTTGTACCTGGCGGCCATCTCGCCGAGCTTGACCATGCTCTCCAGCTGGGTCGGATCGATGCCCGGCTCGCGCGACACCTCCTCGAAGAAGTCGGCGGGTCCCACGGGAGTGGTGAACTCGATCCAGCGCACCGCGGGCGACAGCGCGCTGACGGCGTGCACGGTGCTGCCCGGGATGGTGAGGAAGCCGCCGGGGCCGACCCTGTGCACCCTGTCCCCGACCATGTACTCCAGCTCGCCCTCGACCACGAAGTGGGTCTCCTGCCAGGCGTGGCGGTGCGGCGGGGCGATCGGTCCCGCCTGGGCGCGGAACTCGCAGACTTGGCCGTCCCCGGTGTCGTGCGCCCGCACGGCCATGCCGAGGAAGTCGATGTCGCGCACGTCGGTGTACGCGTCGGTGAGTGCCTGGCTCATGGCCGTGTCCCCCAGGAGCGTGTTGCTGCGGTGCGAATACGTACCACAGCTCTGACCCCGATGCGCGACCGAATTTTGGGGGGTCAGCCGATGGCCTTGAGGGTCTCCGGCAGGCGGGTGGCGCCCATCAGGTACTCGTCGACCCCGCGCGCCGCCTGGCGGCCCTCGGCGATCGCCCAGACCACCAGCGAGGCCCCGCGGTGCGAGTCGCCGGCGGCGAAGACCCCGGGCACCGAGGACATCAGCGCCTCGTCGGTGCGGACGTTGCCGCGGGCGTCGAGCTCGACGCCGAGGTCGTGCACCAGCCCTTCGTGGACGGGGTGGACGAA
>CAZCJX010000337.1:0-1810 GCA_964499205.1 uncultured Actinomycetes bacterium | reverse complement strand
CCCATGGCCCGCGTCGCCGACCCGCTGCGCCGCATGGGCGCGGTGGTGGAGACGGGGCCGGACGGGCGCGCGCCGGTCACCATCCAGGGGCGCGCCGTGCTGCGCGCCATCGAGTACGCGCCGCCCGTTGCCAGCGCCCAGCTCAAGTCGGCGGTGCTGCTCGCCGGGCTCGCCGCCGACGGGCCCACCACGGTGATCGAGCCGGTGCCGACGCGCGACCACACCGAGCGGATGCTGCGCATGTGCGGGGTGGGAGTTGCGGTCGTGGATGGCCGCATCGTGCTGACCCCGGCGGAGCTGCAGCCCTTCGGCCTGCGCGTCCCCGGTGACCTCAGCTCGGCGGCGTTCTTCCTCGCCCTGGCGGCGGGACGGCCCGGCTGGCGGGTGACCTGTCCCAACGTCACCCTCAATCCGGGCCGTACCGGGGTGCTCGACGTGCTGCGTGCCATGGGCGCGCGGATCACCGTGGAGGAGGGGGAGCCCGCGGGCGGCGTCGAGCCGGCCGGCAGCGTCACTGCCGAGGGTGCAGAGCTGCACGGCACGGTGATCGCCGGCGACCTGGTGCCGCGCTGCATCGACGAGATCCCCGTGCTCGCCGTGCTGGCCACGCAGTGCGAGGGCGTCACCGAGATCCGCGACGCCGAGGAGCTGCGGGTCAAGGAGTCGGACCGCATCACCCTGGTGGTGCAGGCGCTGCGCGCGCTCGGCGCCGACTGCGAGGACCTGCCCGACGGCATGGTGATCACCGGTCCCACGCCGCTGCGCCCCGCCGCCGTCGACTCCCACGGCGACCATCGCCTGGCGATGGCCTGGGCGGTCGCCGGAACCCTGGCCATTCCCGGCGCCGGCGTCACCGTCATCGACGGCGCCGACGCGGTCAGCGTCTCCTACCCGGGCTTCTTCGACGACCTCGCCGAGCTGACCACCGGCACCCTGCGTCTCGACGCGTCCTCTACGTCCAGGCGCTGAGCAGCAGGCCGAGCGCCAGCGAGGCGCCGGCGGTGAGGTCGAGCATCACGCAGCTGATCAGCAGCAGCGTCCAGCCGCGCGCATCGAGACCCACGCGAACGCGCAGCGCCGTCCACACCGCCATCGCGGCGGCGGGAAGCGCCACCAGCGCGGTGAGCGGCAGGTCGCGCGTCACCACCCCGGCGATCAGCAGCACGGGCAGCAGCAGCAGCAGCGCGCGAAACTCCCACACCACGCCGCGCGGCGAGAGATACGTCGCCACGGTGCGCTTGCCCACCAGCACGTCCGACTCGCGGTCGCGCGCGTTGTTGGCGTGCAGGATCGCCGCGGTGAGCAGCGCCAGCATCGCGCCGCTCCACAGCACCGAATGTGGCACACCACGCGCGCCGGCCTGCGCAGCGGCCGTGCCCCAGCAGATGCCCAGGCCCATCGGCCCGCCCGAGGCCAGCTCGCCGAGCGGCCGGTAGGCGAGCCGCAGCGGCGGCGCGGTGTACGACCAGCCGATCAGCACGCCAGCCGCGCCCAGCCAGAGCAGCCACGGCCTGCCGACGGCCAGCGCCAGGGCCAGCCCCAGCACCGCCGCACATCCCAACGAAGCCAACCCGATCGCCCGCGCTTGCCGCGCCGTGATCCAGCCGCGCCGCAGCGACAGCGAGGGCATCGCGGTGGCCACCGCGTCGGCACCCGTCGCCGCGTCCTCGGCGTCGTTGACCGCGTTGGTGCCCGCCTGCAGCAGCACGGCGACGCCGAGGCATCCCAGTGCCACCCACACCGCATACGACCGCGACGGCGCCAGCGCCACCGTCCCGACCACCACCGGCAGCACGGCGACGGTCAGCGA
>CAZCJX010000336.1:0-1824 GCA_964499205.1 uncultured Actinomycetes bacterium | reverse complement strand
TTTTCGCGTTGGAGGCGTTCGCCGTGGCGACAGTCGTCGAGCCCCAGGTCACCACCTACCAGCAGTACATCGACGGGGAGTGGACGGGCGCCGCCAGCGGCGAGCAGTACGACATCGTCAATCCCTCCACCGAAGAGGTGATCGCCCGGGTGCCCGCGGGGGCAGAGGCGGACGCGGACCGCGCCGTCGCCGCCGCGCGCCGCGCCTTCGACAAGGGCGAGTGGCGCAGCAAGACGCAGCAGCAGCGCACCGAGATCATGTACGCCATCGCCAAGCACCTCGCCGAGGTGTCCGGCGACTGGGCGATGATCGAGTCGCAGCAGGCCGGCGCCATCCTGCGCAAGACCTCGGTGGTCGACGTGCCGCTGGGCATCGAGCACTTCCGCCACCACGCCGAGATGGCGCTGCAGATCCCCTGGTACGAGCCGCTGCCGTGGGTCGACACGCCGCACGTGTCGTGGAACTTCGTGTCGCGCGAGCCGATCGGCGTGTGCGCCGGCATCGTGCCCTGGAACTTTCCGCTGCTGATGGCGGTGTGGAAGATCGCGCCGGCGCTGGCGATGGGCAACAGCATCATCCTCAAGCCGTCGCCGTTCACCCCGCTCACCGCGCTGAAGCTGGCCCAGGCCATCGACGAGACCGGCCTGCTGCCGCGCGGCGTGCTCAACGTGGTCACCGGTCCCGGGGCGCACGCGGGTGCGCGCATGGTGGAGCATCCCGACGTCGACAAGGTTGCTTTCACCGGCTCGACGCGCACCGGCCGCGAGATCATGAAGATGGCGGCAGAAACCATCAAGAAGGTGACCCTGGAGCTGGGCGGCAAGTCGGCCAACATCGTCTGCGAGGACGCCGACCTCGACGTCGCCGTCGACGGCACCCTGTTCGGCACCTTCTTCCACCAGGGCCAGGTCTGCGAGTCGGGCACCCGCCTGTTCCTGCACGACGACATCTACGACGAGTTCATGGACCGCCTGGTCAGCAAGGCTCGTTCGCTGGTGGTCGGCGACGCCACCGACTTCGCCACCCAGGTGGGACCGGTGGTCAACCGGGCGCAGTACGACAGCATCCTCCGCGCCATCGAGCACGCCATGGCGGACGGCGCCACCCTGGTCTGCGGCGGCGGCCGCGCCGAGGGCGTCGGCGACAAGGGCTACTACATCGCTCCGACCATCTTCACCGACGTCGACGACACCCACAAGGCGGCCCAGGAGGAGATCTTCGGACCGGTGCTGGTGGTGCAGCGCTGGAAGGACGAGATGGACGTCATCGCCCGCGCCAACAACACCATCTACGGCCTCGCCGGCGGCGTGTGGTCGCGCAACACGCGGCGCGCCATCGAGATCGCCAAGGCGCTGCGCACCGGCACGGTGTGGATCAACGACTGGCACCTGCTCAACTCCCTGGCGCCGTTCGGCGGCTACAAGCAGAGCGGCAACGGCCGCGAGCTGGGCATCCACGGGCTGCTGGAGTACACCGAGGTGAAGCACATCCACGTCGACCAGGGTGTGCCGCGCAGCGAGCGCTTCTTCTACGACGTGCTGCTGGGGTAGCGCCTGCGCCGGGAATTCCGCCTGCGCCGGCGGTGTTTCCCGGCTGTTACGGGCCGGCTTCGCCGCGTGACCGTGGACGCATGGCCTGGGGTCTATGGTCATGGCACTCCCATGCCCCCAGGAGACCTCGTGCACGCCACCGCCGACCGGATGCTGGCTGCCGCGCCCACGCCGGGCCTCAGCCTGCGCGCCGCCGTGGCCCGCTGCGTCGCCGACCTGCAGCAGGCGCTGACCCAGCACCGCGGGGTGATGGCCGCGGCCGAGGCCGAGCGCA
>CAZCJX010000335.1:0-1825 GCA_964499205.1 uncultured Actinomycetes bacterium | reverse complement strand
GACGACGAGGACCGCGAGAACGAGGGCGACCTGGCCATCGCCGCCGACCGCATCACCCCCGAGGACGTCAACTCCATGGCCACCCACGCGCGTGGCCTGATCTGCGTCGCCACCGAGGGCTGGCGCCTCGACGAGCTGGGACTTGGTGCCATGGTCGACGACAACACCTCGCAGTTCGGCACCGCCTTCACGGTGAGCGTCGACGCCGTCGGCCGCGGCGTCACCACCGGCATCTCCGCGTTCGACCGCGCCACCACCATCCGGCTGCTCTGCGACGAGCACGCCAAGCCCAGCGACTTCGCCAAGCCGGGCCACACCTTTCCCCTGCGCGCGCGACCCGGCGGGGTGCTGGAGCGCGCCGGACAGACGGAGGCCATCGTCGACCTCTGCAAGCTCGCCGGCCGGTACCCCGCCGGCGTGATCTGCGAGATCATGCGCGAGGACGGCAGCATGGCCCGCCGCGACGACCTCGACGTCTTCGCCGCCGAGCACGGCCTGAAGATCGTCGCCATCAGTGACCTGATCGCCTACCGGCGACGTACGGAGCGCCTCGTCGTGCACGGAGCCACCACCCAGATTCCCACGCCGTGGGGCGTCTTCACCGCCCAGGGCTTCCAGGACGTCATCACCCACGCCACCCACGTCGCGCTGACCCTGGGCACCGTCGACGACGGCGAGCCGGTGCTGGTGCGGGTGCACAGCGAATGCCTCACCGGCGACGTCTTCGGCTCGCAGCGCTGCGACTGCCAGGCGCAGCTGCACAAGGCGCTGGAGATCATCGGCCGCGAGGGCCGCGGCGTGCTGGTCTACCTGCGCCAGGAGGGGCGCGGCATCGGGCTGCTCGACAAGCTGCGCGCCTACGCACTGCAGGACAGCGGCCTCGACACGGTGCAGGCCAACGAGCATCTCGGCCTTCCCGTCGACAAGCGCGACTACGGCATCGGGCAGCAGATCCTCGCCGACCTCGGGGTCACCCGCGTGCGCATCCTCACCAACAACCCGCGCAAGTTCCACGGGCTCGCCGGCTACGGCATGGAGGTCGTCGAGCAGCTGCCGTTGCAGGTTCCCGCGACGCAGTACAGCGAGCGCTACCTGCGCGCCAAGCGCGACAAGCTGGGCCACCTGCTGGACACGCTCGACGAGCTCCCGCCCTCGCCGGCTCAGCGGTAGGGCCAGGCTCCGGGGACGGCCACCACGGAGTGGCCTTCGACCCGCACCCCCGCGCCGCCGAGTGCGCGGCCGTCGGCGTGCTCGCGCAGCAGCGCGTCGATCCCCGCCTCGATGCCGTCCTTGACCTCGGGCGTCCACGGTGTGCCCTCGGGGACGTCGAGGTCGAGCTCGATCTCCAGGGTGATGGTGTGTGTCATGGCTGCGCATGATCGCCGATCGCCGGGTTGCCGCTGGTTGTGGCAGGATCGGCGGCGATGAAGGTCCACACCGGGCGTCTCGACGCCGGCGGCATGCGCATCGGCATCGTGGTGGCGCGCTTCAACGACTTCGTCGCCCAGCGCCTGCTGGAAGGTGCCGTGGACACGCTGGTCCGCCACGGCGCCGACCAGGGCGACATCACCGTGGTCTGGGTGCCCGGCAGCTTCGAGATCCCGCTGGCCGCGCAGGAGCTCGCCGCCGCGGGGCGGGTCGACGCGGTGGTCTGCCTCGGCGTCGTGGTGCGGGGCGACACGCCGCACTTCGACTACGTCGCCGGCGAGGCGAGCAAGGGCGTCGGCGCCATCGGCCTGCAGGCCCATCTCCCGGTCACCTTCGGCGTGGTCACCACCGAGACCATGGAGCAGGCCATCGACCGCGCCGGCGGCAAGCACGGCAA
>CAZCJX010000334.1:0-1827 GCA_964499205.1 uncultured Actinomycetes bacterium | reverse complement strand
CGCACGAAGTGCAGCTCCCCCTTGGCCACCAGCGGCGCCCTGCGGGTGAGCCGCGACAGCATCTCCCCCGCCGACGCGGCAATGGTGGCCATGGGCGCCGGCATCACCGCCGGCACCCGCCCGCGCCCGCGCAGCTCGATGACCAGGCGGGCGATCTCCACCAGCGACGCGTAGGACTCGCTGAGCACGTATCGCGCGCCGACCGGGGCCGACATGGCAAGCAGGTGTCCCGTGGCGACGTCGTCCGAGAAGACCAGCGGCATGCCGCCGTTCAGCAGCAGGGGGATGCGTCCCCGCGCCAGGCGCTGGATGAACCAGTTGACGCCCGGCGTGGTGACCGGTGCGACGCCGTAGACCGCCGCGGGATGGAGGATGCGCGCCGGCAGGCCGCGCTCGATCGCGGCGACCACGGCGCGATCGGCCGCCTGCTTGGACCGCTCGTAGGCGGTGGCGCGCGGGTTGGGATCGACGACGCTCTCGTCGAAGGGGACGCCCGGTGACGAGGCGAGCACGTCGATGGTGCTGGTGTGCAGGAAGCAGCCCACGCCCTCGGCGAGCGCCGCCTCGGCGACGGTCCGCGTGCCGTGGTGGTTGATTCGGTCGAAGCTGGCCGGATCACGCTGCCACTGCTCGGGGATGCCCGCGGTGTGGATGACCACCTCCGCTCCGCGCACCGCGCGCTGCACCGAGGATGGGTCGGTGACGTCACCGGCAACAAGCTCGATCTGGGGCGGCAGCAGTGACCGGGCGCGTTCCGGTGAGCGAACCAGGGCGCGGACGGTGCCGTCGCCGCGGGCGACGAGTTGCCGGGCGATGGCGCTGCCGATGGTGCCGGTGGCGCCGGTGAGGAGGTAGGTCGGCACGGTTGGGGCGAGACTCTAGAGGTTCGTCTCGTCGGCGGGCACGTCGGGCATCTCCTGCGAGGCGTCCCCGGTCTGCGGCTGGGGCTGCATCGCACCGCACCCCACGGTGTAGGCGGTCATCGACAGCGATCCCATCGCGTAGCCGTCGACCAGCACCTCGGCGACATCGCCGGTTGCCGACGCGACGCCGGCGACGTAGAGCAGCGGGATGAGGTGGTCAGGCGTCGGCGCAGCCATGCGGAAGTCGGCGTGCTGCTGCAGGGTTGCCACGCCGGCCGGGTTGGTGGTCATCAGCGCGCGGGCAGCCTCGTCGAAACGCTGCGCCCAGTCGAACGCCGCGTCGGGCCTGCTCCAGTCGATGCGGCGCAGGTTGTGCACCACGTTGCCGCTGCCGATGATGAGCACGCCGCTGTCGCGCAGCGGCGCCAGTCGCGCGCCCAGCTCGAGGTGGTATTCGAACGGCTGCAACGCGTTGATGGCCAGCTGCACAACCGGCACGTCGGCGTCGGGAAACGCGTGCACCAGCACCGACCAGGTGCCGTGGTCGAGTCCCCAGCTGTCCTGGTCGAGACCCACCCACGTCGGCCTGGCCAGCTCGACGATCTCCTCGGCGAGCTGCGGGTCGCCCGGCGCCGCGTACTCGACCGCGAACAGCTCCTCGGGAAATCCGTAGAAGTCGTGGATGGTGCGCGGTTGCGCCATCGCGGTGACCGCCGACGCGTTGGTGTACCAGTGCGCCGAGATGGCCAGGATCGCGCGCGGCCGCGGCACGAATCGACCGAGGGCTCGCCACGCCTCGGTGTAGCGATTGCGGTCCAGCGCGTTCATCGGCGACCCGTGGCCGAGGAACGCGGCGGGCATGCGCTGCGCGGCCGGCTGGCCTCCGGTCGTCTGCGTCATGCGGGTATTGTGCGCCGCCGACCCGTCTGCTACCGTCCGCGCCACCTCGGGGTGCGGGACCCCG
>CAZCJX010000333.1:0-1850 GCA_964499205.1 uncultured Actinomycetes bacterium | reverse complement strand
CGCCGATGCCGGCGCACCTCGAAGCCCAGGAGCAGGGCGTGCTGCGCAACTGGGCCGGCGACGCGGTGGGGGAGACGCGCGTGCGAGTCGCGCTGGAGCGCGCGACGACACCGCGGTGAGCGGGCGGGTGGTGCTGCGCGGCGGGGTGGTGGCTGTTGGCGCGCTGCTCTGCGCATGCGGCGGTGGCGGCCCCGGTGCGGCGATGGCGTCGACCACGGTGGTCACCGGCACGCCGACCGTGCAGGCGGTGACCCTGAAGGTGACGCTGGCCGGCGAGCCGCAGCGCAGCTTTGGCGGCGGCCGCTGGCGGGTCTGCGACAGCGGCACGGTGACCAATCCCTCGTCGCTGGTGGCGCGCGACGTGCGCGTGGTGGTCACCTACCTCGACCACGGCGCCGTCGACGGCCAGACCACCCGCGACGACGCCGGCGCGGACGGGGGCGCGCTCGGCGACCTGCCGCCGGGGAGCAGCCACACCTTCACCGTCTGCGGCTATGCGCGAAACGAGCCCGACCAGGACCTGGTCTCCGCCGCACCCGCGCCGTGATCCCGTGATCGCGCCAGAGCGGGTCACCGCGGTGGTGCTCACCGGCGGGCGCAGCACCCGCATGGGCCGCGACAAGGCGACGCTGGTGCCCGACGACGGCGACCCGCGCACCCTGGCCCGCCGCGTCCTCGACTCGCTGCAGCCCGTCGCCGCACATGCGCTGCTGGCCGGCGTCCCCGTCCCCGACGCGCCTCCCGGAGTTGCTGCCGTCATCGACCAATACCCGCAGGCCGGCCCGCTCGGCGGCGTCGCGACGGCGCTGCCATATGTGCGCACCGACCTCGCCGTGGTCGCCGCCTGCGACATGCCGTCGATCGCGGCCCCGCTGGTGGCGGACATGCTCGACCGCGCCGACGCCGCCGGGGCCGGCACGCTCTGCGTGGTCTGCACCGGGGAGCACGGCGTCGAGCCGCTGCTGTCGGTGTGGCGCCCCGCCGCGGCACCGCTCCTCGACGCCGCCCTGCGCGCCGGCGTGCGCGCGCTGCGCGAGGCCCTCGACGGGCTGCCGCACCTGGCCATCCCGCCCCAGCAGTGGCGCGCCCACGATCCCCAGGGCGCCTCCTTCCGCAACTGGAACCGCCCCCAGGACCTGCCCTGACGGCGGCGACCCCGCAGGTCGCACAATGCACCGCCATGGCCACCACCGCGCTGCCCCGGCTGGGGATCGTCCTGCCCTACACCGATCTCGTCCCGCGTGAGGAGGTGGTCGAGTTCGTCCAGGCCGCCGACCGGCTCGGCTACGAGTCGGTGTGGGTGCCCGAGGCCTACGGCTTCGACGGCATCACCATGCTCACCCTGCTGGCCTGCAAGACCGAGCGCATCCAGCTGGCCACCGGCATCGTCAACGTCTTCAGCCGCACCCCGGCGCTGATCGCCCAGACCATCGCCGGCCTCGACGACCTCAGCGACGGCCGGGCCATCCTCGGCCTGGGCACCAGCGGGCCGCAGGTCGTCGAGGGCTGGCACGGCGTCGCCTTCGCCAAGGGCGTGCAGCGCACCCGCGAGGTGGTCGAGATCGTCCGCATGGTGCTGCGCCGCGAGCGCCTCGAGTACCACGGCACCGTCTTCGACCTTCCGGCGGGCGGGCACCGGCCGCTGAAGCTGATCACCCATCCCCGCCGGGACAGCGTGCCGATCACGTTGGCCACGCTGACCGACGCCGGGGTGGCGCTGACCGCCGAGCTGGCCGACCGCTGGATGCCCACCCTCTTCGACCCCCACAAGGCGCCCGGCGTCTTCGCCGACGCCCTGGCCCGCGGCGCCGCCCGGCGCGACGGCGCCCTGGGGCGCCTGGAGGTCTGCC
>CAZCJX010000332.1:0-1863 GCA_964499205.1 uncultured Actinomycetes bacterium | reverse complement strand
TGTACGAGCGCCTCGACGAGATGGGCCTGGACTACGCGGTGCTCTACACCACCAACGGCTTCGGCATCGCCGGCATCGAGGACGAGGACCTGCGCCGCGGCGTCTGCCGCGGCTTCAACGACTTCTTCGCCGCGGTCTACGGCCCGTACGCCGACCGCATGACGGTGGCCGGCGTCATCCCCATGCACACCCCCGAGGAGGCGCTCGACGAGCTGGACCACTGCGCGCGCATCGGGCTCAAGGTGGTGAGCATTCCCCAGGAGGTGGTGCGCCCCATCCCCCAGCCGATGGCCGACGCCCGGCTGCCCTGGCTCTGGCCGGGACAGACCCACTACTGCGACACCTTCGGCCTCGACAGCCCCTACGACTACGACCCGGTGTGGCAGCGCTTCGCCGACCTGGGCTACGCGGTCACCAGCCACGGCGCGCTCACCCTCTCACCGCGCGTCTTCAGCTCGCCGACCAACTTCACCTACAACCATCAGGGCGCCTTCGCCCAGATGAAGCTCAACCTCTGCAAGTCGCTCTACCTGGGCGGCGTCACCCGGCGCTTCCCGCGCCTGCCCTTCGCCTTCCTGGAGTGCGGCGTCACCTGGGCCTGCACACTTCTGGCCAACATCGTCGAGATCTGGGAGAAGCGCAGCCTGGAGGGGCTCGACGCCACCGACCCCCGCCACGTCGACCTCGAGGAGTTCCAGCGCTACGCCCGCGAGTGGGGACCCGACCTGCTCGCCGGCATCGACGACCTCGATGCTGCGCTGCGCGACCACTTCCGCGCCGGCCCGGTGCCCGAGCAGAAGGACGACTACGCGGCGATGCGGATCGAGAGCAAGCAGGACCTGCGCGACCTCTTCGTCCCCAGCTTCTTCTTCGGCTGCGAGGGCGACGACCGCACCGTGGCCTTCGCCTTCTCCCCCGCCAACGCCTTCGGCGCCCGGCTGCAGCCGGTGCTCAGCTCCGACATCAGCCACTGGGACGTGCGCGACATGTCGGCGGTGCTCGCCGAGTCGCATCACCTCGTCGAGCAGGGGCTGCTCAGCGACGAGGACTTCCGCGACTTCACCTTCGTCAACCCGGTGACGCTGTACACGCGGGCCAACCCGTCGTTCTTCGACGGCACCGCGCTGGAGCGCGAGGCGCGTGCGCTGCTGGCCGGCTAGAGGTGTGAGCGCAGCCAGGCGAGGGTGAGCGACCACGCCTCTGCGGCGTGGCGCCGATGGTAGGAGTCGCGCTCGTCGCAGTGGAAACCGTGCCCCGCGTCGGGGAAGCGGACCACGGGGTTGCCGATCGGGACCGCGCGGCGCAGCGTCTCCACGTCCTCCACCGCGATCGCCTGGTCGCGGTCGCCGTAGAGGCCGAGCCACGGTGTGTGGAGTGACGGCGCGCGGTCGACGATGGCGGGCAGGCTGCCGCGCTGGGTGACGATGCCGGCGCCGTAGAAGGTCACCGCGGCAGCGAGCTGCCATTCGGTCGCGGCGAGGAAGGCCATGCGGCCGCCGACGCAGAAGCCGATCACCGCTGTCGCGTCGCGCGGCGTGCCGAGCACGTCGAGCGCAGCGGCGAAGTCGGTGAGCACACCCTCGTCGGTCAGCGACTGCATCAGCGGGCCGGCGGTTGCGTAGTCGTCGTAGGCGGCGGTGCCGCCGCCGACGCGGTGGTACAGCGCCGGTGCGACGGCCACGAAGCCCTCGGCGGCAAGCGCGGCGCAGACGCGCTCGATGTAGCCGTTGACGCCGAACGCCTCCTGCAGCACCACCACGCCGCCCCGCGGCGTCCCGTCGGGCTCGGCGCGGAAGCATGCCATGGCCCCGTCGGGCGTGGCGCAGGTCAACCTGGTCTCGTTCATGCAGCGGCCTCCGGGCG
>CAZCJX010000331.1:0-1866 GCA_964499205.1 uncultured Actinomycetes bacterium | reverse complement strand
GTCGCGGTGATCCACCGCGGCCGCGTCGTCGGCGAGATGCACCGCGACGGCATCGACGTCGAGCGCATCGGCATGATGATGGGAGGCGAGGCCGCATGAGCGCCGACACCACCGCCGGGGTGCTGCGCCGCCCGCCGCTGCGCCAGCGTCTCGACCTCCCCTGGCTGCGCTACGCGCGCACCGCCGGCCTCTACCTCGTCTCCATCGCCGTCGCCTTCCTGCTCTCCGCCCTGCTGGTGCAGCTGACCGGCAAGTCGCCGGCGTCGGCGTTCACCGCGATGTACCAGGGCAGCCTGCAGGACGGCGGCTCGCTGGCGACGACGCTGGACGAGGCGGTGCCGCTGCTGGTGGTGGCGCTGGGCACGATCATCTGCAACCGCGCCGGCATCTTCAACATCGGCCAGGAGGGCCAGCTCATCTTCGGCGCCATGATCGGCGCCGCGGTGGGACTCAAGGTGCCCGGGCCGGGATGGCTGGGCATGATCGCCACGCTGGCGGCCAGCGCGCTCGGCGGCGCGTTCTGGGCCGGCATCGCCGCGCTGCTCAAGTACTGGCGGCGCGTCGACGTGGTGATCAGCACGCTGCTGCTCACCTTCGTCGCCTTCCAGGTGGTGTCGTTCGCGGTGACCCGGCCGTGGCTGCTGCGCGAGACCAAGGTGGCCGGCTCGATCACCGCGTCGGAGTCCAACCTGCTGCCCGACGCGGTGCACCTGCCGCGCATCGGTGAGCCGCCCGACTTCAACCTCAGCTTCGGCTTCTTCCTCAGCCTGGCGCTGGCGGTGCTGGTCGTCTTCGCGATGCGGCGCACCCGCTGGGGTTTCCGGCTGCGCCTGCTCGGCCTCAATCCCACCGTGGCGCACCGCTCCGGTGTGAGCGAGTGGCGCATGGGCACGCAGGCGCTGCTGCTCTCCGGCGCCTTCGCGGGACTGGCCGGCGGCATCATGCTGACCGGCACGGTGTTCCGCATCCAGGCGGGCTTCAGCAACAACGTCGGCTACGACGGACTGCTGGTCGCCCTGGTGGCGCAGGGACACGGGCTGGTCGCCGTTCCCGTCGCCTTCTTCTTCGGTGCACTGCGCTCCGGCGGCGGCTTCCTGGCCACCACCGGCGTGCCGCGCTACCTGGTCGACGTGGTGCAGGCGTTGCTGGTGCTGGCGGCGGTGTTCCCGCCCGCCTTCCAGATGCTGCGCCGCCGCCGCCGCGCCGCCGCCGCACCCGAACCGACCTACAGCGACGGAGTCGCGGCGTGATCGCCGACAGCGCGACCACCATCATCGGCAGCGCGGTGCGGCTCAGCGTGCCGCTCGCGTTTGCCGCCTGCGGCGAGTACGTCGCCGAGCGCGCCGGCACGCTGAACATCAGCGTCGAGGCGATGATGCTGGGCGGCGCCTTCGCCGGCGCCGCCACCGCGTCGGCCACCGGCACTCCCGCGGTCGGATTGCTCGGCGGTGCCTTCGCCGGCCTGGTGATCGGCGTGGTCCACGCCAACTTCAGCCACCGGCTGGCGGCCAACACCTTCGTCGTCGGCCTCACCCTCAACGCGCTGGTGCTGGGACTGACCAGCTTCCTGATCCAGACCATGAGCCTCACCAACGTGCTCATGGCCGACACCGCCATCCCCGGCCTGTCGGCGATCCCGGTGATCGGCAGGCCGCTGTTCGCCGAGCCCTGGCCCTGCTACGTGCTCTACGCGCTGATACCGGCGACGTGGTGGCTGCTGCTGAAGACGCGGTGGGGGCTGGAGGTCCGCGCCGTCGGCGAGAACCCGCAGGCGGCCGACGTCAGCGGCATCGCGGTCAACAAGCGGCGCCGCCAGACGCTGATGCTCTGCGGCCTGCTCTCCGGCATCGGCGGCGCCTACCTGGT
>CAZCJX010000330.1:0-1884 GCA_964499205.1 uncultured Actinomycetes bacterium | reverse complement strand
TGCAGTCGGCCAACGAGGAGCTGGAGACGATGAACGAGGAGCTCCAGGTCACCAACGGCGAGCTGCAGACCATCAACGTGGAGCTGCGCGAGCGCAGCGTCGAGCTGGACCGGGCCAACGGGCTCATGGACTCGGTGCTGACCAGCCTGCGCGTCGGCGTCGCCGTGCTCGACCCCGAGTTGCGCATCCAGATCTGGAACGGCCGCGCCGAGGACCTCTGGGGACTGCGCGGCGAGGAGGTGGTCGGCCACAGCCTGCTCAGCCTCGACATCGGCCTGGCCGTCGACGAGCTCACCGCGCCGCTGCGCCTCTGCCTCAGCGGCGAGACCGAGGGGGAGAGCCGCGTCCTCTCCTCGATGAACCGGCGCGGGCGCACCATCGCCTGCCGGGTGACCTGCTCGCCGCTGCGCGACCGCCAGACCGTCGAGGGCGTGGTGGTGCTGATGGAGGAGGTCGGGGAGGTGCGCGCGGCGGGCGGCTAGAGGCCGAGCGCGATGCGGGTCAGCCGGTCGCGCAGGCCGGTGGGCATGACCCTGTCGTAGAGCACCACCGCCTGGGCGTCGTAGCCGACCAGGTGGCGCGCCTTGGGCCGCCGCGCCGCGATGGCGCCGGCGATCACCCTGGCCACCGTCTCCGGCCTGCCCATCAGCGGGCTGCTCAGCCGCACGCCCTGCATGGTGCGGCGGTAGGCGGTGCGGTAGCGGGAGCCGTCGAAGCGGTCGACCTCGTCCTGGGCGGTGTCCCAGATGCCCGTGCGGAAACCGCCAGGTTCGACCAGAACCACGCCGATGCCGCTCGAGGCCACCTCGACGCGCAGCGCGTCGGAGAGCGCCTCCAGGGCGTGCTTCGAGGCCTGGTACCAGCCGGTTAGCGGCGTGGTGGTGCGGCCGAAGATGGAGCTGACGTTGACGATGCGGCCCCAGCCGCGCTCGCGCATGTGGGGAATCGCCAGGCGGGACAGGCGCATCGGCGCGAAGACCATGGTCTCCATGGCCAGGTGCGCCTCCCTGTCGCCGACGTCCTCGACGGCGCCGGTGGAGGAGAAGCCGGCGTTGTTGACCAGTGCGTCAGGACGCACCTGGTCGATCACCCGCGCGCACGCCGCCGCGTCGGTGACGTCGAGCAGCACCGTCTCCACCTCGACGCCGGCCTGGCGCGCCGCCTCGTGCACCACCCGCGCCTTGGCGGTGGAGCGCACGCTGCCCACCGAGCGGTGGCCGCGGCGGGCCAGCTCGATCACCGTGGCCAGCCCGATCCCCGAGTTCACCCCGGTGGTGAGCACCGTTTTCTGGTCAGCCATGGCATTAACTCCTTCCCAAAATTCAGGCGCCGAGCTCGGTGATGCGGCGCAGCCAGAACTCCCGCCGGGCGGCGAGGCGTTGGGCCTCGGCCTCGAGGACGGGGATGTCGGTGCCGAGCAGCTCCTCGCGGGCGGCCTCCGACGCCGTCTCGACGCGGCGGCGGGTGGTGTCGAGCATCACCCTCTTGAAGTCGAGCAGCTCGCGGTAGACGGCCTCCCAGTGCCGGGCGTCGTCGAGATGGCGGCTGTCCGGGTCCTCTCCGTGGAGGAGGCGGCCGGGATCGCCGATGCCCTCGGCGGCGTCGCGGCCGGGCTGGCGGTGCAGTGGGTCGTGCGGCTCCTCGCTCACGTGGCGGCGAGCATAGCCGCGCGGGACGGGGTCGCATCCGGGCGCTCGTGAGCGGACCGTCACCGCGGCGTCGCCACCGGCGCCAAGCGCGGCTCCAGAGTTGGCGCCAGGACAGGTCCTGTCCGTTCGCCCCGCGCTACATTCGCACCCGCACGATGAGCACGCACCTCCACGTTGAGTTCCTCACCCGGCAGGGCTGCGGCCTGTGCGACAAAGCGCTGCTGGCGCTCGACGC
>CAZCJX010000329.1:0-1885 GCA_964499205.1 uncultured Actinomycetes bacterium | reverse complement strand
ACTGGATGGCCGCCTATCCCTACGGCGCCATGGCCCCCTACGTCGACGCCTTCGCGCCGATGGTCTACTGGGAGTGCCGCGACCCCGGCTCCGCCGCGGACGAGGCCGTCTCCCGCCTCGCCGCCCTCAAGCCCGTCCACGCCATCGGCCAGGCCTTCAGCTTCGGCGACGTGGGCGGCCGCATCACCCAGCCCACCACCGCCGAGCTCGACCGCTTCATGGGCGTGGCCCGCCGCGACGGCGCCGTCGGCGCCTCCTTCTGGGTCTGGCAGGACGTCAACGGCGAGGAGTGGAACGCCCTGGGCACCTACCCCTGGTCCGCCCCCGACCCCCACCCGGCCAGGCCCCTCACCGCCGTCGGCGGACCCCACTGAGCCATGGCGCGGCCGTCATGTAGCACGAGTGCTACGATGGCCAGACGATGGCGCGGTACATCACGCAGCGAGAGCTGCGCAACGACAGCGGGCGGATCATGCGGGCCCTCGACGACGGGACGGCGTTCATCGTCACGCGGAACGGGGTGCCGGTGGCCGAGCTGGTCCCGCTGCGCCACCGGCGGTTCGTGCCTGCGGAGACGGTGACATCTGCGTTCGCGGAGTCGCCGGAGATCGCCGCGGATCGCTTCCGGGCTGACCTCGACCGGGTGCTCGACCAGGACGCGACGCCGCGTGGCTGAGAGCCGCCACGCGAGGGGGTTGCTCGACACCTCGGTGATGATCGACCTGCCCCTGGTGGCGGAGGAGGCGCTGCCCCAGACCGCGGCGGTGGCCGCGATCACCCTTGCCGAGCTGGCCGCCGGACCCCATGCCGCAACCGACCCGGGCGAGATGGCCCGGCGGCAGGAGCGGCTGCAGCGGGTGGAGGCCTTCTTCGACGCCCTGCCCTTCGACGCCGCGGCGGCCCGCGCCTACGGCAGGGTCTACGCGCAGGTGGCGGGCGCGGGGCGCAAGGCGCGCGGCCGGCGGGCCGTGGACCTGCTCATCGCCGCCACGGCACTGGCCTCGGGACTGCCGCTGTACACGCGCAATCCCGACGACTTCAGCGAGCTGGCCGGCCTGATCGAGATCGTGGCCGTCCACGTCACCCGCTGACGCATAAAAGAAAGAAGCCCCGGGGGGCGGGGGCCGGAGCCACCGCGCCCCACCGGGGCTTGGCAAAGGGTCGGGGTGAGGGGCTCAGTGCGCGGCGGCGCGCTGCCCCGTGGGAACGACGGCGATCCAGACGGTGCCCGGGGCGATGGGCGCGGCGGCGCCGCCGGGGAGGGTGAAGGTGGGCGGGCCGGAGGGGCCCTGGGTCCAGGTGCCGTCGTACTCGGCGCCGTTGGTGAAGACCTGGGCGGCGCCGGTGCCGGACATGGTGTACTCCCAGCCCGCGGTGCAGCAGCCGTTCTCGATGTCGGCGGGGTTGAGCCGGGCCGGCACCTGCATCACCACCACCGTGCCGACCACCACCGGCTTGCCGTTGTTGGCGTCGATGAAGGTGCCGGTGTCGGGCTCGGTGCGCACCCAGCCGCCGGCGCCGGGGTTCCAGGCGTAGGCGGGACGCTCGCTGGGCGAGACGGGGACGGTGAAGCCGCCCACCGGGGCGCCGCCCGCGGCGGTGGTGGCCCGGCTCCAGAGCTGGTAGGCCACCGTGGGACGGGCGCTGCGGCGGACCATGTCGTCGACACGGCCGCCGTCGGTGTACAGGTTGTGCGGCGCGGCGCGCGAGCCGATGCGGAACATGTCGTGGCCGGCGTCGGTCTCGTCGAAGCGCGGCGTGTGGTTGGCAACCAGCCTGTCGTGCACGTACATCGACGAGCCTGAGAAGACCAGCGTGCCGCCGTATTCAGCGACCAGCAGCGGCGAGATCAGCCGGGCGCTGCGCACCGGGCCGACCTGGCCCT
>CAZCJX010000328.1:0-1896 GCA_964499205.1 uncultured Actinomycetes bacterium | reverse complement strand
GGTCGCAGCCGGGCAGGGCGCGGGCATGGTCCGCCATCGCCCGGTCGCGCAGCACGGCGACGCCGGCGAACACGCGCAGCCGGCCGAGCAGTCCCTCGGCCTCCATGCGCGCCATGAACGACTCGAGTCGGGAGAGGCTGAAGCACATCTGGGTGTGCGCGAAGGTTGCCCCGCACTCCAGCTTGCGGCGCAGCAGGCGCAACTCGCGATCCGCGTCCGCGGCGAACGGGTTGAGGACACAACCGCGCGGAACCGGCCGGCGCGCCAGCCACTCCCCGGCGGCGGCGAGCAGCTGGGTGCCGGTCATGTCGCCGACGCGGGCGATGCCCTCGATGTCGTCGCCGTGCAGGCAGACGATGCCGTCGCAGCCCAGCGCCGCGGCGCCGACCACCTCGCTCTGCAGCGCCAGGCGGTTGCGGTCGCGGGCCGAGACGTGCACCACCGTGCGCACACCCTGCTCGCGGGCCAGCGCGACCGCGGCGAGCGGTGACATGCGCGGCCGACCGGCGTGGTTGTCGGTGAGTACGACCAGCTCGACGTCACCCGCCAGCGTGGCGATGCGCTCGGCCACGCGGGCGGTGGCGGGAACGGTCGGCAGCGAGATCTCCGCGGAGGTCAGCGCCCGGTGCGGCATGGCCGGGCATGGTACGCGGCCACCGCGGACGCAGCGGGTCCCGCGGGGGCCGCCGGCACCGCGGCCGCTGGACGCCACGCGGGACGCCCAGCGGCCACTGCGCCGCGCCCGCAGCGGGCGGAGGGAGGGTCAGCGTCCGGTGATCGTGTCGCGGGCGCGGTCCACCATGCCGGCGGCGCGACCCATGACCTGGTGCGCCGGGCCCTGGTCCGGCGCCGCGGGATGCGGCCGCGTCGGCGCCGTCTTCTTGGCCGCGGCCAGCTGGTCGCCGAGCTCGTCGAGCCGCGAGGTGCTCACCGAGGCGCGCAGCTTGGGGAAGATCTCGGTCTCCTCCTCCTGCACGTGCGCCTGCACCTCGCTCTTGATGCGCAGCATCAGGTCGCCGAAGGAGGTGCTGCCCGCCTCGTCGAGATACTTGTAGGCCTTGGCGAGCAGCTCGTCGACGATCCGGTGCTCGGCCAGGCTGTGGTCGGCCAGCGCCGCGCCGTCAGGCACCTCGTCGCGGACGGTGGGATAGAGGTGGAGCTTCTCGATCTCGCTGTGGATGCTGAGCTCCTTGACGATGGTGTCGGCGATCCCGCGCCGGTCCCTGGCGGACGCGGTCTCGAAGCGAGAGAAGAGGCCCTCGACCTCGCGATGGTCGCTTTCCAACAGAGTGATCGCATCCATGGGCATGCCCTCCGGCAGCGCGGTGTTCTAGGCGATGCGATCATGCTAGGCCTGATAAGGGAAACGGTGATATCAGATATCTAAAGTGTGGAGCCGACCGAGCCGCCGGCGGGCACGCCGCCACAGCGCGGCTCCTCCCCCACCGAGGAGAAGCAGGGCCGCCGCCCCGCCGCCCAGCGCAGGCCAGGGCGGACCGCCGGCGGCGGCAGGCGGCGCGCCGTGGCGGGCGAAGACCATCAACGGGCCCGGCGCAGGCGACACCGCGACCGACTGCGGACCCGGGGTCGGCGGCGGCGTCAGAGGAGGCGTCGCGGCCGGGGCGAGGGTGGGCGGCGCGGTGGCGGCCGGAGCGACGGTGGGCCGCGCCGTCGCGCTCGCAGACGCTGCCGCGCTGGGTGAGGCGGCAACCCCGGCTGGCGGAGCGACGTTCGCCCGCCCCGAGTCGGCATCGATCATCAGCGAGGACTCGTCGACCGCCTCGAAGTCGCCGGCTGGGATGGTCTTCAGCTCGTCGAGCACCCCGGTGTCGTTGCTCCATCCCGGGTCGGTGTCGCCCTGGAAGTACCAGTTGCTGCCATTGTCGGCAACAAACA
>CAZCJX010000327.1:0-1949 GCA_964499205.1 uncultured Actinomycetes bacterium | reverse complement strand
GCGATCTTGTGCATGTAGGCGACCGGCGGCGGCTGCAGGATGCCGCCCGGCTCGGCGGCGGCGGCGATGCTCAGCGCCTGGGTGAGGCCCCGGGCGACCAGGCTGACGCCGTCGACGGGGAGCACGGCGAGGTCGATGCGGTCGCGCCCGGCGCCGATGCGGCGCCCGGGGTGCAGCGCGCTGCCCGGCGTGTCGGGGCCGATCACCACGCGCGCGTCGTAGGGCATGGCGGAGAGCGACTCCTCCATCGCCTGCTGCCCGGCGTCGCGGGTGCCCGCCTTGTCGCCGCGGCCCAGCCAGCGGCCCACGGTGAGCGCCGCCGCCTCGGTGGAGCGCAACAGCTCCAGGCCGTGGTTGGCTTCGCGGACGCGGGTGCGCGGGCGCAGCGACTGGGCGCGCGACTCGGCGGTGCTCATCTGCCCCCAGTGTGCCGCGACGGGCTAGGCGGTTGCCGAGCGGGGTTCGGGGAGGGGCAGGTCGGCGGCCTCCGCGCGGCCGTTTGACACACCCGCCCGCTGCGCCACCGCGCCGACGAAGTCGCGGAACAGCGGGTGGGGATTGCTCGGCCGCGAACGGAACTCGGGGTGGAACTGCGAGGCGACGAAGAAGGGGTGGTCGCGCAGCTCGACGACCTCGACCAGCCGCCCGTTGGGCGACGTGCCGCTGAAGACCATGCCGGCCTCCTGCAGCACCTCGCGGTAGTGGTTGTTGAACTCGAAGCGGTGGCGGTGGCGCTCGTAGACCACCGGCTCGCCGTAGGCCGCGTAGGCCCGCGTGCCCTCCTGCAGCTTGCAGGGGTAGACGCCGAGCCGCATCGTCCCGCCCATGTCCTCGACGTCGCGCTGCTCGGGCAGCAGGTCGATGACGGGATGCGGGCTGAAGGCGTTGAACTCCGTCGAGTTGGCGTCGTCGCTGTCCAGAACTTCGCGGGCGAAGTCGACGACGGCGCACTGCATGCCGAGGCAGAGCCCGAGGTACGGCGTGCCGGTGTGCCGCGCGTGCCGCGAGGCGACCACCTTGCCCTCGATGCCGCGATGGCCGAAGCCGCCGGGAACGACGATGCCGTCGACGCCCTGCAGCGCGCTGCTGTCGCCCTCCTCCAGCAACTCCGCGTTGACCCACTCGATCTGCAGGTCGACGCCGTGGTGCACCGCGGAGTGGCGTAGCGCCTCGGTAACGCTGAGGTAGGCGTCGGGCATCTGCACGTACTTGCCGACCAGGGCGATGCGCACCGGCGGCTTGGGCGCCTGGATGCGCTGCACCAGGCTGCGCCACTGGGTCAGGTCGGGCGAGGCGGCCTCGATGCCGAGCACCTCGCAGATGTAGTCGCCGAGGCCCGCCTCCTCCAGCATCAGCGGCACCTGGTAGATCGAGCGCACGTCGGGCACGTTGATGACGGCGCGCTCCTCGACGTCGCCGAACAGCGCGATCTTCTGCTTCTGCGACTGGTCGATGGGGCGCTCGCTGCGGGCGACGATGACGTCGGGCTGGATGCCGATGCTGCGCAGCGTGTTGACGCTGTGCTGGGTCGGCTTGCTCTTGAACTCCTCGCTGGCGGCGATGAACGGCACCAGCGTCAGGTGCACGTAGCAGACGTTGCGCCGGCCGACGTCGTTCTTGAGCTGGCGGATGGCTTCGAGGAAGGGCAGCGACTCGATGTCGCCGACGGTGCCGCCGACCTCGACGATGACCACGTCGGGACGGGGCTCCTCGTCGGCGGCGACGCGCTGCACGCGCTCCTTGATCTCGTTGGTGATGTGCGGGATCACCTGCACCGTGCCGCCGAGGTAGTCGCCGCGGCGCTCCTTGGCGATGACGCTGCTGTAGATCTTGCCGGTGGTGACGTTGCTCGCCTTGCTCAGGGAGACGTCGACGAAGCGCTCGTAGTGGCCGAGGTCGAGGTCGGTCTCGGCGCCGTCGTCGGTGACGAAGACCTCGCCGTGCTGGTA
>CAZCJX010000326.1:0-1957 GCA_964499205.1 uncultured Actinomycetes bacterium | reverse complement strand
GCATCGAGACCGAGGGCGGGGTGATGACCAAGCTGATCGAGCGCAACACCACCATTCCCACCTCGCGCACCGAGGTGTTCTCCACGGCGGCCGACAACCAGACGTCGGTCGAGGTCGTGGTGTTGCAGGGCGAGCGGCCGCTTGCCAGGGACAACCGCGTCCTCGGCCGCTTCCGGCTCGACGGCATTCCCGCCGCCCCACGCGGCGTGCCGCAGATCGAGGTGACCTTCGAGGTCGACGCCAACGGCATCCTCCACGTCTCGGCGCGCGACCGCGCCAGCGGCAAGGAGAATCGCGTCACCATCACCGGCTCGACCACGCTGTCGACCGACGAGGTCGAGCGCATGGTGCGCGAAGCCGAGCAGCACGCCGAGGAGGACCGCCGGCGGGCGGCCGCCGTCGAGGCACGCAACCGCGCGGACCAGGTCGCCTACAGCGCCGAGAAGACGCTCGCCGAGTCAGGCGAGAAGGTGCCGCAGGAGATGCGCGTCGAGCTCGAGGGCAAGGTGCGCACGGTGCGCGAGGCGATGGCCGCCAACGACGTGGAGCGCATGCGGCGCACCGCCGAGGACTTGGAGCAGACGCTGCCGCGTGTCGCCGAGCAGGCCTACGCGGGCGCGGCAACCGGCCGCGGCAGCCCGCCCGGCGGCAGCGGCGGCGACGGCGGGCAGAGCGGCGGCGACGACGTGGTGGACGCGGATTTCCGGGAGGTCTGAACCCTTCAGCCAGGTGCTGTTCCGTCGACGAGGGCCGCGAGCTTGGCGAGCGCCATGCGCGTTCCCAGCTCGTTGTCCTCGGCGGGCACACCGGGCGGCAGGCCCTCGTGGGCGACCACGATGTCGGTGCCGCCGTCCGACTCCACCAGGGTGGTGGTGATGGTCATCTCGCCCTGCAGCGAGGGGTCGTCGGTCTCGAATTCGATGAGCTCGACGACCTGGCGGTCGGGCACGAGTCGCAGGAAGCGGCCGTGATACGTGTCGGTGTGCGCCGTGGTCTTGCCGGTGGCGCCGGGCGCGCGGTATGTCAGCGAGATGCGGAACCGGCCGCCTTCGCGGGCGTCGAACTCGTGCACGGCCGAGGTCATGCCGTCGGGAACGCGCCAGCTGGCGACGGCGCCGGCGTCGAGCAGCGCGCGATAGACGGCGGCAGGGGGCGCGGCGACGCGCACGGTGAGGTGTGTGGATGCCATGACACCAAGCCTACGTCGGCTGGTCAGGCACTCACGCGCGGTGGTCGCGCAGCCGCGCCCTCCGCCGCCCCTCGTGCATCGCCTGCACCCGCGCAACCGGGATGGCGCGCCCCTCGTCGACCAGCGCGGCATCGAGAACCTGCGGCTGGGGCATCGCCTCGACCCAGGGATCGCGGCCGGCGATCAACGGCAGTGCCGTCTTGATGGTGAAGTCCTGCGGCACCACGCGATCCAGGTCGTCCCATGACACGGGGAAGGAGACGGGCACGCCGGCGCGCGCCCGCGGGCTGTAGGCGGCGACCACGGTTGCCCAGCCGACCCGCGTGGAGTCGACGAAGACCCTGCCGCCACGGTCCTCTTTCATGAACGCCGTGGTCGCCAGCGAGGGGTCGAGGCGCTCCGCGCGCGCCGCCAGCGCACGAGCCGCCGCTGCCACGTCGTCGAACGTCGCCCCTGCCAGGGGGACGAAGACGTGCACCCCCTTGGCACCGCTGGTCTTCACCGCGCCGACCAGGCCGGCATCGGCGAGCGCCTGGCGGACGAGGTGGGCGGCGCGGACCGCGGCGGCGAAGTCGTCGGCAGACGGCGGGTCGAGGTCGAGCACGAGATATCGCGGCTGGTCGAGGTGGTCGGCGCGGACCAGGGCGGGGTGGTATTCGACGGCGCGCTGGTTGGCGAACCACAGCAAGGTGCGGCGGTCGTTGCACAGCGCGTACGACACCTCGCGCTTCGAGGTCTGCGCCCACAGCGCGAGGGTGCGCACCCACG
>CAZCJX010000325.1:0-1960 GCA_964499205.1 uncultured Actinomycetes bacterium | reverse complement strand
GCATCGAGACCGAGGGCGGGGTGATGACCAAGCTGATCGAGCGCAACACCACCATCCCCACCTCGCGCACCGAGGTGTTCTCCACGGCCGCCGACAACCAGACCTCGGTCGAGGTCGTCGTGCTGCAGGGCGAGCGGCCGCTTGCCAGGGACAACCGCGTTCTCGGTCGCTTCCGGCTCGACGGCATTCCCGCCGCCCCACGAGGGGTGCCGCAGATCGAGGTGACCTTCGAGGTCGACGCCAACGGCATCCTGCACGTGTCGGCGCGCGACCGCGCCAGCGGCAAGGAGAATCGCGTCACCATCACCGGCTCCACCACGCTGTCGACGGACGAGGTCGAGCGCATGGTGCGCGAAGCCGAGCAGCACGCCGAGGAGGACCGCCGGCGGGCGGCCGCCGTCGAGGCACGCAACCGCGCGGACCAGGTCGCCTACAGCGCCGAGAAGACGCTCGCCGAGTCAGGCGAGAAGGTGCCGCAGGAGATGCGCGTCGAGCTCGAGGGCAAGGTGCGCACGGTGCGCGAGGCGATGGCCGCCAACGACGTGGAGCGCATGCGGCGCACCGCCGAGGACTTGGAGCAGACGCTGCCGCGTGTCGCCGAGCAGGCCTACGCGGGCGCGGCAACCGGCCGCGGCAGCCCGCCCGGCGGCAGCGGCGGCGACGGCGGGCAGAGCGGCGGCGACGACGTGGTGGACGCGGATTTCCGGGAGGTCTGAACCCGTCAGCCAGGTCCTGTCCCGTCGACCAGGGCGGCGAGCTTGGCGAGCGCCATGCGCGTTCCCAGCTCGTTGTCCGCGGCGGGCACACCCGGCGGCAGGCCCTCGTGGGCGACCACGATGTCGGTGCCGCCGCCGCCCGACTCCACGAGGGTGGTGGTGATGGTCATCTCGCCCTGCAGGGTGGGGTTGTCGGTCTCGAATTCGATGAGCTCGACGACCTGGCGGTTGGGCACGAGTCGGAGGAAGCGGCCGTGGTACGTGTCGGTGTGCGCCGTGGTCTTGCCGGTGGCGCCGGGCGCGTCGTACGTCAGCGAGATGCGGAACCGGCCGCCTTCGCGGGCGTCGAACTCGTGTACCGCCGAGGTCATGCCGTCGGGCACCCGCCACCTGGCGACGGCGCCGGCGTCGAGCAGCGCGCGATAGACGGCGGCAGGGGGCGCGGCGACGCGCACGGTGAGGTGTGTGGATGCCATGACACCAAGCCTACGTCGGCTGGTCAGGCACTCACGCGCGGTGGTCGCGCAGCCGCGCCCTCCGCCGCCCCTCGTGCATCGCCTGCACCCGCGCAACCGGGATGGCGCGCCCCTCGTCGACCAGCGCGGCATCGAGAACCTGCGGCTGGGGCATCGCCTCGACCCAGGGATCGCGGCCGGCGATCAACGGCAGTGCCGTCTTGATGGTGAAGTCCTGCGGCACCACGCGATCCAGGTCGTCCCATGACACGGGGAAGGAGACGGGCACGCCGGCGCGCGCCCGCGGGCTGTAGGCGGCGACCACGGTTGCCCAGCCGACCCGCGTGGAGTCGACGAAGACCCTGCCGCCACGGTCCTCTTTCATGAACGCCGTGGTCGCCAGCGAGGGGTCGAGGCGCTCCGCGCGCGCCGCCAGCGCACGAGCCGCCGCTGCCACGTCGTCGAACGTCGCTCGTGCGAGGGGGACGAAGACGTGCACCCCCTTGGCACCGCTGGTCTTGACTGCGCCGGCCAGGCCGGCATCGGCGAGCGCCTGGCGGACGAGGTGGGCGGCGCGCACCGCGGCGGCGAAGTCGTCGGCGGACGGCGGGTCGAGGTCGAGCACGAGATGGAGCGGCTGGTCGAGGCGGTCGGCGCGGACCAGTGCAGGGTGGTATTCGACGGCCCGCTGGTTGGCGAACCACAGCAGCGTGCGGCTGTCGTTGCACAGCGCATACGACACCTCGCGCTTCGAGGTCTGCGCCCACAGCGCGAGGGTGCGCACCCACG
>CAZCJX010000324.1:0-1990 GCA_964499205.1 uncultured Actinomycetes bacterium | reverse complement strand
CGACGACGATGACGTCGACGGCGCCGCTGCGCACCAGCACCTCGACGATCTCCAGCGCCTGCTCGCCGGTGTCGGGCTGCGAGATCAGCAGCTCCTCGGTCTTCACCCCGATGCGCGAGGCGTACTGCGGATCGAGCGCGTGCTCGGCGTCGATGAAGGCGGCCACCCCGCCGCGGCGCTGCGCCTCGGCGACGATGTGCAGTGTCAGCGTGGTCTTGCCCGAGGACTCCGGTCCGTACACCTCGATGATGCGGCCGCGCGGCACGCCGCCGACGCCGAGCGCGATGTCGAGGGTGAGTGCCCCGGTGGGGATCACGTCGATGTTGCGCTGAGCGGTGGCATCCCCCAGCTTCATGATCGCGCCCTTCCCGTAGGAGCGCTCGATCTGGCCCAGGGCGGTGCTGAGGGCGCGGTCCCGTTCGGTCGTCACCGGCTCGGTCTCCTTGGACGCCGCCGAAGCGCGCTCACGCCGCGCAGCGCCGTTGGTGGATGCGACGACCTCGAGTGTGCCACTGTTCAGTGTGTTTGTCAATGCTGTACTCCGACGCGTGGTGAGGCGCGTGGCTCACGCTCCGGGCGTGACGACCGGGCCCGCCCGGGCGGGCGAACATATGTATGGTACGGGCTGCCGACCCGGCTGGCAACCCGGTCACGCCCGCACCACCGGCAGCGCCTCGATCCCGCCCTCGATGCCCTTGACCCTGAGCTTCACCGGCCTGCCGGTGGCGATGCCCTTCTCCCGCCAGCTCGGCTCGTCGAGCGGCACGTCGCAGTGCAGCAGCACGGCGCCCGGCGAGGCCACCGCGCAGAGCCGCGAGGCCACGTTGACGGTGCGCCCGAAGCAGTCCCCGTAGCGCCGCAGCACCGGCCCGTAGGCCAGGCCGACGTGCAGCGGAGGCAGCCGCTCGTCGCGACCGGCCAGCTCCAGCAGGTCCATCGCCGCCGCCGCGCCCGAGGCGGGGTCGAGGGTCGTGAACATCACCGCGTCGCCGATGGTCTTGACGATGCGCGCACCGTGCCGGGGCAGCGCCTCCTCGGCGCGGCGCACCAGCGCCCCGGCCATCTCGCCGAGGTCCATGGGCAGCAGCTGCTCCGAGGCGGCGGTGAAGCCGACCAGGTCGGCAAAGCCCACCAGGCACTCCACCTGCCCCGGCAGCGCCCCCTCCGCCTCCTCCACTGCGGCCACCGACTCGCCCTGCACCGCGGCCTCGATGTGGCGGCGGTGGACCTGCTCCAGCAGGATGCCGACGGTGGGCAGCATGAGGTCGACCATGGCCGCGCTGCGCAGCACGAAGTCGAGGTTGGCGCCGCTGCTGCCGCCCATCTGGCCGGTGATGCGCCGGCGGAACAGCTCCACCTGGCTGCCCGCCACCTGGGCCATGGCCAGCCCCAGCACCGAGGCGGCTTCGAGGAGGTCGTCGTCGGGGAAGATCGAGCGCAGGGCGGCGAGGATGCGCATCGCCTCGACGTCGCGCCGGCTGTGCACCGCCTCGCCGTCCTCACCCGGGGGCAGGCCGAGCGCGCGCCAGAGCTGGATGGCGAAGGGCGCCTCGACGCCGGTGCGCCGGGCCACGTCCTCCAGGGTCAGGGTGGCCCGCCCGGCGACGGCGCGGTCGATGACCAGCAGGGGCAGGCGGCGCTGGGCGTTGGCCTCACGCAGCTCGTCCTCGCTGACGCCGTGCTGCCGCAGGTAGTCGATCAGCCGTGCCCGCTCCACCGCGGCCGATCCCCACACGGTGACCGCGTCGGCGGAGATCGGCTGCTCCGGCTGGCCGAGCAGTCCGGCGCCGGCCCAGCGCTCCAGCTCCTCCTCGGAGCGGCCGAGGCGCTGGGCGACGTCGGCGAGGGAGAGCGGCTTCTCGTTGGAGCGCAGCGAGAGCGGCGGCTCGGCGAGCACGGCGATGGCCCGCGACAGGGCCAGGGCGCCGCCCTTGCTGCTGCCGCCGTAGCGGGCCAGCGGCGCCCACACCGAGACCATGCTGCGCACCAG
>CAZCJX010000323.1:0-2012 GCA_964499205.1 uncultured Actinomycetes bacterium | reverse complement strand
CTGGCCCGCGGCGCCGCCCGGCGCGACGGCGCCCTGGGGCGCCTGGAGGTCTGCCCCACGGTGAGCGTCCACGTCGGCGACGACGCGGCGGCGGGGCGGCAGCTGCTCAAGCCGTACATCGCCCTCTACGTCGGCGGCATGGGCTCGCGCCAGCGCAACTTCTACAACGCCCTGGTCAGCCGCTACGGCTACGCCGAGGAGGCACGGCGCATCCAGGAGCTCTACCTCTCCGGCGACAAGCAGGCGGCCACCCAGCTGGTGCCCGACTCGCTGGTCGACGAGGTCTCGGTGGTGGGCGACGGGGCCACCTGCCGGCGCCGGGTGGCCGACATGCTCGGCCAGGGCGTCGACGTGCCCCTGCTGGCCTTCGCCAACCTGACCGCCGAGGAGCGGCTCAGCGCCCTCGAGGAGCTGGCGCCGGCCCGGGTCGCCGAGCTGGCCGGGGCCGCCTCCTAACGCGCCGCGTCACGGGCGCCCGCGCCGGCACAGGGTCCTTCGCCGACAGCGATTCCGCCTCGAATCCCCGAATTCATGGCTCACAATTCCTGACAGTAGAGTTGGGAGGCTCCTCCCGTAATTGACACGCATGTCGCATCGCGTTATAGTGCGGCAGAAGCTGACGCCGGTGTCAATTTCCGCCCCGGCGAGGCTCGCGATCCGTGGGTCGCCGGGGGGTTGGAACGGGCTCCATCCGAGCCCGCCCCGGCGCTCGAACCCCCGCACCGAGGATGGAGGGACCATGGCCACACCTGCAGACCAGATCAACGCCCTGGAGACCAACCTGCGCGAGAACCCCCAGAAGGTCGCCGGCATGAACGGCGTCTTCCAGTTCGACCTCTCGGGGGAGAACGGCGGCGTCTGGCACGTCACCCTCGCCGACGGCGACGGCCACGTGGCCGAGGGCCCCGCGGAGAACCCCGGCGTGACCATCTCGATGGCCGCCGAGGACTTCGTCGCCCTCACCGAGGGCAAGCTGGACGGGACCATGGCCTTCATGAGCGGCAAGCTCAAGGTGAAGGGCGACATGGGCCTGGCCATGAAGCTGCAGACGCTGCTGCGCTAGGCGGCGCACACTTCGCGTCATGCCTGATTCCAGCCACGTCGGACGCTCCTACCGGGCCCCGGGCCAGGTCGTCGACGGTGAGCGCGCGGCCCGCTTCGCCGCCGCCATCGCCGGAGACGACGAGGTCTTCCAGCCCGGCACGGTGCCACCCACCTACGCCGCGGTGTACCTGATGTTCCCCGCGCTCGGCCAGATCTTCGGCGACGCCGAGGTGGGCATAAACCTCGCCGGACTCATCCACGGCGAGCAGAGCTTCCGCTTCCATGCACCGATCGCCGCGGGCGACGTGGTGGACAGCGAGGCGACCATCGCCTCGGTGGACCAGAAGCGCGGCATGACCTTCGTCGGCGTCGACATGGAATCGACCAAGGACGGCACGCCGGTGTGCTCCGGCCGTGCGCTGCTGATCATTCGAGGCTAGACGCGAAGACCATGACGCTCTCGAAGACGGCGGTGAAGGTGGGCGACCAGATGACCACGCTGTCGCGCACCGTCACCCAGGAGCAGATCAACGCCTACGCCGAGGCGTCCGGCGATCCCAATCCCATCCACACCAACGAAGAGTTCGCGCGCATGGTGGGGCTTCCCGGCACCATCGCCCACGGCATGCTCAACATGGGCATCCTCGCCGAGGCGGTGGCGCGCTGGGCGGGCGGGAACGATCGGGTCGTGTCCATCTCGTGCCGCTTCAGCAAGCCGCTGCTGCCCGGCGACACCATCACCTGCACCGGCACAGTTGTTGCCGTGGACGACGAGAACGGCATCGCCACCCTCGAGGTGGGAGCCACGTCCGACCGCGGTGACACCGTGCTCTCCAACGGCCGGGCCGAAGTCCGGCTCTCCGACTGAGGTTCGACTGCCACCATGCCACTCGACTTTTCGCTGAGCAAGGAACAGGAGGAGATCCGCCAGCTCGCCCACGAGTTCGCGGAGAAGGAGATCCGTCCCA
>CAZCJX010000322.1:0-2026 GCA_964499205.1 uncultured Actinomycetes bacterium | reverse complement strand
TTGTCGATGTCCTCGGTGAGCTGCATCGCCACCGGCGACATCCGCGCCTCGGTGTAGCGATAGGCCGCCGGGGGGTCGCCGTCGACCGAGCCGAAGTTGCCCTGGCCGTCGACCAGGGGATAGCGCATCACCCAGGGTTGGGCGAGGCGGACCATGGTGTCGTAGACCGAGGCGTCACCGTGGGGGTGGTAGTTCTTGAGCACCTCGCCGACGATGGCCGCCGACTTCTGGTAGCGCGCACCGGCGGTCATGCCCTGTTCGAGCATGGCGTAGAGGATGCGGCGCTGCACCGGCTTGAGACCGTCGCGGACGTCGGGCAGGGCGCGGGAGATGATGACGCTCATCGCGTAGTCCATGTAGGACGAGCGCATCTCCTGCTCGAGCTCGACTGGACGGATGGTGCCGGGGTTGAAGACGCTCATGGTGTGACGGTTTCCTCGATAGGTGCGGGAGGTGCCTTGGCGATCTCGCCGCCGATGACGCTGTGGACCGATCGGTCAGCAGCGGTGGCGGCGACGCGCAATGCGCTGACGATGGCCTCGGCGTCGGAGCGGCCGTGGGCGATGACCACCTCGCCGTCGACGCCGAGCAGCAGGGCGCCGCCGGTGGTGCGATAGTCGGCGCGGTCGCGGATCGGGCGCAGCTTGGGCTTGAGCAGCGCGCCGCCGATCTTGCCCTGCAACGACTTGCGCGCCTCGGTGGAGATGGCGCTGAAGAGGAACTCGCCGATGCCCTCGGCGGTCTTCAGGGCGACGTTGCCGGTGAAGCCGTCGGTGACGGCGACGTCGCAGGCGTCACGGAAGAGGTCCTTGCCCTCGACGTTGCCGACGAAGCGGATCGGCGCGGCGGCGAGCAGCGGCGAGGCGGCCTGCACCAGCTGCGAGCCCTTGCCCGGCTCCTCGCCGTTGCTGAGCAATCCGACGCGCGGCGAGGCGAGGCCCATCATGGCCGTCGCGTAGACCGAGCCCATCACGCCGAATTGGGCCAGCCACTCGGGGCGGCAGTCGGCGTTGGCGCCGACGTCGAGCACGAAGGTGGAGCCGCCGTCGCGTGGCAGCGCGGCACCGATCGCCGGCCGGGCGACGCCGCGCAGCCGCTTGACGTGGAACAGCGCGGCGGCCAGGACAGCGCCGCTGTTGCCCGCGCTGACCACCGCACGCGCCCGCCCCGACGCGACCATCTCGCACGCCATCACCAGCGACGCCCCCCGCTTGGCGCGCACCGCCGCGGCGGGATGCTCGTCCATGGCGATCACCTCGTCGGCGTGCACCACCTCGACGCGAGCCCGCGCCTCCGCAGTCGCCACCGACGCATCGCACCCGGCGATCTCGCGCTCGACCTCCTCGCGACGCCCCACCAGCGCCACCGACACGCCGAGCCGCGCCGCGCCCAGCAGCGCTCCGCGCACGATCTCCCGCGGCGCATTGTCCCCGCCCATCGCGTCCAACGCGATCGGAAGCTCAGAGGTCACGACACACCTGGCCGGAGCGCGGTGCGTCTCGACGCGGCGAGTTCCGCAGGAGCGCAGCGACGAGGACTGTCTGAGCAAGCGGCGAGATGCACCGCGATCTGGCCGCTGCACCGCCACCTACGCAGCGACATCAAATGTCCAGATTCCGCACAGACTTCGCATGCGTCTGGATGAATCTCTTCCTCGGCTCCACATCCGACCCCATCAGCCGGTCGAAGATGTCGTCCGCCTTCAGGGCATCCTCGACGGCGACCTGCAGCAGCACCCGCCGCTCGGGATCCATGGTGGTCTCCCAGAGCTGCGCAGGGTTCATCTCGCCGAGTCCCTTGTAGCGGCTGACTTCGACCTTGCCGCCGATCTCCTTGATCCTGGCGTCGCGCTCCAGGTCGCTGTACGCGTACTCGATGCGCTTGCCCCGCTCGATCTTGTACAGCGGCGGCTGGGCCAGGAAGAGGTGCCCGCCCTTGATCAGGTCCTGCAGGTGCCGCCAGAAGAACGTCAGCAGCAGGGTGCGGATGTGCGAGCCGTCGACGTCGGCGTCGACCATCAGCACCA
>CAZCJX010000321.1:0-2036 GCA_964499205.1 uncultured Actinomycetes bacterium | reverse complement strand
TGACTGACGGTAGTATGGTCTGACCATCAGTCGATCTGCTGGCCTGTCCGGCCGGCCAACGGCGAGGTGCTGCGGGTGAGCGTGACCGGGATGAACCACGCCGTCCTCTACGTTCGGGACGCGCGGCGGACCGCCGAATTCTACGAGCGGGTGCTCGACTTCCGGCGGATCATCGACGATCCCCAGGGCCGCTTCATGTTCATGCGCGCCCCGCTGTCGCGCAACCACCACGACATCGCCTTCTTCACCATCGGCAGCCAGGCGGGCCCCTCCAACGCCGGCCGCGACGTGGGCCTGTACCACATCGCCTGGGAGGTGCCCACCCTCGACGACCTCATCGCCATGGAACACCGCCTCGCTGCCGCCGGCGCGCTGGTCGGCAAGAGCGACCACGGCGCCAACAAGAGCCTGTACTGCAAGGACCCCGACGGCCTCGAGTTCGAGGTGATGTGGTTGGTCCCCGCCGAGCAGTGGGGTGACGAGGAGCACCAGGCGATCATCCGCCCGCTCGACCTCGCCGCCGAGAAGCGGCAGCAGGACGCGCTGGCCGCGCACTGATGGACTCCGCCGCCGCCCCGCTGTTCACCCCCGTCGACCGGCGCACCCTCTCCCAGGAGGTGCGCGACCGCCTCTACGATGCGGTGCGCAGCGGCAGCTTCGCGCCCGGCGCCGCGATCCCCTCGGAGCGCTCGCTCTGCGAGGACTTCGGCGTCGCCCGCACCTCGGTGCGCGAGGCCATCCAGGGATTGGTGTCGCTGGGGGTGCTGGAGCGGCGCGGCAACCGCACCGTGGTGGCCGAGCGGCTCCCCGAGATGCTGCCATCCCTGGACGGAACCTCCGACCAGCGCAACCTCAAGGTGCGCGAGCTCTTCGAGGTGCGCGAGGCGATGGAGCTGCCCATCGCCAAGCTGGTGGTGCAGCGCGCCGGCGACGAGGAGATCGCCGAGATCGTGCAGATGGTCTGCCGCTTCCGGCCCAACATGGACGTCGAGGAGTTCCGCCAGCTGGACCGCGCCTTCCACTGGGCGCTGGCGCGTGCGTGCGGCAACGAGCTGCTCACCGAGCTGTACGGCAAGGTGCTCGACCGCCTCTTCCACTCCGAGGACTTCGCCGCGCCGCTGACCGCGCGGGTGAACTCGCGCGCCGTGCGCGTGATCGTGCGCGACTCCTGCTCCGCGCACCGGGCCATCGCCGACGCGCTGCAGCGGCGCGACGCCGATGCCGTCGTCGAGGCCGTCGAACGGCACCTCGACCAGGTCGAGAACCAGCTCATCGATCGCCTGATCTGAGCAACCACCACCGCACAACGGAGAGCCAGGTGAGCAACAAGCTGTGGAGGGCCGACGAGGACGGCGCCTTCCGCGAGGTGAAGCCGGGAATGCGCCGCCGCATCCTCACCGGCGACAACATGATGGTCTGCCTGTGGCGCATCCAGCCGGGGATCGCGCCGACACCGTACGACGGCCATCCCGACAACGAGCAGTTCGGCATCATCCTGCGCGGCGGCCTCGACTTCCGCCTCGGCGGCGAGGAGCGCCACCGGCTCAACCCCGGCGACGTCTACTGGGCGCCCAAGGGCCTTCCCCACGGCGACTCCCGCTTCATCGCCGACCCGGCGACCGGCGAGACCTGGATCGCCGACGTCTTCGTCCCACCGCGCGAGGACTACCGCAATGGGTGACTGGCGCCTCGCCGTCGACATCGGCGGGACGTTCACCGACTCGGTGCTGCTCGACGCCACCTCGGGACGCGTGGTCACCGAGAAGACGCTGACCACACCCTCCGATCCGCTGGTCGGCCTGCAGAGCGGCGTGGTCAGCGTTCTCGCCAAGGCAGGCATCACCCCGCGCGACGTGCAGCGCGCCATGGTGCACGCAACCACGCTGGTCACCAACGCGCTGATCGAGGGCAAGGGTGCCAGGGCCGGCCTGGTCACCACCGCGGGATTCGCCGACACGCTGCTGATCCGCAACGAGCACCGCTACGACATGTACGACCTGCAGATCGAGTTCCCGCCGCCGCCGGTGCCGCGGGAG
>CAZCJX010000320.1:0-2042 GCA_964499205.1 uncultured Actinomycetes bacterium | reverse complement strand
ATCGCCGCGGGCGGCGTGCGCGGCGTTGCCGCGCATCGAGGGGAGGGCAGGTCCCTCCCCTCGGGCCTGGCGGCCCTCACCCCACCCTCGGCGCGTGCCCGAGCGCTGAGACGCGCTCGGTGACGCGCCGGGACCGCGCGGCGGGGGCCGCGCTGGGTGGGGTGTGCGGGGCTCAGCCCGCCCATCCGGTGATGATGAAGCGGTGCAGCAGGTCGACGTTGAGCAGCGTCAGGGCGACGAGCGCGAGTGGGCGCAACCACTCGTGCTCGCGCAGCGCCAGGGCGGCGGCGACGAACACGGGAAACACCATCAGGACGTAGCGGTCGACGCTGAGCAGCGTGTCGGAGCAGGTCAGCGCGATCAGCACCAGCCCGGTGTAGACCAACCATGAACGCGGCATGCCGCGGCGAAAGCCGTACACGATGACCGCGAGCAGCACGGGGATGGCCAGCAGGTCGAGGAAGTAGGGCGTGCTCGCCTGCAGGAAGTGCTGCGACACCACGTCGTTGAACCCGTTGGCGATCGACCGCCAGGGAGGCGCGAGCGCGCGTCCCCACTGCGACTCGGCGGCGACGAACCTGAAGGGATCGCCGAACGCCCGCCACTGGTAGCCCATCCACCCGCACAGCGCCACCAGCGGCGGCACCACGATCCCGGCGGCGCTGAGGGCGTCGCGCCGGGCGTCGCGCCGCCGCGCACCCCACAGTTCGACGAGCAGCGCGATGACCGCGACGAAGGCGACCGTCTTGGTCAGCCCGGCGATGGCGATGCACACTCCCGCCGGCCACCACTGCCGCTGCCGCGCGAACAGAAAGGCCCACACCACGGCGGCGAAGACGATGGCGTCGGAGTACACCACCCCGAAGAAGAACGACGGCGGAAAGGCGAGCAGCAGCACCACCGACCACCCGGCGACGCGCCGGTCCCACTGCAGCTCGACCAGCCGATACAGGCCGACCAGCCCGACGGCGAGGGCCACGAAGACGATCAGCAGCGCGGCCATGTGCGGCGTGCCGAGGACGTCGCTGGCGGCGCGGATCAGCCCGGGGAACACCGGTGGGAAGACGAGGCCGCTCTGCAGGTGTCCCGAGCCGTCGGGGATGTTCTGGTTGGCGGCGTAGCCGCGCGCCGCGATGTTGAGGTACCAGCCGGAATCCCACTGCGCGAAGGGCCGGAAGGCCTCACCGGGATGGCGCAGGTGCTCCGGCCAGGTGCCGTCCCAGGCGGACTGCAGGCCCACGATGGCGGTGATCACCCGGTGCGCCACCGCGGCGAGGACGCCGAAGACGACGGCCGGCCGCCAGGTCTCCCACCACGTGCCGGGTCGCGCCGCGCGCGCCTGCGCCACCGCGTTCCTCCTCGGTTCTCCGCGGCGCCGGATTGTACGTGCGGGGCCGGTGCGGCGGGAGCAGCGGGCCGCTGTCCCGGATGGCGATAATCACCCCTCGGCCAGCACCCGACATCGTCAAACGGAGTGAAGCATGTTCGACCTGAGCGGCAAGGTGGCCGTGGTCACCGGCGGGTCGCGGGGACTGGGACGGGCGGACTGCCTGGCCCTTGCCCGCGCCGGTGCCGACGTGGTGGTGACCGACATCCTCGTCGAGTCCGACCCCGAGCTGCAGCAGAAGGCGCAGGAGTCGGGGTCGGTGCTCGCCCAGTTCTTCAGCTCGCAGAACGTGGTGTACTCCGAGGCCACCAGCCAGGAGATCCGCGACATGGGCCGCCGCTCCGCGGCGATGCGCATGGACGTCACCGACCGCGCCCAGATCGCCGGCGTCTTCAAGCAGATCGTCGACGAGTTCGGCTCCATCGACATCCTGGTCAACAACGCGGCGACGCTGGACCACGTGGCCCAGGTCGACGCGCAGAACGACGACCTCTGGGACCGCGACGTCAAGGTCAACCTGACGGGCGCGTTCAACTGCACCAAGGCCGCCTTTCCCTACATGAAGGAGCGCGGCTGGGGTCGCATCGTCTACATGGCGTCGGTGGCGGGAACCCTGGGCGGCTTCGGCCAGGCCTCGTACGCGGCGACCAAGGCG
>CAZCJX010000319.1:0-2052 GCA_964499205.1 uncultured Actinomycetes bacterium | reverse complement strand
TGGACCAGATCATCGACGCCAACCACCTCTCCGGCGGCCAGGTCTACGCCGGCGAGACGCTGCTCCTGCCGGCTCCCTGAGGGGAGTTCGCGGCGGGGCGCCGGCGTTTGCGGCGGGGGTTCTCGGGCGTTTGCGACGGGGGTTCTCGGCCGCCGGCCGCATGTCCTTCGGCGACCGGCGTCCTATCGCTCGCCGGCTGACCCGGCCGCCTCGCGGGGCGAGGGAGCGCGTAGGTGTGCGACCGCCGGGCTCGGCTCCGGCACGGTGCGGCCGCGGTGCAGCAGCTCCAGCCATGCCGGCGAGTCGGGCGGGACGGGCTGGGGCCGCTCCCCGTCGCCGCCGTCGCGCCAGCCGTCATCGCCCGGCTCGCCCTCCTGCTCCTCGGCGTCGAGCACCCGCCAGAGGATGACGCTGAAGGCGGCGAACAGGGCCAGCTTGCTGAGGATGGCCATCAGCGCCCCGGCGAGCTGCTGGTCGCCCAGCGCGTCGAGACCGGTGACCCGGGGCGCGGCGGCGTAGGGAGCGTAGAAGACGTGGTGGGCCAGGGCGAAAAGCAGCCCGGCGAAGGTCTGCGGGATGGTCGCCAGCAGGATGTACCCCAGCTTGACCAGGCCGCCCATGCTCCACGAGCCCGGCCCGGTCGGCTCCACGATCGCCCACCAGAAGGCCAGCGAGACGAGGAACAGCAGCAGCTGCTGGAGGGCGTAGAGCAGCGGTTCGCGGAGCGCCGCGTCGTAGAGGACCGGCGCGTGCACACCGAAGAAGACGAGGTTGACCATGACGATGGCGCAGCCGGGGTGGACGGCGATCCGCCCGGCAATGCGCAGCGGCCGCGGCACGGTGGGCAGTGTGCGTGGCAGGGCGAGCAGGAGCAGCGGCGGGGCGAAGCCCATCACCAGGGTCACCTGCAGCAGGTGCGCGGTGAGCAGGTAGTGGCCTGCCAGGGTGGCCAGCGGGGAGACCAGCGCCACGGCCAGCAGGGCCAGGCCGGTGGCGGCGAACGCGGCGCGGCGGCGGCGGTCCTGGGGAGCCACGCCGGCGTTGCCTGCCCCGGCGTTGCCTGCCAAGGAGGCATGGCGCTCCGTCGCGGCAGCGTCCGCCGCCGGAGCGTGGTGTCCGCCCGAGGGGCGTCGCTGGGCCGGCGCATCGCCGTCCGGCTGCACGAGCAGCGGCGGCGCCGCCGGCTTCGGCGCGAGCAGCCGCACCCACACCACGCCGGTGACGGCCAGCGCGGCGAGGGAGATCGGGCTCCACTCGAGGTCCGTGGGGGACGGCAGCGCCACAGGGCGACCGTAGCAGGTGCGGTCGGCGGTTCCAAGCACGTCGTTCGGCGCGCGCGCCCCTTCCGGCCTCGCAATCGGGCACGATACGCAGGCGGTGGAGGACAGCCATCCGCGAGTTGCCGGCCCGACCTCCGCCCACTGGGCACCGGAGACCCCGATCCACCCCGTGATGACCCCGACCCGCACCACCACCCAGTACCAGTTCTCCACGCTGACGACGACCGCGCCGGAGGCGGTGCTCGACGGCATCGGTGCCATCGAGCTGCCCGAGGACCTCTGCGTCAGCGAGCGAGGCTCGACGTACCTGGTGCTCGGCCCCAGGCCGAGCTCCTACGACGCGCGCCTCGCCGTCGGGCTGGCCGGTGCGGTGGTGCTGGCGGTGCTCATCCTCAGCGCCTTCTCGGTGGTGCTCATCGCCTTCCTCCCGGTGGGCGTGCTGCCCCTGGTGCCGCTGTTCCTGCACGACAGCCCGCAGCTCGCCGTCGGCGCGGTGCCCGACGAGGACGGCGCCACCCGGGTCACCGTGCACGGCCAGGCTCCGGCCCGACTCACCACCGCCCTCGACCTGTTTCTCTCCCGGCTCCCCGTCGCCGAGCACGCGCTGCTGCCCGAGGCGGGGAACGGCAATGGCCACGGCCACGGCCACGGTGCGCCCCTCGCCGACGATGGACCGGTGCGCGCCCCGGAGACCACCGCGGCCGACTGATTCACCGAGCAGCGTCGCGCCGCGGGAAGGCGGCGAATCGAGGAGGAGACGAGCAATGCAGGG
>CAZCJX010000318.1:0-2078 GCA_964499205.1 uncultured Actinomycetes bacterium | reverse complement strand
CCGCCAGGTAGGCGCCCTCGCGGGCCACCTTGGTCTCCTTGGGCTGCCGGAGCACCACCAGCATGGTGAACTGCGGATTGCTCACCGGCATGAAGCCGGCGAAGGAGACGATGACGTCACCGCGATAGGCGCCGTTGACGGCGACGCTGGCGGTGCCCGTCTTGCCCGCGATCTGGCCCTTGAAGGCGGGGATGCGCACCGCGTAGCCGGACGCGCCGCGATCCTCGACGACACCGGTCATCATCTTCTGCAGCGTGTGCGCCGCGTCGGTGCTCATCACCTGGCGCGTCGTCGGGGTGAACGGCGTGGCCCGGCCGGTCGCCGGGTCGACGGTGGAGTCGACGACATGCGGCTGCACCCAGACTCCGTTGTTGCCCACCGCGTTGATGGCGGCGAGCATCTGCAGCGGGGTCACCTGCACGTGCTGCCCGAACGACGAGGTGGCGTAGTCGACGTCCTTCCAGCTCTGCTCGGGCGCCAGCGGCTGGTTGACCTCGCCGGCGACGTCGACGCCGGTCGGCGCGCCGATGCCGAAGTTGGCGAGGTTCTCGTAGAAGCTGTGCTCGCCCTCCATCTGCATCACCCGGATGGCACCGTCGTTGAGTGAGTCGTCGAGCACCCACTGCATGGTGACGTGCCCGTGGGCGCGCCCGTCCCAGTCACCGATGGTGTAGCCGCCGATGTTGATCGGTCCCTCTTCGATGGTGGTGTCCGGGGTGATCGCCTTGTTGTTCAAGCCGCCGGCGAAGGTGACCACCTTCATCACCGAGCCGGGCTCGTACAGGCCGCTCACCGCCTGGTCCTTGAGCTTGTCGTACGGTGCGCTGGCGTAGTTGTTGGCGTCGTAGGTGGGATAGTCGGCCCAGGCGCGAATGGCGCCGGTGTGGGTGTCCATGATCAGTAGGGTCCCCGACTCCGACTGCGAGTCGACCACGCCCTTGGCCAGCGCCTGCTCCGCCCAATACTGGATCTGCGAGTCGAGGCCCAGGTGCAGGTCGCGGCCGTCCTGCGGCGCGACGCGGTCCTGCTGGCTGAGCACGATGGGATTGCCCTGCACGTCGCGCAGCGTCGACTCGTGGCCGTCCTTGCCGCGCAGCAGCGTGTTGTAGTACTGCTCGAGCCCGTACTGGCCGTTTCCGTCGTGGTCGACGAAGCCGACCAGGTTGGCGGCGAACGAGGTGCCACTGACCGCACTCTGCGGGTAGACGCGCTGGTCGTTCTCCAGGGTGCCGATCCCGGTGATCTGCAGCGCCCGCAGCTTCTGGCGGGTCGCGTCGCTGACCTGCTTGGCGAGGTACACGAACCGGCCAGGCTTGGCCAGAAGGTCCTCGACCTTGCCCGGCCCCAGGCCCAGCACCGGGGCCACCTTGGCGGCCACGTCGTGGCGCTGCGCCGGGGGGATCAGGCCGGGATCGGCGAAGACGTCGTAGACGGCGACCTCGCTGGCGATCAGCCGGCCGTCGCGGTCGAAGATGCGCCCGCGGTGCGCCGGCAACGTCACCTGCAGCTGGTGCGAGGCCACCGCCATGGCACGCAGATGGGGACCCTGGGCGAGCTGCACGTCGACCAGCCGGGTGCAGAGCAGCAGCGCCATCGCCGCGAAGGCGAGCAGCAGCCACATGCCGCGCACCCGGAAGTCGGGCTCGTCACCGATGAACCACCCGCGCAGCCGGGACGCGGACGCCGAGCCCCCACCAGCGCGCGCCCGCCGCTGCGTCATCGACCAGCGGCCTCGGCCTCGGACGGCCCGAAGGTCCCGCTCAGCGCGGCGACGAGGCGCTGCACCGGGTCACCGCCGTTGCTGCCGCCACCACCGGGCGTGGTGTCGGGCGCGCTGGGAACGCTGACCGGCTGCGCCGACGCGGTGACGTAGGCCCACTTGGCCGGCGGCTTCATGCCCAGCTCGGCAGCCGCCTGGCTGATTCGCGACGAGGCGCGCAGCCGGTCGAGCTCGTCACCGAGCTGCTGCGCCTGCGCCTGCAGCTGTTGCTGCTGGGCGGCCAGCGCGTTGGCCTGGTACGACGACTGCGTCAGGTGCGCGGTCTGCGACACGTAGGCGATGCCGATGCCGGCGCAGA
>CAZCJX010000317.1:0-2082 GCA_964499205.1 uncultured Actinomycetes bacterium | reverse complement strand
ACGTTGAGGTCGTTGATGACCTCCTGGTTGGCCTGCAGCCAGGCCAGCGCGGTGCGCAGCCCGTAGGCCAGGTGCCGGCCGCCGACGTCGCCCAGCGGCGGGCGGTCGGCGGCAAGCGTCAGGCGCGGGGCGCCGGGCTCAGCGTTTGGCACCCTCACCCTCGTCGAGATGGATGCCCTGCACGTTGACGTTGACGGCGATGACGGGCAGGCCCAGCGTCTTCTCCACGGCGTACTTCACCGCGCTCATCAGGTTGTGGGCCACCTCGCTGATGCGGGTGCCGTACTGCGCGATGACGTACAGCTCGATGATGATCCCGCCCTCGCGCAGCTCGATGGACACGCCGCGATGCAGGTTGTCGCGGTTGAGCCGCTCGGCGATGCCGTCGCGCAGGCCGCGGGCGGCCATGCCGACGATGCCGTACGACTCGTTGGCGGCGTGGCCGGCGATCGAGGCGACCACCCGGGGTGAGACCTCGATGCGTCCCAGGGTCGCGGTGCGGGCGAGGGCGCCGGGCGCCCTGAGCTTGGTGGGCACGTCTCTCCCATAAGCCGGTCGCAAGCCGTGTGTTACACTCGCGCTTCGGCGCTGGCTCCCGGGCGTGCGACCGTGCACGTGTTCGGGAGGCGCCATTCTACGACGGCTGTCGCGCCCTGGGCGCCGAGCTCCACCCGGCTCGGACCCGCGACCGCCCCCGGACCACCAACGAGGACTGACCAGACCACCATGGCGAAGCGCTGCGAGAACTGTGGCAAGGGCCCGATGACCGGCCACAACGTGAGCCACTCCAAGGTGCGCACCAACCGGCGCTTCATGCCCAACCTGCAGGTCGCCACGGTGACGGTGCAGGGCCGGCAGGTGAAGGCGCGGCTGTGCACCCGCTGCATCCGCACCCAGTCGAAGGTCCGCTAGGAGCAAGACGCCGGGGGCGCGCCTGCGCCTGCACTGAGGGGCACAATCGACCCCGACATGCGGGTCGCCTCTCTCCTCCCCTCCGCCACCGAGCTGCTCTTCGCCATCGGCGCCGGCCCCGACGTCGTCGGCGTCACCCATGAGTGCGACTGGCCGCCGGAGGCACGACAACTGCCCGTGCTGACCGCCAGTCTCTTCGACCACGCCGGGTCGCCGCCTGGCGAGATCGACCGCCACGTGCGCGCCGCGGTGCACCGGGGGTCGGGCATCTACGCGCTCGACGCCCACCTGCTCAGCGAGCTGCACCCCGACCTCATCGTCACCCAGGAGCTCTGCGAGGTCTGCGCGGTGTCCTACCGGCAGGTCGAGACGGCGGTCCGGGAGCTGCCCGGTGAGGTGCCCATCCTCTCTCTCGAACCCGAGGGGCTGGAGGACATCATGGAGACCGCGATGGTGCTCGGCCGGGCCACCGGGCACGAGGACGGCGCCGAGCGGCTGGTCGAGGCGATGCGCCGCCGCCTCGGGTCGGTGGAGGCCCTACCGCCGGTCGAGGGCGGCCGGCCCGCGGTGGCCTGCGTGGAGTGGACCGACCCGCTGATGGCCGGCGGCCACTGGGTGCCCGAGATGGTCCGCCGCGCCGGCGGCGACGACGTGCTCGGCGCCGAGGGAGAGCGCTCGGCGGAGGTGGCCTGGGAGGACGTGGTGGCCGCCGCGCCCGACGTCATGGTGCTGATGCCCTGCGGCTTCGGGCTGGAGCGCTCGCTCGAATGCGCGGCGGAGGTGACCACACGGCCCGGCTTCGACGAGCTGCCCTGCGCGCGCAGCGGCCGGGTCGCCGCCGTCGACGGCTCGAGCTACTTCAACCGCCCCGGTCCGCGCATCGTCGACGGGCTGGAGATCCTCGCCGCCATCCTGCGCGCCCGCCCCGGCGCATCCCTGCCGCCCGGCGCCGCCTGGGTGCCGCTGGGAGCCGGCCGCACCGCCTGATCGCGCGGGGCCGCCCGGCTGCCGCTCAGCCCCCGCTGACGCGGCGGACCGAGCCGCCCTTGGTGGCGCGCAGGTCGCGCAGCAGGGAGACCATCTCCACCGCGGCCAGCGCCGCGTCGGCGCCCTTGTTGCCGTGCTTGCCGCCGGCGCGGTCGATGGCCTGCTCCATGGTCTCGGTGGTGA
>CAZCJX010000316.1:0-2092 GCA_964499205.1 uncultured Actinomycetes bacterium | reverse complement strand
GAGAACTCGATGACGTTGCCGTCGGGATCGGTCACCGCGCAGATGTAGCCGACGTGCTCGGACTGGAAGTGGGGCTCCCAGGCCAGGCAGCCCATCTCGCGCGCCTTCTCGGCGACGCGGTCGACGTCCTCCTGGGTGGGCAGCTCGATGCCGATGTGCGCGAAGGGGCCGAGGGTGCGGTGCGGCTTGCCTTCCTCGATCCCGAACTGCGCGGCGACGGGCGGGATGAGCTGCGCCAGCACCAGGACGAACGGTGTCTCCACCTGCTCCGGGTTGCTGAGCCAGGCGCTCTGGCCGGAGTCGTCCTTGTTCTGCCCGACCAGCACCATCGGGGTGAGCGAGGTGTAGAACTCGACGGAGCGGTCGATGTTCGTCGAGGGGATGGCGACGTGCGTCCAGCGCGGCTGGGTGAGCTTCAGGTCGCTCTTGGATGCCATGGTGATTCCTCCTGCCCGCCTGGCTAGGCGGTGAACTCGTCGGGCGCGAGCGGGGTGGCGACGTCCTGGCGGACCAGCTTCATGACGTGGGCGGCGCGTCCCTCCCACGTCGTCGGCGGGCCGACGCGGTAGAAGGGCGAGCGCAGGTTGCGCATCAGGTTGGTCACCATGTCGGTGTCCTCCTGGTTGGTGATCTCCAGGCCCACCAGCACCTCCTCCTGCACCTCGGTGTCGGTCTCCAGCCCGTAGATGCGCGAGAAGAGGCGGGTGCGGTCGGGCGCGATGGGATCGGCGCGGACCATCCAGAGCTGGGTGGGATGGGGCAGCGGCGTCAGGTTGGGATAGATGAAGTCGGCGTAGTTGCCCTTGCGGTCGTGCTCGGCGATGTCGGTGCGGCCGCCGCTGGAATCGATCTTGTGCGGCTTGAAGCCGCTGGTGGTGCGACCCGCGAAGTTGACCTCGGTGTCCATCAGCTTGCGCACCTTGTTGAGGCGCTTGTGGACGAAGCGGACGTGGTAGTCGTCGTTGGAGTTCTCGCAGAACGCCTTCCAGTTGATCGGGTAGACGGCGTCGAGCTCGCGGTGGAAGCGGTGGTAGGTGTCGATGCGGTAGCGGTCGTAGCGATCCTTGATCGGCCCGATCCACTCCCAGAAGTCGGGCGCCTTGTGCGACAGGCAGCCGAACACCAGCTTGTCCCACGCCACGGTCACCCGGATCGGCACCAGGCCGTACTCCTGCATGGGGAAGTCGGGGCTGTACATGCGGTCCCTGTCGGGGATGTTGGCCAGGCTGCCGTCGAGGTGGTACGACCAGGAGTGGTAGGGGCAGATCAGCTGCTTGCAGTGGCCCGCCTTCTCGTGGGTCAACCCGGCGGCGCGGTGCCGGCAGTTGTTGAGGAAGCCCTTGACGCTGCCGTCCTCCTGCTTCAGCACCACCACCTGCTGGTAGCCGATCTGGCCGGTGATGAAGTCGCCCGGCCGGCGCAGGTCCTCGGTGTCGCCCAGCCACACCCAGGAGCGGCCGAAGACGCGGATCATCTCCAGGTCGAAGAGCTCCTGGTCGTAGACCTCGTAGGGCTGCAGCATGGGGGTGTCGTGCACCGGGCGGACCAGCCCGTCGCACTCGCTCTTGACCGTCTGCTGGCGGGCGAAGACGACCTCCGCGAGGTCTCGGTCGCCGGCGATCGTCATGGGGGGATCCTCCTTCATGTCAGAACCGGCCATTTCGCCAGGTCGGGCAGCCCGGAGCGGCGGCAGATCGCCTCGCCGGCTCGTTGCGCCTCGGCGTAGAGCTCGTCCTCGTCGACGGTGGTGAGCCGGTAGTTCTCCACCACGCGGCGGCCGTCGACGAAGACGGTGTGCACGCCGCGACCGTCGGCGGCGTAGACCAGCTGGTTGGCGACGTTGAGCAGCGGCGTCCACTCCGGCCGGTTGCGGTCGTGCAGCACCAGGTCCGCCCGCTTGCCCACCTCGATGGAGCCGATCTCGTCCTCGAGCAGCAGGGCCCGCGCGCCGCCCAGGGTGGCCATCTCGTAGGCGGCCTCGGCGGGGAACATGGTGGCGTCGCGCCGCGCGTCCTTGAACAGCCCGGCCACCAGGTAGGTGGCGCGCATCATGTCGGAGTAGTTGGAGGCGTTGTTGCCGTCGGTGCCGATG
>CAZCJX010000315.1:0-2095 GCA_964499205.1 uncultured Actinomycetes bacterium | reverse complement strand
CTCGGCGCCATCTACACCAAGGGCACCACGCCGCTGCCGCGCGAGGGCAACCCGCCGCCGCGCGTCGCTGAGACCGCCGGCGGGATGCTCAACAGCATCGGCCTGCAGAATCCCGGCGTGGACCACGTCGCCCGCGTCTACGCGCCGCGGTTCGCCGCCTGGCAGGTGCCGGTGATCGTCAACGTCGCCGCCGCCTCGATCGAGGAGTACGTGCACTGCATCGAGGTGCTCGACGCAGCGCCCGGCATCGCCGGCTACGAGCTCAACATCTCCTGTCCCAACATCGCCCACGGCATGGACTTCGGTCTCGACCCCGGTGCAGCCGGCCGGCTGGTCGACGCCGTGCGCCGCGCCACCGAGCGCTGTGTTGTGGTCAAGCTCAGCCCGAACGTCACCGACGTCGCCGCCGTCGCCCGCGCCGTCGAGGACGCCGGCGCCGACGCGGTGAGCGCGGTCAACACCTACGTGGGGATGAAGGTGCATCTCGGCATCCGCCGCCCCGTGCTGCCGGGTCGCGGCACCGGCGGGCTGTCGGGTCCGGCGATCAAGCCGCTGGCCCTGGCCGCGGTGGCGCGGGTGCGGGCGGCGGTGCGCATCCCGGTGGTCGGCATCGGCGGCATCTCCACGGCCACCGACGCCCTCGAGTTCTTCGTCGCCGGCGCCGACGCCATCCAGGTCGGCACCGCCAACTTCCCCGATCCCACCGTCGCCCTGCGCATCGTCGACGAGCTCGCCGCCGGCGGCGAACGCATGGGCCTGCGCCGCCTCACCGAGCTGCGCTGGCAGGCAGCGCCCACGCCCGCCTAGCTGCAGTTCCCACGCGGTACGATGGCCGACGCAGGCCGCCGCCGCTGCGCCGGCCCGTGGGGCAGACATCCGGAAGGCGATCACCGAGGCGGCACGATGCTCATCGGCGCGAGCGTGCTGGCGTTCCTGGTCCTGCTGGTCCTGCTCGCCGAGCGGGGCGGCGAGCGCATGTGGCAGGGCTCGCGCGCCGACGCCGTCTACTACTGCACCCCCTGCGACCTGCGCTACCGCCGCGACGAGCTGCGCGACCCGGTGGACCGCGTCTGCCCGCGCGGCCACTACGTCGACGTGCTCGGCACCGGCTTCTCCATGGGCACCGTCGCCATCTTCACCTGCATCGCCTTCATCGCCCTCGCCGGCATCCTCACCGCCGTCGGCGCCGTCCCCGTCATCCCGTAGCCGCGCCGGCGCGCCCGTACAATCACCGCGGCGCCCCGTTAGCTCATCGGTAGAGCAGCCGGCTTTTAACCGGTTGAGGGAGGTTCGATTCCTCCACGGGGCAGCCGAGTTTGCCGGTACCGGGTGACGTGCTACGCATGCATATGAGAACAGGGCATTTCGCGCTCCTCTTCGCCCTTGCCACGGCGCTGCTGTGCGGGTGTGGCGCTCGGGACCAGGGCGTGGCGACGTCGGGTCCTGCGTCGGCGCCTGACCGGGCGCAGGCGGCGCTCGCTCGATTCATCGGCAGCGAGCGCATCCCGCATGGCAACTGGCAGGCCAATCGGACGCCGGCGGGCCCGCGGCTGCGGACGGTCATTCCCGGCCTGGGTATCTTCGAAGTCGACGCCGACACGTACCAGGTCACCGAGGCGGTCTTCGAGAACCGGATGATGGCCGACAACGGGGGAAAGCAGGCCACCGTGTCGATGGCCAGCGCTCTGTCCACCGCCGAGCAGTACGCGGCCAAGAACTTCCCGGCGTTCTCCAAGCTGGAGCAGAAGGAGGCGCAGCTCGACGACCACGGTGCCTTCGAGGAGTACGCCTTCACTTGGCAGCAGCGCCAGGGTGTCGCCTGGCTTCCCACCTTCGTCCACGTCACGGTCAATGCGGGCAGCGGAGCGGTGAACTCGTACTCGGCACAGGCTGTCCCGGTCAAGGTCAGCACCAACCCGTCGATCGGCGAAGGCCAGGCTCGGGCTGCCGCGATCGCCGCTGCTCATCTCGACGGACAGGTGGCCGTCAGGGGCGACGGGCTGCAGGTCGTGCTGCAGCAGAACGGCAGCCAGGAGCTGGCCTGGGTGTACGAGCTGTCTGTCGTCCACACGGGTTCGTACGTCGGCCTGGCGTC
>CAZCJX010000314.1:0-2096 GCA_964499205.1 uncultured Actinomycetes bacterium | reverse complement strand
GGCGTGCTCCAGGCGGTGCGCCTCCTCGTGCACGTCCTCCCAGCCGAAGCCGAGCACGTCGACCAGGAAGCGCTCGGCGAGGCGGTGGCGCGACACCAGGGTGCGGGCCAGCCTGAGCCCGGCCTGGCTGAGCTCGATGCGCCGCGACGGGGTGAGCAGGCCGGAGCCGCGCAGCCGGCCGACCATCTCGGTCACCGACGCCGGGGAGACGCCGAGGTGCTCGGCGAGCTGCGTCCCCAGCACCGGGTCACCGCCGACGGCGAGCCGGTAGATGGTGACGATGTAGTCCTCGATCGTCGAGCTGGGGCGCACGCCGCTGCCGCTGGCTCGGTCCATGAGGAGAGGGTATCGCCCCTAGAGCTGGTCGGGCTTGACCACCATGAGGCGGACCTCGGAGCGGGCCAGGTCGCGGCCGGTCGCGCGGTCGCGGATGGTCACCGTCCAGGCCTGGGTGCGGCGCCCGGCGTGCAGCGGCGTGGCCTCGAAGACCACCTCGGTGCCCAGCCCGGCGGCGCGGAGGAAGGTGGTGTGGTTCTCCAGGCCGACCGCGCCGGCGTCGGGATCACGGGCGGTGGCGTTGAGGTGCGCTCCCATCGATGCCACCGACTCGGCGACGGTGGCGTAGATGCCGCCGTGGACGATGCCGTAGGGCTGCAGGTGGCGCCGGTCGATGACCAGTCGGGCGAGCACCCGCTCGGTGCCCAGCTCGTCCCAGATGATCCCGATCAGGGACGCGAAGTCGTCGTGGGGCGCGGCCTCGCTGCTCAGTAGATGAACCCGATGAGGTCGATGCTGCCGGTGGTCACAGTACGCTCGTCGTAGACGCCGAGCCCGCGCACGTTCATCTCCGAGATGACGAAGGAGCCGTCGGGGTTGACCCGCTCGACGTAGGCGACGTGGCCCACCCAGCTGCCCCACATCACCGCGATGGCGCCGGCCACCGGCGTCTGGCCCTCGGGGCGGCCGGCGTCGCGGGCGTTGCGGTACCAGGTCCAGGCGTCGCCGCTCCAGGGCACCTTGCGCCGGGTCGACACGTAGTAGGTGCACTGGCCCCAGGGGAAGCCGGCGTTGGACGAGCCGCCGTGCTGGTACTGGTCGGGGCTGACCGAGGGCAGGTTGTCGGCGTTGGGCACCACCCAGGTGGAGGCGAGGCCGTCGGGGCCGGCGGCGCGCTGGGGGACCTGGAGCCAGGTGCCCGCCGGCAGCGGGGTGTCGGCCTTGAGCGCGTTGTAGTCGAGCACCACGCGGGGGTCGAGGCCGAGGCGGGCGGCGAAGGCGCTGGGCCGCTCGCCGGCGCGCACCGGCACCAGGGCGCCGGGGCCGGGCGGGACCAGCAGGGTGGAGCCGGCCGCGGGCTGGGCGCCGGTGGGGATGCGGTTGGCCCAGCGCATCGCCGAGGCGTCGGCGTGGAAGGTCTGGGCGAGGGCCTCGACCGTGTCCCCCCGGTTGACCACGATGGTCTGGGCGGGACGCTCGGGGATCGCCGGAGCAGCGGCGGCGCGCTCGATGGTGGCCCCGCTGCGTGAGGCGTCGTCTCCGGCCGATGCCAGCGCGGGCAGCGACGGGAGATGGCTCACGGCGTGCGGTACCAGGAACGGCAGCGCCAGCGCGGACATCACCGCGAAGCCGTGTCGGAGCAAACGGTCACGCACCGCCGATAGGTATCCCTTGCAAAGTGGCTGCCCTCTGCCCGTGCGGCCGACTGGCCTTCGCGGAACCCACCCCTCCCGCCGCGAGGCGGCGTGCCGCCGGGCGAGCAAACGCGCCGCAGGCTAACAGGTCGCCACCACCGGCGTCAAAGCGCCGGCCCGGGGTGGGTTTGTGGCCCGTACCCAACGTGATACCTTCTCTACCACGTCATCGTTTGGCGCGCTCCCCGTCAAGCTCCCTGCGCCGATATCACCTGCTCGGAGGTCGGATGTACTCCCGCATCTACGTCCCGCTGGACAACTCCGATCACTCCAACGCCTGCATCGACGTGGCCGTGGCCCTGGCCGAGGCCTTCGGCGCCGCCTGCACCGGCAGCCACGTCTACGCGGCGCGGATGCACGACTACCGCTTCAAGCAGATGGAGTACACCCTCCCCGAGGAGTACC
>CAZCJX010000313.1:0-2098 GCA_964499205.1 uncultured Actinomycetes bacterium | reverse complement strand
GTCGACCATGGCGCAGACCGAGCCCTTGCCGTTGGTGCCGGCCACCAGCACGCCGCGCAGGCCCTGCTCGGGATGGCCCAGCTCGGCGAGCAGCGCCTCGATGCGATCGAGCCCCGCCTTGATGCCGCGCGATCCAGTGCCGACGAGGAAGTCGAGGGATTCGCGATAGGTCAGCGGCATCGGGCGATTGTAGTCAGGCCTTGCTGGGCAAGCGACTCGGCCGCCTCGCCGACACTCTCAGTCCGCGTTTGCGCCATCCTCGTCACGAACCACCATGACGCTGGTGGCCTTGACCAGCGCGCTGACGCGGCTGCCCACCTGCAGCCCCAGCTCGGTGGCGGCCTCGGCGCTGATCAGGGCGACGACGTGGTTGTCGCCGACCTGGATGTCGACGCGGGCCATCAGGCCCTCGATGCGGACGTCCCGGACCACCCCGGGGAGGCGATTGCGTGCGCTTGCCTGCATGTCAGCTGGGCTCCTCTGTCGGCGTGGTGGTGCGGCGGTGCAGGCGCAGGGCGACGCTGAGCAGCAGGCGCTGGTCGGCGTCGTCGAGGCTGCGGCCGAGGATCTCCTCGATGCGGGCGCGGCGGTAGAGCACCGAGTTGCGCAGCAGGAAGAGGCGGCGCGCCGCCCGCGAGGCGCTCCAGCCGCAGGCAGCGAGCACCTCGACGGTGCGCACCAGGTCGCCGTGCTGGCGGGCGTCGTAGTCGAGCAGCGGGCCGAGGGTGGCGCGGACGAAGGCCTCGGCGCCGGGCGCCTCGCCCAGCGCGCTGTCGAGCCACTCCAGGCGCCGGTCGCGCTCCCGGTCGGCGGAGCCGCTCACGCGAAGGCCCTCGCCGCGGTGGCCTTGAAGCTCGCCCACACCGTGGCGCCCGGCTCGACGTGCAGGGCGGCCGCGGCCCGCGGGGTGATCTCCACCACCAGCGGCGGCCGGGAGGCGAGGGTGACCCGCAGCGGGCCGCCGATGTCGACCACGCCGCTGACCCCGGCGCGCAGCGCGTTCTGGGCGCTGCCCTCGGGCGGCTCGCGGTGCAGGGTGACGTCGCGGGGATCGACCAGCACGTAGGCCGGGGCGCCGAGCGCCGGCGGCTCGCTGGGGTCGGCGACGGCGACGATGCACAGGTCGCCGGCCTCCACCGTCCACAGCGCACCCTCGCAGGCGACGGCGGTGCCGGGCAGCCAGTTCTGGCCCATCAGCCCGGCGACGGGCGCCGAGCGGGGGCGTTGGGCGAGCTCCGCAGGCGTGCCCGCCTGGACCACCCGGCCGGCTTCCAGCACCACCGCGTCGGCGGCCAGCTCCAGCGCATCGCGGGCGTCGTGGGTGACCAGCACGGTGGTGGCGGCGCGGTCGCGGAGCAGCTCGCGCAGCGAGGCCCGCACCGCGGTGCGCGAGGCGGCGTCGAGGGCGGAGAGCGGCTCGTCGAGCAGCAGCAGGGTGGGGTCGAGGGCCAGGGCGCGGGCCAGGGCGACCCTCTGCCGCTCCCCGCCGCTCAGCCCGTCGGGGCGGCGGCGGGCGAGGGGCAGCAGGCCGAAGCGCTCCAGGGCGTTGCCGGTGCGGCGGCGCACCTCGTCCCGCGACGCGCGGGGGCGAGCAGCACGCAGGCCGTAGGCGACGTTGGCCTCGACGTCGAGGTGGGGGAAGAGCATGCCGTGCTGGGGCACGACACCGACGTCGCGGCGGTGTGGAGGGCGGTCGACGCCGCGCGCCGAGTCGAACCAGGTGTCACCGTCGAGGGCGATGCAGCCGGAGTCGGGGCGGTGCAGGCCGGCCAGGCAGCGCAGCAGGGTGGTCTTGCCGGCGCCGTTGGCGCCGATCAGCGCCACCGGGCGGCCCGGCTGCGCGGTCAGCGCGGCGTCGAGCGCCAGGCTGCCCGCCCGGGCGGTGAGGGCGCAGTCCAGGGCCACGGCGTCATACCGCGGTGCGTACGACCCGCAGCCCGCGCACGGCGAGGAGCAGCACGAAGCTCACGACGGCAAGTATGACCGCGAGCGCGACGGCGCCATCCGGGTCGCGCTCGAAGGCGATGTAGATGGCGGTGGGCATGGTCTGGGTGCGGCCCTGGAGGTTGCCGGCGACGGTGATGGTGGCGCCGAACTC
>CAZCJX010000312.1:0-2117 GCA_964499205.1 uncultured Actinomycetes bacterium | reverse complement strand
CCGAGGACACCATCGGCATCACCAACACCACCATCCAGATGTGCGCCCACGCCGCGCTCACCTTCGGGCCCGCGTTCAACATCGGCCCCTCCGACCTCAACGTCTTCTGGAAGATGGTCAACGACCCGCAGCTCGACCCCTACCCGCACACCCCGGGACAGGCGGGCATCTACAACCGGAAGATCGTGCAGCCGGACGGCACCGACGGCATCGCCATCCAGGACGACGGCTACCAGCCCGCCAAGGCGGTGCAGGCGGCGGAGAACTGCGCCAGCCAGTCGGGCGGCGACTTCTTCCTGCTCAGCGGCATCGGCTTCGACCAGATCCCCAACGTGCGCGTGTGGGCGGAGCAGAACCACATGCTCTACATCCACCACATCGCCACCAATGCTCGCGGCCTGCAGTACAGCTTCACCATGCTGCCAACCCTGGAGCAGGTGGGCACGCAGTTCGGCGAGTACTACCTCACCCATCTCAACGGCAAGAAGATCGGCATCATCGAGCGGCAGAGCTCGAACTGGTCGCCCGGCGTGGCCACCTTCAAGGCCGCGCTCAAGGCCGCCGGCGAGGAGGGCAACATCATCGCCGACGACACGGTGACCAACAACCAGGGCGACTACACCAAGCAGATCCTCGACATGAAGACCGCGCCCGGAGGACCCGCCGACGTCGTGTTCATCTGGGAGAACGCGCTCGCCGCCGACCAGATCATCCAGCAGTCCGACAACCAGAAGTACGACCCGCAGTGGCTGCTCTTCCCCTTCAACCTGACGCTGTACACCCTCAACCAGTCGAACGTCCCCACCAAGGGCATGCAGGGCATCGTGCCCTGGCCTGCCTATACCTCGTCCGCGGCAGGGTGCAAGCCGGGAGGCAGCGGCATCACCCGCAACGACGCCGACTACGGCCAGTACATGCAGGAGATCAAGCTGTTCGAGGCGGCCTACGCCAAGTACGACAACGGCCAGAACGGCAACCAGCCCGCCAACCTCTGCGGCGACGGGGGTGACCTGCTCTTCGGCACCTGGGAGGCGTGGCGCCAGGTCGCGGACCTTCTGGTCAAGTGTGGCGTCAACTGCAGCCGCAACGCCATCGCCGGGCTGATGCTCAACGGCTACCAGGCGACGGTCGGGGCCAACTGCGCCGTCGACTTCAGCGGCGGCGACCACCACCACGGGGGCCTGCCCGAGGACATCTACGCTGTCAAGCAGGAGAACGGCGGGCCCGGCTGGATCAACACCGGCTACTGCGAGAGCCGCATCCAGTGATCTCCGCCTTCATCATCGGGCTGGTCCAGGGGGGCACCTACGGGCTGATCGCGCTGGGCCTGGTGCTCTGCTACCGCGGCTCGCGCGTGCTCAACTTCGCCCAGGCGGAGATCGGCGCCGCCTCGCTGTTCGTCGCCTGGATCGTCACCGGCGCCAAGCACCAGCCGTACTGGATGGGCGCGCTGGCGGCGATCGCCACCGCGCTGGTGATCGGCCTGCTCTTCGAGCGGCTGATCGTGCGGCGCATGGCGGCGGCGTCGCGGCTCACCGTGGCGGTGGCCACCATCGGGCTGTTCGGGTTCCTGGTCGCCGTCGAGGCGTACGGCAACGGGCCGACGCCGCGCTACCTCAAGCCGCCCATCCCCGGGCTCGGTCCGCAGATCGCCGGCGTCTACGTGAGCTGGACGCAGATCCTCACCTTCGGCGTCATCGCCGCCGTCGCCATGGCGCTGACCGCGTTCCTGCGCCGCACCGACTTCGGTCTCGGCGTGCTGGCCTCGGCGCAGGACGCCACCGCGGCGCGGCTGGTCGGCATCCCCCAGGCCGCGGTGAGCAGGTTCACCTGGGGTGTCGCCGCGGTGCTCAGCGCGCTGGCGGCGCTGCTCATCGAGCCCACCATCACCCTGATCTCGCCCAACACCATCGGTCCGCAGCTGTTCATCGGCGGCCTGGCGGCGGCGCTGCTCGGCGGGCTGACCAGCCTGGCCGGCGCCCTGGTCGGCGGTCTGGTCGTCGGCGTGCTCACCGCCGAGGCGACCCAGCTGGCGCCCAGCGGCGTGGCCGGTGCGTACACGGTGGTGCTCTTCGTCATCGTCATCGCCGTGCTGCTGCTGCGGCCGCAGGGCCTGC
>CAZCJX010000311.1:0-2141 GCA_964499205.1 uncultured Actinomycetes bacterium | reverse complement strand
GGCTTGCCGTGGTCCCAGAAGCCGGCGCACTCCATCTCGCCCAGCGCCGAGGCGATGGGCGCGAAGTTGGTGTCACCACCGCTCTTCCAGTCCATGTACTCGAGGCCGAGGAACTCCTCGTCGGGAATCGCGGGGCCGTCGTAGTCGCGCAGGACGACGAAGCCCTTCTCGTTCATCACGTCGAGCTTGGGGTGCATGGGATTCCTCGTTGGTCTGCCGGTGGGAAACGTCCGGGAGTGGTCCTAGCCTAGAGCACGATGCGCCGCGAGGTGCTACGGGGCGGCACCCAGTGCTGCGGCGATTGCTCGCGCCTCGTTGCGGTACGGCAGGGGAAAGCTGAGGCGCACCGCCGCCGTCCCCTCGGTGTCGGTGATCTCGTACGCCAGCGTCAGCAGGGAGCGGCTCGGCCGGGCGCGCAGCTGGTCGCGCGTCACTGCGGTGAGCACCTTGCCGGTGAATCGCCCGGTGGCCTGGTTGGCCTCGAGGACCAGCAGCCGGCGCGAGGTGAGCACGATGCCCGCCTTGCGCTGCACGACGAATGCGCCCATCATGCCGCCGGAGATCACGATCGCCGCGGCGGCGACGGCGACCTGCTTGCGCGCCGTCACCTTGCCGAGCTGGGCCACCGCCGCCACCTCGACGGTTTCTCCAGGCTCCAATATCGGTTCGACCGCAGTGTTGATGCGGCGGACGACACGCCCCTTCAGTCCCATTCGGTTCCTCCCTTACAGATGGATGCCGCGCATCAACTGCGACAGAGCGTACGCCTCGACACTCACCGGTGGCTTCTCCGCAGGCGCCTCGCCGTCGGCGCTGCGCGTCTTCGCGGTGTCCGGCAGGATCGAGAACGCGGCGGTCATGATCAGCTGCGACACCGCGGGCGCCATGGTGTTGACCACCTGGCCGAACTTGCCCAGGCGGGTCGACACCTCGTGCGGCCGCGAGATCAGCGCCTTGAGCACCAGGTCGGCGGCCTCCTCGGGGCTGATGGTGGGGAAGGAGTCGTAGATCGAGGTCGGCGCGATCATCGGGGTGCGCACCAGCGGCATGTGGATCTCGGTGATGGCCACGCCGTCGGCGGCGATCTCCGGCTGCAGGCAGCGCGAGAAGGCGTCCAGCGCCGCCTTCGACGCCACGTACGCGGCGAAGCGCGGCGGGTAGGTCTGCGCGCCGATGCTGGAGATGTTGACGATGTGCCCGTCGCCGCGCTCGCGCATCCCCGGGACCACGGCCATGATGCAGGCGATGGCGCCGAAGTAGTTGAGCTGCATGGTCCGCTCGAAGTCGTGGAAGCGGTCGAGCGACTGCAGCACGGCGCGGCGGATGGAGCGGCCTGCGTTGTTGATCAGCACGTCGACGCGGCCGTGGTCGGCGATCACCTTCTCCACCATCTCGCGGCAGCGCTCGGGCGCGCTGAGGTCGGTGGGATAGACGAAGGCGCGGCCGCCGGCGTTGGCGATCTCCTGCCGCAGCTCCTCCAGCTTGTCCACGGTGCGGGCCACGCAAATGGTCACCGCGCCGGCAGCGGCGACGCGCAAAGCGACGGCGCGGCCGATGCCTGACGAGGCGCCGGTGATCACGACAACCTTGTCCGAAAGTGCCCGGCGCAGGTTGCGCGGGGTGGGCAGCTCGGGGTCGAGGAAGCGCTCCCAGTAGTCCCACACCCGCCAGGCGTACTCGTGCAGCGGCGGGCAGGAGATGCCGCTGCCCTGCAACGCGTCCTGGGCGTTGGCGGCGTCGAAGCTGCAGGGGTAGTCCATGTACTTCAGCGCCGTGTCGGGGATGCCCAGCTTGTCGAGCACCTGCTTGCGCACCCGCTTGACGGGCTTCAGCTCGCTGACCACGTCGAGGGTGTTGCCGGGGATCAGCTTGGCCATGCGGCGGTCGAAGCGCAGCGCGAACTCGGGCGCGTGGGCGGCGCGGCAGAAGGTGTTCAGGGTGTCGCCGAGCGACAGCGGCGCGGGGTCGACGAGATGGAAGGTCTCGCCGTCGCGGCCGGGCAGGTGGGCGATGTGGTCGAGGGCACGGGCCACGAAGTCGACGGGCACGAGGTTGAGCTCGCCGCCCTCGGGACCGGTGAAGGGCACCCACTGCGGGAAGGAGTCGCGCAGCTTCTGGATCAGCTTGAAGGCGTAGTAGGG
>CAZCJX010000310.1:0-2191 GCA_964499205.1 uncultured Actinomycetes bacterium | reverse complement strand
AGCCCACCATCACCAGGTAGACGATCACGCTGCTGAGATGGGGATCCAGCCAGATGGGCAGCAGCCCGGTGAGCATGCCAACCACCATGCCGCCGACCAGCGCGCCGCTGAAGCTGCCGTAGCCGCCGATGGCCATGCCGGCGAAGCCGAGCAGCGCCACCTGGTCGGCGAGGAACGGCGACGCCGATGTCACCGGCACGATCAGCGCGCCGGCGAGGGCGGCGATGGCGCCGGCCACGGCGAAGGAGCGCAGTACCACCTTGAGGATGCCGATGCCGTTCAGCGACGCGCCCTCGGCGTCCTCGACGGTGGCGCGCAGCACCACGCCGGTGCGGGTGCGGTGCAGCACCGTCTCCATCACCACCGCGAAGACGATCACCGCGCCCATCATCACCAGGTAGACGGGGCGGATCGGCACCCCGGCGATGGTGATCGGCGAGTCGCTGACGTACGAGGGCATCGGCCGGGTGTCGAGACCGAAGGTGAGCGCCACCGCGCTGTTCATGGCCAGGCCGAGCCCCAGCGTGGTGACCAGGGTTCCCTCGGTGAGGTTGGCGGCGTGCGGGCCGCGCGCCACGGGATGCACGGCGAGCAGCTCGCTGACCACACCCGCCACCGCGCCGCCGAGGATCACCGCCAGGCAGGTGAGCGGGAACGGCCAGCTCGCCTCGGCGGACAGGCCGTAGGCACCCAGCGCGCCGGCCATGACGATCGACCCCTGGGCGAAGTTGAACACCCCGCTGGAGGCGAGGATCAGCGTGTAGCCGGCGGAGATGAGCGCGTACATGCTGCCCAGCCCCAGGCCGGTGACGATGCCGATGCCGATCAGCGTTCCCATCGACTACGCCTCGCGCAGGTGCGGCGCTGTCATTCGAAGCGCGCCTCGCGCTTCTCGACGAAGGCGCGCCGCGCCTCCAGGGAGTCGCTGGAGAGGTAGAGCTCGGCGGTGAAGCCCTGCTCGGTGCGGTACATGCGCGCCGGGTCGGGGTACTCGACGATGTTCATCGACTCCTTGGCCAGCTCCAGGGCGCGCGGGCTCTTGGCGGCGATCTCCCGCGCGTAGGCGAGGACGGTCTCGACCAGCTGCTCGCGCGGCACCACCCTCTCCAGCGCGCCCAGCCGGTGGGCCTCCGCGGCGTCGATGCGCGCCGCGCGGAAGAAGAGCATGCGCGCCTTCTGCTGGCCGAACATGCGCACGAACCAGGTCGAGGCGCCGAGCGCGCCGCGGTCGACCTCGGGGAGCTGGAAGTATGCGTCGTCGGAGGCAAAAACTCCGTCGGCGGCGCCGGCGATGCCCACCCCGCCGCCGAGCACGAAGCCGTGCACCGCGCAGAGCACCGGCACGCGGCACTCCCAGACCGCCTTGAAGGTCTGGTAGTTGCCGCGCTCCACCATGGGCAGCTGGCTGCCGTCCTGGGAGAGCTCCTTGATGTCCACGCCGGCGCAGAAGCCGCGCCCCTCGGCGCGGATCACCACCACGCGCACGCTCTCGTCGTCGGACAGCCGGCGCAGCAGCGCCGCCAGGTCGAGCCACTCCCGGCCGTTGAGCGCGTTGACCGGCGGCTTGTCGAGCACCACCTCGGCGATGCCCTGCGCGTCGACGCTGTGGCGCACCGCGCTCACGAGCGGACTCCGCTGCACAGCCGGTCGATGGTCTCGGTCGCCTCGCGGACGATGCGCTCGACCAGCTCGGCGACGGGGGGAACGTCGTGGATCATGCCGACCACCTGCCCGGTCGGCATGATGCCGTCCTCGGGGTGGCCGTCGACCAGGGCGCGGCGCACCAGGGTGGGTGCGTTGGCGGCCATCAGCGTCTGCGCGAAGGAGAGCTTGTGGGTGCTGCGCATGCGCAGGCCGGCGCGCGCCATCTCCAGCGGTCCCAGCCCGCTGATCTTCCTGAACGACATCGACAGACGCACCGACCGGGCGAGCCGGCGCGCGCCGGTGGCCCGCTGGATGCTGCGCAGCGTGTCGTTGGCGATGACCCGCTGCGGGAAGCCGTCGATGCGGTCGGTGACCACCGTGTCCTCCAGCTTGTGCTCGGTGTAGAGCTGCTTGACGTGGGCCGGCACCGGGCTCTCCTGGGTGACCAGGAAGCGTGTGCCCATGGCGACGCCGCAGGCGCCGTAGGCGAGCGCCGCCACCAGGCCGCGGCCGTCGAAGTAGCCGCCGGCGGCGACGACGGGGATGT
>CAZCJX010000309.1:0-2192 GCA_964499205.1 uncultured Actinomycetes bacterium | reverse complement strand
CTGAGCGCGTACGCGCGGCAGTTCCTGGGGCTGATGGAGAAGCCCGACGTCGACCACATCGAGGGGTTGTCGCCGGCGATCTCCATCGACCAGAAGTCGACCAGCCGCAACCCGCGGTCGACGGTGGGCACGGTCACCGAGATCTACGACTACCTGCGCCTGCTCTACGCGCGCGTCGGTCATCCCCACTGTCCCAACTGCGGCCGCGAGATCAGCAAGCAGACCATCGAGCAGATCGCCGACCAGGTGCTGGCGCTGCCCGAGGGCACGCGGCTGATGATCACCGCGCCGATGGTGCAGAGCCGCAAGGGCGAGCACCGCGAGATCTTCGAGGAGGCCAAGCGCAAGGGCTTCGTGCGGGCGCGCGTTGACGGCGAGATGCGCGACCTCTCGGAGCCGATCGCCCTCGACAAGAAGTACAAGCACACCATCGAGGTGGTGGTCGACCGCGTGGTGATCAACCCGGACCTGCGCTCGCGGTTGAACGACTCGCTGGAGCAGGCGGCCAAGTTGAGCGACGGGTTGATCCTGCTGATCCCGGCATCAACATCTGGCTCGCCGCGCGACAGCGCGGGCGAGCCCGGCGGCGACGCCGTCGGGGAGGGCGGGCTGGGTGAAATGCTCTTCTCGCAGGACTACGCGTGCGTGTACTGCGGCATCAGCATGGAGGAGCCCGCCCCGCGCAACTTCTCCTTCAACTCCCCGCATGGCGCCTGCACCGTGTGCACCGGTCTCGGCATGCGCATGGAGGTCGACGCCGACGCCGTCGTCCCCGATCCCGAGTTGAGCATCATGGACGGCGCGCTGAGCGGCTGGACCAAGGGGCCATCACAGCGCTGGCTGATGGACGTCGTCGAAGCGGTGGCGCGCAAGTTCAAGATTCCCCTGGACAAGCCCTGGCTCGACCTCACACAGAAGCAGCAGCGCGTCATCCTCTACGGCCTGCCGCGCGACGAGACGGTGCGGATGCGCTACGTCTCCCACTCCGGGCACACGCGCAGCTTCGAAGCGCACTACGAGGGCGTCATCCCCAACCTCGAACGCCGCTACCGCGAGACCGAGTCCGACTGGGTCAAGCAGGAGATCGAGCGGCTGATGATGCAGAAGCCGTGCCCGGCGTGCGACGGGAGGCGACTCAAGCCCGAGTTCCTGGCGGTGACCGTCGACGGCATGAGCATCGCCGACTTCACCGGCATGAGCGTGCTGCAGGCGCTGGAACGGGTGCAGACGTTGCGCCTCAGCGAGCGCGAGCAGTACATCGCGCGGCAGGTGCTCAAGGAGGTGCGCGAGCGCCTCGGCTTCCTCCACGACGTCGGCCTCGACTACCTCACCCTCGACCGCGCCGCGCAGACGCTGAGCGGCGGCGAGGCGCAGCGCATCCGCCTGGCCACGCAGATCGGCAGCAAGCTGATGGGTGTCCTCTACATCCTCGACGAGCCGAGCATCGGCCTGCACCAGCGCGACAACCACAAGCTGATCGCCACCCTCAAGACGCTGCGCGACATCGGCAACACGCTGATCGTCGTCGAGCACGACGAGGAAACCATCCGCACCGCCGACTACGTGGTCGACATCGGCCCCGGCGCGGGCGAGCACGGCGGCGTGGTGGTCGCGGCGGGGACGCTGGACGAGGTGCTCGCCGTTCCCGACAGCGTCACCGCGCAGTTCCTCCGCGGCGAGCGGGCCATCGCCTACAACACGAAGCGGCGCACCGGCAACGGCAATGCCCTGGTGGTGCGCGGGGCGCGGGAGAACAACCTCAAGGACCTCACCGTCGAGTTCCCGCTGGGCCTGTTCATCTGCGTCGCGGGGGTCAGCGGCAGCGGCAAGTCGACGCTGGTCAACGACATCCTCTACACCCGACTCGCCCAGGTGCTCTACAAGGCCAAGCAGCGGCCCGGCAAGCACACCCGCATCGATGGCCTGCAGCACATCGACAAGGTGATCAACGTCGACCAGTCGCCGATCGGGCGCACCCCGCGCAGCAACCCGGCCACCTACGTCGGCGTCTTCACCTACATCCGCGAGCTGTTCGCCCAGCTGCCCGAGGCGCGCGTCCGCGGCTACAAGCCCGGCCGGTTCTCCTTCAACGTCCCCGGCGGCCGCTGCGAGGCGTGCGAGGGCGACGGCATGATCAAGATCGAGATGCACTTCCTGCCCGACATCTACGTCGCCTGCGAGGTGTGCAAGGG
>CAZCJX010000308.1:0-2193 GCA_964499205.1 uncultured Actinomycetes bacterium | reverse complement strand
GGAGATGCGCAGGCAGTGGGCCACGCTGAGGATGGTGGCCAGCGGGTTGGCCAGGTTGCGGCCGGCGATGTCGGGAGCGCTGCCGTGCACCGGCTCGTAGAGGCCGAAGCGCTTGGCGGGGTCGTCGCCGGCGTCGCCCAGCGAGGCGCTGCTCAGCATGCCCATGGAACCGGCGATCATCGCCGCCTCGTCGCTGATGATGTCGCCGAAGAGGTTCTCCATCAGCAGCACGTCGAACTGGCGCGGGTCGCGGACCAGCTGCATGGCGCAGGTGTCGACCAGCTGGTGCACCAGCACCACGTCGGGGTAGTCGCGGCCCACCTCGGTGACCACCTCACGCCAGAGCCGCGAGGTGGCCAGGACGTTCTGCTTGTCGACGCTGCACAGCCGCCGGCGCCGGCCGCGGGCCAGCTCGAAGGCGACCCGCGCGACGCGCTCGACCTCGGCCTCGGTGTAGCGGCAGGTGTCGACGGCGCTGCGGTGGGGCGGCTCGCCCTCGCGGCCCTGCGGCTCGCCGAAGTAGAGGCCGCCGGTCAGCTCGCGGACGACGACGAAGTCGCTGCCGACGATGACCTCCTCGCGCAGGGTGCTGAACTGCGCCAGCGCCTCCATGACCCGCACCGGGCGCAGGTTGGCGTAGACACCGAGGCCCTTGCGCAGGCCGAGCAGGCCCTGCTCGGGGCGCACCGCGGCGCGCGGGTCGTCCCACCTGGGGCCGCCGACCGCGCCGAGCAGCACGGCGTCGGCGGCGCGGCAGGCGTCCAGGACGCCGTCGGGCAGGGCGCTGCCGGTGGCGTCGATGGCGGCGCCGCCGATGAGGTGCTCGGTGCGCCGCACCTCGAAGCCGAAGCGCGCGCCGGTTTCGTCGAGCACGGTGAGGGCAGCGGCGACGACCTCAGGGCCGACGCCGTCGCCGGGGAGGACTGCCAGGGAATGAGTGCGCGTCACAAAAATTTCTCTATGAGTCGGAACTGGTTAGACGCCGCTGCCCGCGGGTAGCGAGACGGCGGGCTGCTCCGCCGCCACCTTGTTCAGCGCATTGCAGTACGCCTTGGCACTGGCAACGATGATGTCGGTGTCCGCGCCGTGCCCGCTGTAGATCTGCCCCTCACCGCTGCGCACGCGCACGCTCGCCTCCCCCATGGCGTCGATCCCTCCGGTCACCGCGCGCACGCTGAAGTCGACCAGCTCGTTGGCCACGTCGACCAGCCGGGCGATCGCCTTGCACACCGCGTCGACCGGGCCGTCGCCGACCGCGGCGTCCTCGAGAACGTCGTCGCGCTGCGCGTCGCGCACGCGCACGGTGGCCATGGGCCGCCCGCTGGTGCCACAGATGACCTGAACCAGGTCGAGGCTGAAGCGCTCGGGGACGGCGCGCGCCTCGTCGGCCACCAGCGACTGCAGGTCGCGGTCGGTGACCTCCTTCTTCTTGTCGGCGAGCACCAAGAAGGCCTCCCAGGCGCGCATGAAGGCGGCGTCCTCCAGCTCGTAGCCGAGCTCCTTGAGGCGGTGGCGGAAGGCGTGCCGCCCGCTGCGCGGCGAGAGCACGATGCGGGTGTCGGCGACGCCCACGTCCTCGGGACGCATGATCTCGTAGGTCAACTTGTCCTTGAGCACGCCGTCCTGGTGGATGCCGCTGGCGTGGGCGAAGGCGTTGGCGCCGACGATCGCCTTGTTCGCCTGCACGTGCATGCCGGTGCGCGCCTCGATGAGCCGCGAGGTCGGCGCCAGCAGGCGCGTGTCGACGCCCGTCTTCAGGCCGAGCAGCTTCTCGCGCGTGCGCAGGATCATCACCAGCTCTTCCAGCGAGGCGTTGCCGGCGCGCTCGCCGATGCCGTTGACGGTGCACTCGACGCGGCGCGCGCCGGCCTCGATGGCGGCCAGGCTGTTGGCCACGGCGAGGCCGAGGTCGTTGTGGCAGTGCACGCTGATGATGGCGTTGCCGACGTTGCGGACGTGGCGCATCAGGTCGCCGATCAGTCCGCCGAACTCCCAGGGGAGCGTGTAGCCGGTGGTGTCGGGGATGTTGATCACCGTGGCGCCGGCCTCGATCATCGCCTCGACGGTCTCGTAGAGGTAGTCGCGGTCGGCGCGGCCGGCGTCCTCCGGCGAGTACTCGACGTGGTCGCAGAACTGGCGCGCGTACTCGACGGCGGCGACGCCCTTCTCCAGCACCTGCTGGCGCGTGCCCAG
>CAZCJX010000307.1:0-2211 GCA_964499205.1 uncultured Actinomycetes bacterium | reverse complement strand
CGTCGCTGATGGCGATGGTGTTGAACTCCATCGGCGTCGCCCCCGCGGCGCGCACCCCGCGCTTGACGTGCTCGGCGAGCGCGCGCAGCGAGAGGTTGCAGGGCATCGTCTCGATCCAGGTGTTGGCGATGCCGACGATGGGACGGCGCAGGTCCTCGTCGCTGTAGCCGGTCCCCTTGAGCATGGCGCGCGCCGCGGCGCGCGAGGGTCCGTCGAGGAGGCGGCTGCTGCGATGGCGGGGGTCCATGGGCGGGCGAGGCTCCGAGGTGAAGGTGGCGGCGGGCGCTGGCAGACGCATCACCTTACCGGGCGCCGGGGCCGGCGCGCTCAGTACCCGGCGGTGACCACGTTGCGCAGCGGCTCGCCGGCCATGTAGCGGCGCAGCTGGTCGGCGACCAGCGCCCAAGCGCGCTCGATGAAGTGCTCCGAGGTGCCGGCGACGTGCGGGGTGATCAGCACGCCGGGCGCCGACCAGAGGGGATGGTCGGCGGGCAGCGGCTCGGGGTCGACCACGTCGAGGGCGGCGCGGATGCGCCCGGCGAGCACGGCGTCGGTGATCGCCTGGGTGTCGGCGACGGCGCCGCGGCCGGCGTTGACCAGCAGCGCGCCGTCCTTCATGCGCGCCAGGAAGCGCGCGTCGACCAGGCCGCGGGTTTCGGCCGTGAGTGGCAGCAGCACGACGACCACGTCGGCCTCGGGCAGCAGCGCGTCGAGCTGGTCGAGGCCGTGCACCCCGTCGCCCTGGCGCGGGGTGCGGGCGATGCCGGCCACCCTGGCGCCGAAGGGCCGCAGGCGCGCCGCGACGGCGCGGCCGATCGACCCGTGGCCGACGATCAGCACCTGGGCCCGGTCGAGCTCGCGGGCCAGCGCCGGCGCGCCCTTCCACTCGGCGCGGCCCTGCTGGCGCACGTAGAGCGGCAGCTCGCGCTGCATGGCCAGGATGGCGGCCAGCACCCACTCCGAGACCCCGATGTCGTGCACCCCGGCGGCGTCGCAGAGGACGACGCCGTCGGGGACCATGCCGTCGATGAAGTCGACGCCGGCGCTGAGCGTCTGGATGACGCGCAGCCCGTCGAGCCGGGGGAGCACCTCGCGCAGCCGGGTGCGCCGCACGTGGGGCACCAGCATGTCGGCGGGACCCAGGGAAGCGGGCAGGTCACCGTCGACTGGGATCTCCCGGACGGTCACGCCCGAAGGCATGCCGGCGAGATGCTCGGGCGTGGTGCCGGGCGGCACCCACAGCACGGCGCTGCTTCGCGCTGTCATCGAGGCGGCATGGTACGGAGGCGGGCGGGGGGTCGGCAGCACACCCTGTCCCCTCCCCTACCATGCCCGGGTGCGCCGCCCCTCCGGCCCGGCCCAGGTCGAGCTGCCCGTCACCCTGGTGGCCCTGGCCGCCGCCGTCGCCGCGCTGGTGCAGGCGGTGATCGCCCTCGCCCTGCGGCCGCGCCCGGTGCATCCCGCCTGGGCCCCGTCGGCGGCGGCCGCCACGCTGGCCTTCGCGGCGCTGCTCTCGCTGCTGGTCGGCCGCCTGCGCGCGGGGCGGGCCAGCAGCGACCGGGTGCGCGTGCTGCGCTGGCTGGCGGTGCTGGTCGCCGTGGCCGCGGCGGTGGTGGCCCTGGTCGCCGGGGTGACCGCGGGCTAGAACGCGGTGGTCACCGGCATGAAGTCCGGGCGGCGCTGCTCGTAGGCCGTGATGTCGGCGTCGTGCGCCAGGGTCAGCGAGATGTCGTCGAGGCCTTCGAGCAGGCGGTGGCGCGACTCGGCGTCGATGTCGAAGTGCTGCGTCTCGCCGTTGAAGGTGACCGTGCAGCTGTCCAGGTCGACGGTGGCCGGCAGCCCCGGCTGCTCCTGGGCGACGTCGAGCCAGCGGTCGACCACCGCCTCGGGGAGGCGGATGGGCAGCAGGCCGCCCTTCAGCGAGTTGTTGTAGAAGATGTCCGAAAACGAGGGGGCGATGACGGCGCGGATGCCGTAGTCCTGCAGCGCCCACACAGCGTGCTCGCGCGAGGAGCCGCTGCCGAAGTTGCGCCCGGCGATCAGCACCGGGGCGCCGCGCCAGGGTTCCCGGTTCAGCTCGAAGCCGGGGCGCTCGGTGACGCCGTCCTCCTCGAAGCGCCAGTCGTAGAAGAGGAACGGGCCGTAGCCGGTGCGCTCGATGCGCTTGAGGAACTGCTTGGGGATGATCTGGTCGGTGTCGACGTTGGGGCG
>CAZCJX010000306.1:0-2217 GCA_964499205.1 uncultured Actinomycetes bacterium | reverse complement strand
TCCTTGAGCTCGTCGAGCATGCGCTGGTCGATCTGCAGGCGGCCGGCGGTGTCGAGGATGACCACGTCGCAGTTGAGGCGCTTTGCTTCCTCAACTCCCTTGCGGCAGATGTCCGGCGGCCTGTCGTTGCCGGGCATGTGCACGGGAATCTGGTTGTCCTTGCCCAGCTTCTCGAGCTGCTGCGCGGCGGCGGGACGGTAGATGTCGGCGGCGACCAGCATCGGGCGATGCCCCTCGCGCCGCACCGCGAGCGCCAGCTTGGCGGCGGTGGTGGTCTTGCCGGAGCCCTGCAGGCCGACCAGCATGATCACCGTCGGCGGCTGCGACTGGTACTGGATCTTGCGCTGCTCGCCGCCCAGCAGCGCGACCAGCTCCTCGTCGACGATCTTGACCATCTGCTGGCCAGGCGTCAGCGACTCGAGCACCTCCGCGCCGACGGCGCGCTCGCGGATGCGCTCCACGAAGGCGCGGGCGACCTTGAAGTTGACGTCGGCCTCGAGCAGGGCCATGCGCACCTCGCGCAGGCCGAGCTCGACCTCGTCCTTGCTGAGGCGGCCCTTGCCGCTCAGCGAGGCGAAGATGTCGGCCAGGCGGTCGGAGAGGGAGTCGAACATGGGGCTAGCGCTCCAGCTGCGCGATGCGGGCGCGCAGCTCCTCCTCGACAGCGTCGCGGCGGGCCAGCTCGGCGGCGTGGCCGAGGCGGGATTCGTAGTGCTCCAGCTGCACCAGGGCGCGGCGGACCAGGTCGTGGGCGGCGCTGCGGCTGCAGCCGAAGGTCTCGGCGAGCTCGGCGAAGGACCAGTCCTCGTCGAGGTGGAGGCGGCAGGCCTCGCGCTGGTGCTCGGTGAGCAGGGCGCCGTAGACGTCGAGGAGGTGCTGCTGGTGGGCGACCTGCTCGGTGGGGTCGGCGGTGCGGAGCGACGTGGGTGTCAAGGGCAAAGCCTGGACAGAATAGCAGGCGGGGCGCCACGGCCAGCCTGGGCACTCAAGGCGCCGAGCCGTCAGCGCCGGCGACGCAGCCTGGTGCGCCCTGCGGGCGCAGGAGAAAAGATCCTCAGACGCCGACGAGGGCGGCTTCGATCTCGGCGCGGAGGACGTCGAGGCGCCGGTAGCCGACGATGCGGAAGAGCGCCTGCCCGCCGCGGAAGAGCATCAGCTGGGGCACCATGGAGACGCCGAACATCGACGGGGTCACCGGGTTGGCGTCGACGTCGAGCTTGGCCACCTTGAGGGTGGCGGCGTCCTCCTCGGCGAGGACGCGGATGCTGGGGGCCTGCGCCTTGCAGGTGGAGTTCCACTCCGCCCAGAAGAAGACGAGGACGGGACGGTCGGACTCGATGACCTCGGTCCGGAAGGTGGCGTCGGTGACGATGACGGGAGCGGCCATGCTGCGGCAGGACTCTAGCGAACCCGGGTTACCCTCCACGCCATGGCCGCGCCGCCACAGCAGTCCCCCTGGGCGCCGCTCGGCGAGCTGATGGCGGTGATGGTCGGGCCCCGCCCGGGCCAGGACGTCGCCCCGCTGCTCGCCGATGACGCGCCCGACGCCGGGCTCTTCGGCCCCGGGTCGGTGACCTGGCGGCTGGCCCGCGAGCCGTTCCTGCTGGTCGGCGGCGGGCGCGCCCTGCTGATGCAGGTGGCCAACCCGCTGGTGGCCCAGGGCGTGGTCGACCACAGCGGCTACCAGCACGACCCCTTCGGCCGCCTGGTGCGCACCGTGCGCTGGCTGGTTGCGGTCACCTTTGGCACCAAGGCGGAGGCCCGCACCGCGTCGCGCACGGTGATGCGCGCGCACGCCGCGGTGCGCGGCAACCTCGCCGAGAGCAACGCGGCACCCCCCGAGATGCCCGGGGGAACGCCGTACAGCGCCAGCGATCCCGGCCTGTCGCGCTGGGTGCTGGCCACCATCGTGGAGTCGATGCTGGCCACCTACACCGCCATGGTCGGCGCCCTGCCGCCGGGCGACGCCGACGCCTTCGTGCGCGAGTGGCGCGCCGTCGCACCGCTGGTCGGCGTGCCCCTCACCCACACCTGGGACGACGCGCGCGACCTGCGCAGCTACGTCGACGCCGAGATGGCCCGCCTGCATCCGGTCGCGGCGTCGCGTGACGCTGCGCGCGTGGTGCTGCGGCCGCCGCTGCCCAGGCGCGCCCTGCGTCCCGCGACCGCACTGACCGCGTTCCTCACCGCCGGGCTGCTCCCGCAACGGCTGCGCGC
>CAZCJX010000305.1:0-2217 GCA_964499205.1 uncultured Actinomycetes bacterium | reverse complement strand
CGAAGCCGCTGATGTCGGGCAGCATCAGGTCGAGCAGGATGATGTCCGGCCGGAAACTGTCGACTTTGGCCAGAGCGTCGGTGCCGTTCTCCGCTTCCTGGACCGCGTACCCCTCCTTCTCGCAGGCGAGGCGGACCGTCTTGCGGATCATCGCCTCGTCGTCGATGACCAGAACCTTGCGCTGTCCGTTCACGTGTCTCCCGAGGGGTGCGCTGTGCGCGGCGATTCTACGGCAACACCTCTGTCTATGAATCCAACTCGGCGCCGGGCGCGCCGGGCGGTGCGCCGGGCGGCGTTGGCGGCGGCGACGGTGCGCGCCGCCAGCGGGCGGTGGATGCGCTCGAAGGCTCCCGCGGTGCTGCGCTCGACGCCACCCAGCTGCAGCTTGAACTGGCGCAGCCCGTGCCAGGGGTGGGCGGGGTCGTCGCTGGGGGGCAGTCCCCAGAGGTCGTAGCGGTCGCAGCCGGCGGCGATCGCCTCGCGGATGACGTGGACGTGGAGCAGCGAGGAGGGCTGCTTCTCGCGGTGGGCGGTCTCCGAGCCGCCGTAGAGGTAGATCATCTCGCCGGCGAAGTGGGCCACCAGCACCGCCGACACCGCCTCGCCCTCGACCTCGGCGAGGTGGACGCGCGCGGTGGGGACGCAGTCGAGGGCGCGGCGGAAGTAGGCGGCGCCGGGGAGGTTGATGCCCTGGCGGCGGGCGGTGGCGGCGCAGAGGCGGGCCATCTCCGCGGCGGCCTCGGCCGGGTCCTCCGGGGTGCGGACGCGCACACCTTTCTTCTCGGCGAGGCGGATGTTGTAGCGACCCTTGGGCTTCATCCGGGCCAGCACCGCCTCCTCGCCGCCGCTGAGGTCGACGATGGCGGTGTGCTCGGGCTGCACCGTGGCCGCGGGATGCCAGCCGGGGAGCAGCGCCTGCAGCGCGCCGCGCTCGTCGTACCAGGCGGGCGGCTCGACGGTGACAGCCACGGCGTGCAGCCGGTCGGCCAGCGCGTCGAGCTCGGCGAGGACGGCCGGCCAGGCGTCGGGGTCGGCAGCCGCGATCGCCGGTCCCTTGGGGACGTAGAGCCGCGGCGGCAGGCCGGGCACGCCGGAGCCGCCGCAGAGCACGGTGACCGGGAGGTCGCCATCGGCGCCGAGGCGCACCGTCAGCCGCTCGACCGTCCACCCCGCCCCAGCCTGCAGCTCACCCCACCCCCACGACTGCAGCAGGTGGGCCCGCGGCCAGGCGAGCAGGCGCTCGTCCCAGCGCTGCGGGCTGTCGGACGCGCCAGGGGACGTCTGCGTCGTGGTGGAGGGCAACAGTGGCTGGACTCGCTCCGACTGCGCGTCGAGGTTTGTGTTGCTACTATACGGGCCTGTCGAGGGACCACGGTGGGGGGCGGCCACCCGACCTTCAGTGGATTCGAGAGATTTCCCCGACGCCTGTCAGGAGTGACGGAGTGCAGACCCAGGGCTCGTTGGCGCAAACCAACCTGGCTTCGCTGCTCGAGGCGATGCAGTCGGAGCGTGCCACCGGAACGCTCTCGCTGCAGCAGGGCGGCGAGCAGTGCTCGCTGTACTTCCTGTTCGGCCACCTCTTCCACGCCACCGGCGATCTCGGCCAGGGCGAGGAGGCGGTGGTCAACGCCCTGGGCTGGACCGACGGCAACTTCACCTTCGACCCCCGGGCCAAGCTGCCCGCCGAGGAGACCATCAAGGCGGCCACCAGCGAGCTGCTGCAGGAGGCCGAGCGGCGCCACGCGTCGCACGCCGAGAGCAACGGCAGCGCGCCGGCGGCCGTCGACGAGAATGTGGAGCACCGCGAGCCGGAGCCCGAGCCGGTTGCCGTCGAGTCTGCGACGGGCGGGAGCGAGGAATACGAGGAACCGTCCTCGGCCTGGACCGCACCGTCGGGAGCCGACAGGGAGAACGCAGTGACTGAGACCGTCATCGCCGGCGCGCCCGCCGCCGAGGCGCCCATCTACGGCAACCCCGACGCCACGCCGCTCACCGACCTCTACCCGCTGCCCTCGGGCAAGCCGATCTACGAAGGCCTCAAGAGCGCCTTCGTCGACTTCCCCAAGCTGCTGCGCACCCTGGACGCCGACAAGCACACCGGCTACGTCCGCCTCGACGGCGCCGACTTCGCCGGCGTGCTGCTGCTCCACGACGGGCATGTGCTCGAAGCCCTGTTCAGCGCCGGCGAGCTCTCCCAGGGCGACCGCGCCTTCCAGA
>CAZCJX010000304.1:0-2218 GCA_964499205.1 uncultured Actinomycetes bacterium | reverse complement strand
CCCCGCTGCGCCGCCCGCCGACGCCGACCCGCCGCCGGCAGGCACCTGCGCGGCGGGTGCCGCGGAACCCGCCGGGGCGGTGCCACTGCGTACGGCGGCAGGCTCGAACCCTCCGCCGGCGGATCCCCCGATCCCACCGGCCACCATCGCCGCGATCACCCCGGTGACCACCGCGCCCGACACCAGCCCCGCCTGGTCGGCCGCCGACATCAGGGCGCTGGGCGCCTGTCCCGCCTGCCGTGCGGCGCGCACCAGCAGACGCCACGCCGGCAGCAGCAGCAGCGCCGCCACACCGCCGGCCAGCCCGCGGGCCCGCTTGCGCGCCCGGGCCAGCCTGACCCGCACCGTCCCCACCGGCGAGCCGGTGCGGTCGGCGATCTCGTCGTACGAGTACCCGGCGAAGCTGTGCAGCAGGAGCTCGCGCTCACCGCGGGTCAGCCGGGGCAGCAGGCGGCTGAGGATGGAGCGGTCGACCGCCCGCGCCTCGATCTCCTCCCGCCCCCCGCGCCGGCCCAGCTCGTTGGCGGCGCGGCGCTGCAGCGAGCGGCGGCGCACCTCGTCGCAGCAGACGTTGCGGGCCACCACGGTGAGGTAGGCGCCGACGTTGCCCTCCAAGCCGGCGAGGTGCGGGGCCGCCTTGGCGAAGGTCTCCTGGGTGGCGTCCTCGGCGTCGTCGGCGTTGCCCAGGGAGTTGAGGCAGATGGCGAAGACGCGACGCCGGTGCTGCTCGTAGACGCGATCGAAGGGCGGCGCCGCCGCGCCCCTGCCGCTCGACCGATCCGTCGTCGCCAATTGCGGACCCCTTCCTGCACGACCGGTCGCACCGGTCCCACCCCTCTCCAACGGACGAGCGCGCCACTCGTTAACAGAAGGAACGGATCAGCCGGTGAATCCCGTCTCGGCTCGGCCGCGGTCAGCGGTCAGCGGTGGCGTCTGGCCCGGGCGCGGACGATCGCCCGCACGGTGAGCAGCATGGCCAGGGCGACCAGCTGCCCGCCGACGACCACCCGGTTGACGTCGAGGGCGGGGACGAAGCGGACGTCGCCGCGGCTGATCACGAAGGCGCCCACCGGCCTGGCGTTCATGCCGAAGCCGCCGCCCCAGCCGCTGCCGGTGCCCGCCCCCCGAGCGCCCGACGACGGGTCGGTGCTCTGCCCCTCCCCCGCTCCCCCGCCGCCTCCGCCCTGCTGGCGCGAGGCGAGGATCACGGTGACCCCGTCGCGCTCGTAGGGCTCGCTGTAGACCTGGCGCGACATCACCTGGCGCGCCTGCTCGAACATCTGCCGCACGTCGACTGCCATGGCCGCTACCTCCGCGGGCCAGCATAGTGCCGCCGGCCGCGGGCGCAGAAGCCCCGGCTCGCCGGCGTGCGGCAGACGTCGGGGTGACTAGGCCTTGGCGTAGTTGCCCATGCCCGACCAGTCGACCGAGACGCAGTTCTCGTTGCCGACCACCCAGGCGTCGTGCCCCGGCGGGACGACCATGATGTCGCCGGGCCCGTACTCGATCTCCTCGCCGCGGTCGCTGCGCACCACCATGCGGCCGGAGACCACGTAGGCGACATGCGAGGCCTGGCAGCTGTCCGTCTTGGCGATCGGCTTGACGTCCTGCGACCAGCGCCAGCCCGGCTCGAAGATGGCCCGGCCGACGGGGCCGCCCTCCAGCTGGACCAGCTCGACGCGGCCGTGTCCGAAGCTCCTGGTCTCGTCGGGGGTGTCGAGGCTCTTGCGCACCATGCCCACGCTTGCACTTGCCATAACGCTGCCCTCAACGCCGGTTGCGAATTGTGGCCCCTGAACCGGTGACAGCGAGTATCCGCGCGTGCCGAGACGATGGCAAGCGGTTGCCAGCCCACCGGGCCGCTGCTACCATGACGCGCCGTGACGCATCCGCGCGGTTGCCCGATCGCGATTATCCCGCCAGCCCGGAGGCTGGCGGCGCATCTCACCGCGTAGCGGCGCGTCCCACACCGGGCTGGCTCCAGCAGAGGTTTCGCCTCTGCTGTTTTTCGTTTAAGGAGCAGATCTCGTGTCCGACAAGGTCATCGTGTACGACACGACGCTGCGCGACGGCGCGCAGGGTCCCGGCGTGTCGTTCTCGGCCACCGACAAGCTGAAGATCGCCCATCGCCTCGACGCCCTCGGCGTCGACTACGTCGAGGCCGGCTGGCCGGGCAGCAACCCCAAGGACACCGAGGTGTTCGAGGCGCTGAAGCAGC
>CAZCJX010000303.1:0-2281 GCA_964499205.1 uncultured Actinomycetes bacterium | reverse complement strand
ACACCGAGGCGCGGATGTCGCCGGTGGCGATGCAGCTCACCGAGGACATCGACAAGGATACGGTCGACTTTGTCGACAACTTCTCGTCGACGACCAAGGAGCCGTCGGTCCTGCCGGCGCTGCTGCCCAACCTGCTGGTCAACGGGGCCAGCGGCATCGCCGTCGGCATGGCGACCAACATCCCGCCGCACAACCTGCGCGAGGTGTGCAACGGGCTGATCGCCCTGATCGACGATCCCGAGACCACGCTCGAAGAGCTGATGAAGCACGTGCGCGGGCCCGACTTCCCCACCGGCGGCATCATCTACGGTCGCGACATCGCCACCGTGTACGGCACCGGGCACGGCCGCATCGTGATGCGTGCGCAGGTGGAGTTCGAGGAGTCGAAGCAGGGGCGCGAGCAGATCATCGTCCGCGAGCTGCCCTATCAGGTCAACAAGTCGCGGCTGATGGCGACCATCGCCGAGCTGGTCAACGAGCGCAAGATCGAGGGCATCCACGACCTGCGCGACGAGTCGGGGCGCACCGAGGCGACGCGCATTGTCATCGAGCTGAAGTCCACGGCGCGGCCGCACACAGTTCTCAACAACCTCTACAAGCACACCCAACTGCAGAACACCTTCGGCGCCATCATGCTGGCTCTGGTCGACGGGCGCCCGCAGGTGCTGGGGCTCAAGGCGCTGCTGCAGCACTACATCGACTACCGCCGCAGCGTGGTCACCCGGCGCACGCGCTACGAGCTGGAGCGTGCCAAGGAGCGGGCCCACATCCTCGAAGGCCTGATGAAGGCGCTGGGCTACCTCGACGAGGTGATCGCCATCATCCGCGCCGCGTCCGACGAGGCGACGGCGCAGAAGAACCTGGAAGCGCGCTTCGAGCTGAGCGAGCGCCAGTCCAAGGCGATCGTCGACCTCCGCCTCGGCCGCCTGACCCGCCTGGAGGCGGACAAGATCCGCGGCGAGTACGAGGAGCTGATCAAGACCATCGCGCGGCTGGAGGACATCCTCGCCGACACGCGCAAGGTCGACGCCATCGTCAAGGACGAGCTGGCCGCCCTGGCCAAGAAGTTCGGCGACGACCGGCGCACCGAGATCCGCCTCGGCGACGTCGAGCTCAACGAGGAGGACCTCATCCCGCGCGAGCACGTCTTCGTGACGCTGACGGCGCGCGGCTACATCAAGCGCATTCCGCTCGACGCGTATCGCATGCAGCATCGCGGCGGCAAGGGCGTGGTCGGCGCGCGCCGGTCGACCGATGAGGACTACGTGGTCCACTCGACGACGGCCGACACGCACACCGACATGCTCTTCTTCACCAACCGCGGTCGCGTCTTCCGCCTGCGCACCCACGAGATTCCCGACGTCAAGCGCCAGGCCAAGGGCATCCCGGTGCAGGCGCTCATCGACATCGACCATCCCGGTGAGAAGGTGACCGCGCTGATCTCCATCGCCGAGTTCAGCGAGGACAAGTACCTGGTGATGGTCACCAAGGACGGCATGATCAAGAAGACGCCCGCCTCGGCGTACGCGTCGGTGCGGCGCAACGGCCTGATCGCCATCAACCTGCAGGACAAGGACGAGCTCAACTGGGTCCACGAGTCGTCGGGACACGACGAGCTGCTGGTGGTCACCCGCGAGGGCAAGGGATCGCGCTTCTCGGAGAAGGAGGTGCGTCCCATGGGTCGCGACACCATGGGCGTCGGCGCCATCCGGCTGCGCAAGGGCGACGAGGTGGCCGGCTTCGACATTGTCAATCCCAACGGCTGGGTGCTGGTGGTGACCCAGCACGGCTTCGGCAAGCTGACCCCGATGACCGACTACCCGATCAAGAGCCGCAACATCCAGGGCGTCTACACCGTGGACCAGACGGCGATTCCCAAGATCGGGCAGATCGTGGGCATGCGCGTCATCGAGGACCTCAGCGAGGAGCTGATGGTGATCAGCACCATGGGCCAGGTGATCCGCATCCCGCTGGAGCAGGTCCGCGTCAGCGGCCGGCAGACGCGCGGCGTGATCATCATGCGGCTCGCCGACGGCGACATGGTCGGGTCCATCGCCGGGGTCGGCACCGCCGAGTCCCTCGAAGCCTGACGCGGCGCGGGCCGGCGCGATCACGTCGCCGGCCCCGCGCTGCGCAGCGGCCATCCCCGTAGCGCGCGGCGGACGACGGGCGAGTGCCACCAGCGCCACCACGATGCACTGTGGTTGGGATTGCCGGTGGCAAGGCCGGTGAGGGTGCGTGCGCCGGAGTGCAGGTGGGAGAGGCGCGCGGTGATCTGCAG
>CAZCJX010000302.1:0-2289 GCA_964499205.1 uncultured Actinomycetes bacterium | reverse complement strand
GGGTGTCCCACCGCGCCGAGCATCGGCGCGTCGGCGAAGCTGTCGGCGTAGGCGCTGGAGCGTTGCAGGTCGATGCCGTGGCGCTCGGCGAGGCGGTGCACGGCGTGGTACTTCTCGGGGCCGTAGCAGTAGGTGTGCAGCCGCCCGGTGTAGCGGCCGTCGACGATCTCCGACTCGGTGGCGGCGACGTCGGCGGCGCCGATGGCGACGGCGATCCGCTCGACCAGCTCCACCGGCGCGGAGGACACCAGGAACACCGGTTCCGCCGCGGCGGTGTGCGCGGCGATGGCGTCCCAGGCGCCGGGGTAGATGCGCGGGAGGAGGTCGCGCTGCAGGGCCTGCTCGGTGACCTCCTCCAGCAACGTGGTGTCGATGCCCGCGACCGCCTGCGCCCCCGCGCGCGCCGCCTCTTCGAGCTGCTGCCGTGAGGCGCCGCGCAGGGTGAAGCGCAGCTGGTGCAGCGCCGCGGCGACCAGGCGCCGGCGCGACAGCAGGCCGGCACGGCGCATCGGCCCGGCGAGGGCGAGGAACGAGGAGCCGCGCAGCAGGGTGCGGTCGACGTCGAAGAACGCGCCCGGGCGCCGCGCCCGCGGAAGCTGCACGACGCGAGCGCTCTCCCCGACCTCGGTGTGGACGGCACCGGAGTACGTGGGCATGCTCCCAGGGTACCGACGGGGGGAGGTCAGCCGTGGGGCTCGGCCGGCGGTGTTGACCGGACTGTCAGCGGGCCGGCGGCGGAGGGGCGCTGTAGGCATACACCAGCGCCTGCTTGCCGACCACCGTCACCGTCTGCTCGACGCTGCCGCCGAGCTTCTCGGCCACCCGGATCGACGCCGCGTTGTCCGGCTGGATGAGGCTGATCGCCCGCGCGGTGCCGACCACGTCGAAGGCGTAGCGCAGCGCTGCGGCGCCTCCCTCGGTGGCGTAGCCCCTGCCCCAGTTCTCACGGGCCAGCGCCCAGCCCACTTCGAGACCCGGCCAGCCCTCCGGGTGGTAGAGGCCGATGCGTCCCAGCGCGGTGCCGGTCGACTTCTCCTCGGCGATCCACTGCCCGTAGCCGCGCAGCACCCAGTGGCCGACGATGGTGGCGCAGGAGCGCCAGCTGGCGTGCGCGTCCATCACCTGCCCGTTGCCGAGGTAGCGCACCACGTCGGGATCCGCGTACATGCGCGTGATCAGCGGGATGTCGTCCGGCCGCAGTCCGCGCAGCCGCAGCCGCGCCGTCTCGACGGTGGGAATCTCCAGCGGCAGCAGCGCTTACTTCGCCTTGTAGCGCTCGATGAGCCCGCGGCCGATGATCATCTTCTGGATCTCGCTGGTGCCCTCGCCGATGATCAGCAGCGGGGCGTCGCGGTAGAGCTGCTCGACCAGGTACTCCTTGGAGAACCCGTAGCCGCCGTGGATGCGCATCGCCTTGGTGACCACGTCGAAGCAGGTCTCGGTGGCGAAGAGCTTGGCCATGCCGGCCTCGATGTCGGCGCGCTCGCCGGCGTCCTTCTTCTGCGCCGCCATCAGCGTCATCAGCCGCGCCGCCTCGATGGCGGTGCCCATCTCGGCGAGGTAGAACTGGATCGCCTGGTGCTGCGCGATCGGCTTGCCGAAGGTGACCCGCTCCTGCGCGTACTGGATGGCCAGCTCGAAGGCGCGCTGGGCGACGCCGACGCCGCGCGACGCGACGTTGATGCGACCCACCTCGATGGCCGCCATCATCTGCTGGAAGCCGCGCCCCTCCTGGCCGCCGAGCAGGTTGGCGGCCGGCTGGCGGTTGTTCTCGAAGACCAGCTCGGTGGTCTCCACGCCCTTGTAGCCCAGCTTCTCGATCTTGCGGCTGGCGCTGAAGCCGGGGTACTTCTTCTCGGCGAGGATGACGCTCATGCCCTTGTGCGCGGGCTGCGCGTCGGGATCGGTCTTGACCAGCGTCGCCACCACCGTGGCGTGCTCGCCGTTGGTGGCCCACATCTTGGTGCCGTTGATGACGTACTCGCCGTTGTCGCGCACCGCGCGGGTGCGGATGGCCTGCACGTCGGAGCCGCAGCCGGGCTCGCTCATCGAGTAGCCGCCGTGGAACTCGCCTGTGGCCAGCTTTGGCAGAAACCGCTGCTTCTGCTCGTCGGTGCCGTAGTTCTCGATGAGGTAGGCGACCAGGAAGTGGGTGTTGATCACGCCGGTGATCGACATCCAGCCGCGGGCGATCTCCTCGCAGACCATGGCGTAGGTCTCGTAGTTGAGACCGGCGCCGCCCCACTCCTCGCTGATGGCGAAGCCGAAGAAGCCGAGCTCCTTCATCTT
>CAZCJX010000301.1:0-2301 GCA_964499205.1 uncultured Actinomycetes bacterium | reverse complement strand
GCCGAGCTGCGCGAGGCCGGCGCCGCGGCGGTGTACCGCGACTGCGCCGAGCTGCTGCGCGAGCTGGACTCGTCGCCGATCGGCGGGCTGGCCGCCGGCTAGCTCAGCCGAAGGCGCGGCGCAGCGCCACCTCGGCGGCGAACATGCCGCAGAGGCCGTGCACACCGCCGCCCGGCGGCGTCGACGACGAGCAGATGTAGATGCCGCGGTCGGGCGTCGCGTAGGGGACGATGCGCCGCACCGGGCGGGTGAACAGCTGGCCCAGGTCCTGGCTGCCGCCGTTGATGTCGCCGCCGACGTGGTTGGCGTCGTGGCGCTCGAGGTCGGCGGGCGCCATCACGCTGCGGGCGAGGATGCGGTCGCGAAACCCCGGCGCGAAGCGTTCCACCTGCGCCTCGATGCGGGCGGTCATGTCGACCGTCGAGCCGTTGGGGACGTGGCAGTAGGCCCAGGCGACGTGCTTGCCCGCCGGTGCGCGCGTCGGGTCGCACACCGTGGGTTGGGTGAGCAGCACGAAGGGTCGTTCCGGGTGCTCGCCGCGACCCACCATGCTCTCGCCGCCGACGATCTCGTCGAAGCTGCCGGCGAGGTGCACCGTGCCCGCGAGCAGGCAGCGCGGGTCGCGCCAGGGGATGGGCCCGTCGAGCGCCCAGTCGAGCTTGAACACGCCCTCGCCGTAGCGGTAGCGGCCGAGCGCGCGGCGGTAGCGCTCGGGCAGCCGCCGGCCGGCGACGCCGAGGACCTGGCGGGGCGTGAGGTCGAGCAGCACGGCGCGCGCGTGCAGCTGGTCGACGTCGGTCACCTGGTGCGAGGTGTGCAGCTCGCCGCCGAGCGCGCGCAGCTCGGCGACCATGGCGTCGGCGAGACGCTGCGAGCCGCCGCGCACGAAGGGCCAGCCGACGGCGTGGCCGAGCAGTCCCAGCACCAGGCCGAAGGCGGCGGTGGCCGGCTTGGCCAGCGGCATGATGCTGTGCGCGGCGAGGCCGGCGAAGAAGGTGCGGGTGCGGTCCTCCTCGAAGGTCGACCGCGCCAGCCCGCGCGCGCTGCGCAACGCCGACAGCCCGAAGCGCGCGCCGGCGACGGGATGATGCGGGATGCGGATGGGGCCCACCAGGTCGTGCAGCAGTGCCTCGGCGTCGCGCACCAGCGGGGTGAAGAGGGTGCGGTAGGCGCGCGCGTCGTGCGCGCCCATCTGCGCGGCGGTGGCGTCGACGGAGCGGTGGAGGAGAAGCGCGTCACCGTCGTCGAAGGGATGGGCCAGCGGCGCCGCGGGATGGACGAACTCGACGCCGTGGCGGTCGAGCGGCATGGTGCGGAAGAACGGCGAGGCGACCGCCAGCGGATGCGCTGTGGAGCAGACGTCGTGGTGGAAGCCGGGCAGCGTCAGCTCCGCGGTGCGCATGCCGCCGCCGGCTTCGGCACACGCCTCGTGGAGGGCGACGGAACGGCCGGCGCGGGCCAGCACGATGGCGGCGGCGAGGCCGTTGGGACCGGCGCCGACGACGGCCGCGTCGGGTCCGTCGCGGCGCGCGGTGGAGGCCATGGCCGCCAGCATGCAACACCGGTCGGCGGCGTCGCCGCGAGGATCAGTGCGCGGCGGCGCGGCCGAAGCGGCGCAGCCGCAGTGCGTTGGCGACGACGGTGACCGAGCTGAGCGCCATGGCCAGCGCGGCGAGCACCGGCGGGATGATGTCGAGCATGGCCAGGGGCACCAGCACCAGGTTGTAGCCGAAGGCCCAGGCCAGGTTCTGGCGGATGACGCGCAGCGTGGCCCGGCTCAGCGCGATGGCGGCGGCGACGGCGCCGACGTCGCCGTGCACCAGGGTTATGTCGGCCGCGGCCATGGCCACCGCGGTGCCGCTGCCCACCGCGATCCCCGTGTCGGCGGCGGCCAGCGCGGGCGCGTCGTTGATGCCGTCGCCGACCATGGCCACCGCGCCGCGCCGCTCGCGCACGCTGGCGACCAGCGCGGCCTTCTCGGCGGGCAGCAGCTGCGCGTGCCACTCGTCGATCCCCGCCTCCGCGGCCACCGCGGCGGCCGCCTCGTTGCGGTCACCCGTGGCCAGAACCACGTGCAGGCCGAGGGCGTGCAGCCGCTGCACGCCGGCGCGCGCGGCGGGACGCAGCGGGTCGGCGATGCCCAGCAGCAGCGCGGGGCATCCGTCGACGGCGACGAGCACCGCGGTGCGCGCCTGCGCGGCGAGGCGCTCGGCATGCGGCTCGGCGGCGCCCAGGTCGACGCCCTGGTCGGCGATCCAGCGCGGCGAGCCGACCAGCACGCTGTGCCCGTCGACGCCGCCG
>CAZCJX010000300.1:0-2302 GCA_964499205.1 uncultured Actinomycetes bacterium | reverse complement strand
CGCTGCTCCGGCCCCAGCCGCGACGACAGCCGCTGCTTGGCCCCCACCGTCGCCTTGACCGGGATGACCAGGGCGACGCTCACGCCGCCACCGCCGGATGGTCGTCACCCAGGGCGCAGCGTACCACCACCCGCGCCAGCGCCACCGCGTCGTCGAGGGTCGACATCACCGTTTCGGCCAGGACTGCCCGCAACCCGAGCGCCTCCACCTCCGCCGCGACCGGAGCGTCGCGGCGATCCACCACCATGGTGTCGCAGAAGTCCGAGTACATGCCGGCAACCCCCGCCGCGCTGACCGCCACGCCGGCGTTGCGCAGCATCTCCGCCGCCGGACCCTTCAGCGCCGCGCCGGCGACGATGGGCGTCACCGCGACGCAGCGCGGCACCGCCGAAACCGCCGCGCGCACACCCGGCACCGCCAGCACCGGCCCGATGCTGATCACCGGGTTGGACGGGCACACGATCACCGCGTCGGCGGACGCCAGCGCGTCGAGAACGCCCGGCGCCGGCCGCGCCCGCGACACACCGGCGAAGCGCACCGACTCGATCGCCGGCCGGCACTGCTCGCGCACGAAGTACTCCTGGAAGTGCAGCTCCCCCATCCCCTCGCAGGTCACCCGCGTGGTGACCACGTCGTCGCTCATCGGCAGCACGCGCAGCGGCACGCCGAGCGCCGCGCACTGCGCCGCGGTGATCGCCGACAGCGGCGCGCCGGCGCGCCACCGCGCGGTGCGCCAGATGTGCGTCGCCAGGTCGCGATCGCCGAGCTGGAACCAGGTGTCCTCGCCCAGCGCGGCGAGCGACGCCAGCCCGTTCCAGGTCTCGTCGCGCAGGCCCCAGCCGCGCTCCTCGTCGTGCAGTCCGGCGAGCGTGTAGACGACGCTGTCGATGTCGGGCGAGATCCACAGGCCGTGGCGCTCGACGTCGTCGGCGGTGTTGACGATCACCGTCAGCGACGACGGATCGACACACCGCACCAGGCCGCGCAGGAAGCGCGCGGCGCCGACGCCGCCGGCCAGCGCGACCAGGCGCGGCGCAGTGGACTCGCGGACCTCGGCATGAGGCCGCGGGGCTGGCCGACCGCCTCCCGTCATGCGCTGGTGTCTCCCGCAGGATGCGTCTCGATCGCCGCCGGCGCAGCTGCCGGGCTGCACGCGCCTCGCATACTAGCGTCCGGTCCCGCGCACAGCGCGGCCATCCGCGTCAGCCGGTGCCGATGGCGCGGATAGAGAACAGGAACACCGCCAGCGACCCGGCGAACAGCGCCCACGCCTCGCGTCGCTCGCCTCCAGGCCCCGCCGACATCGACCACGCCACCGGCAGGCTGAGCAGCACCGCGGGTCCGTAGAACCAGTGCAGTCCCTGCCCCGGCCGGCGGCCGGCGATCAGCAGTCCCACGCCGATCAGCGCCTGTACCACGATGGCCAGGAAGGTCAGCCGCAGGTAGGCGCGCAGTGCCGGGCTGACCCGCCGGCGCACCACGTTCTCGAACGCCCACACGGCGCCGACCAGACCAAGCAGCAGGACGGCGTTGGACAGCCGCTCGTGGACGATCACCCCCCGCGGACCGCCCCGCCCCCGCCCGCCTGCTCAGCGCACCACGTCAGTGCGCGCAGGACCTCGCTTCGCCCGCGCCGTCGGCGGTCTGGAAGCTGTGGCCGCAGCCGCAGGTCTTGGTGGCGTTGGGGTTGTTGATGGTGAAGCCGCCGCCCATCAGGGCGTCGACGTAGTCGATCTCGGCACCCTCGAGGTACTGCGCCGAGAAGCTGTCGACGTACACCTTGAGACCCTGCATGTCGACGATCTCGTCGTCGACCCGCGGCGGGTTCTCGTCGAGGCCCATCCCGTAGGAGAAGCCGGAGCAGCCTCCGGGCTGCACGAAGACGCGCAGGCCGACCTCGGTGGATTCCTGCTTGACGAGGTCGGTGAGCTGCTTGAGAGCGGCCTCGGAGACGCTGATCATGGGATTGGTCGTCCTCAGAGTTGGTGTGCGGGGATGGGCCAGGGGTGGGCGGGACCGGGGTGCGATCCATGCCTCCCCGTGAGCCACAGCATACCGTACCGAGCTCGCACGCCCGCCAAACAGGCGCGCGACAACCCGGCTACCAGTACCGCTCCTCGCGCCAGGGGTCGGCGCTGTTGTTGTACCCGTTGCGCTCCCAGAAGCCGAGCTGGTCGGCGGCGACCAGCTCGATGCCCTCCAGCCACTTGGCGCTCTTCCAGAAGTACTTGCGCGGCACCAGGGCGCGCAGCGGCCAGCCGTGCTCGGGCGCCAGGTCGCTGCCGTCGTGGGCCCAGACCAC
>CAZCJX010000299.1:0-2311 GCA_964499205.1 uncultured Actinomycetes bacterium | reverse complement strand
TGGAGCGCGCCCCCGAACCGGCCGCGCCCGCGGGGGAGGGGCGTTTCCGCCGCTTCCGGCGGTAACGGGCCACACCATGCAGGGCGGACAGCGATCCCGCCGCCACCTGGCGATGGCTGCCAGCGCGCTCGCGCTGCTGGCCACCGGGCTCGACGCGCGGGCGGAGAGCATTCCCGCCGCCAGGCTGCTGGCCCAGACGCCGGGCTCGCGGGAGTTCACCGTCGAGGCCACGACGATGGCGGTCACCAACCTGGCCTTCACCGGCACCGCGTCGGTGGCCTCCGGCAGCGTCACCCTGACGGTGCTGCGCTTCACGGCCGACAGCGCGGTGCTCAGCGGGCTGGTGCAGTCCGACCCCTGCGTCACCAGCGCGGCGGTGACCCAGCACTGGAAGGCGGTGCACAGCACGCCGGCCAGCGCCACCACCACGCTGACCGGGCCGGTCATCCTGCTGGCCACCAGCCTCTCCTACACCCCGGTGGGCGGCACCACCGTCACCTTCGACTCGACCGCGCTGCCCCCCGTGGGCGTGCTGGTGCCGACCGGCGCACTGCCCCAGGTGCAGATCACCGCCACGTCGCTGGTCGCCGCGCAGGCGGTGGTCCAGCAGCTCACCACCCAGGTGACCACGTGCTGACCAGGCGCGGGCCGTTGCTCCTCATCGCCGTCACCGTTGTGCTGGTGGTGGTCGGGGTCTTCCTCGGAGTCGCCAACGCGCACAGGGACTCGGCGACCGGCACACCCGCCGCGCAGGCCACCACGAGGGACAACCGCACCCTGATCGACGCGGTCACCAAGCTCGACCCCGGCGTGGTCGACGCCGTCGGCAACGGCGGCCTGCCCAGCACGTTCGTGCCAATCAAGGACGCAACTCCGCTGGCCGGGAGCAGCGGCCGCCCCGAGATCCTCTACGTGGGCGCCGAGTACTGCCCCTACTGCGCCGCGCAGCGCTGGGCGATGGTGGTGGCGCTGAGCCGCTTCGGCAGCTTCCAGCATCTCTACCTCACCCAGTCGTCGAGCAGCGACGCCTACCCCAACACCAGCACCTTCACCTTCAACCGCAGCACCTACACCAGCCAGTACGTCGACTTCGTCGCGGTGGAGACGGCCGACCGCGCCGGCCAGCCGCTGCAGGTGCCCAGCGACGAGCAGAAGGCGCTGCTGGCCAGGTACGACGCGCCGCCCTACGTCGCCGCGGCGGCGTCTGGCGGCATCCCCTGGCTCGACGTGGCCAACCGCTACGTGATGAGCAGCAGCGGCTTCACCCCGGCGGTGCTGGCCAACCTGTCCTGGGCGGACATCGCCGGCAGGCTGGCCAACGCCGGCGACCCGGTCACCAAGAGCATCGTCGGCGACGCCGGCAACATCACCGCGGCGATCTGCAAGGCCACCGGCGGGCAGCCCGTCGCGGTGTGCGGCTCGGCGGCGATCGCACCGCTGGTCGTCGCCCTGCACTGAGGGCTGCGCTCCCGCGCGGGGGCCCCGCAACGCGCACGCGGCTCCGCACGAATCGACATCGGCGGCGCCACCCTGGTGTAGCGTCGCCGGCAACGAACTCCGTGCCCGCCAGGACCGAGGAGGGAACTGACGATGCCAGGGCTCGTCGACGTGCCGATCGTTGCGCTGCGCCCCGACCGCTTCGCCGACGTGCTCACCGCCGAGCAGTGGTCGAGCGCGCGCGCTGCCGGTGACCGCGCCCGCCGCCGGCTCGAGGGGCGCCGGGTCTGGAACGTCAACTCCACCGCCAAGGGCGGCGGCGTCGCCGAGATGCTGGCCACGCTGCTGCCGTACGTGCGCGGCGCCGGCGTCGACGCGCGCTGGCTGGTTATGTCGGGCGACGACGGCTTCTTCCGCGTCACCAAGCGCATCCACAATCACCTGCACGGCTCCCCCGGCGACTCGCCGGAGCTGGGTGACAGCGAGCGTGCCCAGTACGAGGCGGTGGCCCGGGCGCGCGCCGAGGAGCTGTGCGCGCTCATCGACACACGCGACGTGGTGGTGCTGCACGACCCCCAGACCGCGGGACTGATCCCCGCGCTGCGTGCCTGCGGCGTGCGAGTGGTGTGGCGGTGCCACGTCGGGCTCGACATGCCCAACCCGCTGGCCCGCAGGGCCTGGGCGTTCCTGCTTCCCTACGTCAGCCAGGCCGATGCCTACGTCTTCACCCGGCGCGCCTACGCCTGGGACGGCCTGGATCCGGCGCGCATGGCGGTCATCCCCCCGTCGATCGACCCCTTCTCGGCCAAGAACGGCCACCTCGACGCATCCCAGGTGCAGGCCATCCTCGCCGCCTCCGGAGTTGTTGCCCGCA
>CAZCJX010000298.1:0-2312 GCA_964499205.1 uncultured Actinomycetes bacterium | reverse complement strand
TGAGGTCGTCGATCCCCTCCCCCATTCCCACCAGCTTGACCGGAACTCCCAGCTCCTCCTCGATGGCCAGCAGCGTGCCGCCGCGCGAGGTGCCGTCGAGCTTGGTGAGCACCAGGCCGGTGAGCTGCACCGCCTCGTTGAAGGCGCGCGCCTGGGCGATGGCGTTCATGCCCGTGGGTGCTTCGAGGACCAGCAGCGTCTCGTGCGGCCCCTCGGGGATCAGCCGCTGCACCACGCGCTTGACCTTCTTCATCTCCTCCATCAGCGGCGACTTGGTGTGCAGTCGCCCCGCGGTGTCGACGAGCACCACGTCGACGCGCCGCGCGATCGCCGCCTGGATGGCGTCGTAGACGACGGCGCCGGGATCGGCGCCCGGTTGGTGTGCGACGACGTCGGTGTTGGCGCGGTTGCCCCACAGGCGCAGCTGGTCGATGGCGGCGGCGCGGAAGGTGTCGGCGGCGGCGAGGAGGACGCTGCGGCCGTCCTCGTGGAGGCGGTGGGCGAACTTGCCCAGCGTGGTCGTCTTGCCGCTGCCGTTGACCCCCACCACCAGCACCACCGACGGCACCGCGTCGAGGTGCAGGGTGCGGTCGCGCCGGTCGAGCAGCTGCAGCATCTCGCTCTTGAGCGCCGCCAGCGCCTGCTCAGCGTCGGCGATGCGCTCGTCGCGGACGCGTTCGCGCAGGCGGTCGACGAGCTGCTCGGCGACGCCCATGCCCGCGTCGGCGGCGATGAGGATCTCCAGCAGGTCGTCGTAGAACGACTCGTCGAGGTCGCGGCGCAGCAGCACCACGTCGCGCACCTGCTCGCTGAAGGAGAGCGACGCCTTGTCCATGCGCCGCGACATGCGCCGCCACCACGACTCGCGGCGGGCGCGCTGTTCGGTCTGGTCTGCCACGCCCGCTAGTTTGCCGATCGGTGTTGCCCGACCGCTGCGGCGCGGCGCGGTGCGCGCGCGGCTATACGGCGGCGGCCACGGGGGCCGGCTCAGTAGGGACCGGGCCGCCCTTCTCGAAGCGGACGCTGATCAGCTCGCTGGTGCCGTCGCGGCGCATGGTCACCCCGTAGAGCGCGTCGGCGGCGGCCATGGTCACGTGGTTGTGGGTGACCACGACGAACTGCTGGTCGGCGGACAGGCGGCGCAGCAGGCGGGTGAAGCGGCCGATGTTGGCGTCGTCGAGCGGGGCGTCGACCTCGTCGAAGAGGTAGAAGGGGCTGGGGTTGACCTGCTGCAGGGCGAGGATCACCGCCAGCGCCGTCAGCGCGCGCTCGCCGCCGCTGAGCAGGCTGAGCGCCTGGAGGCGCTTGCCGGGGGGCTGGGCGAGGATCTCGACGCCCGCCACGGCGGGGCGGCGTCTGCGGGCGGCGGGGTGGGCGACGACGACGGCCTCACCGCCGTCCTCGGCGTCCGCGCCGGCAGCCTCGGGCTCGGGCTCGGGGTCGGGCAGCGTCTCCAGGCGCAGGGTGGCCCGGCCGCCGGGGAAAAGCTCCTCGAAGATGGCTCGGAAGTGGTAGGCGACGGCGCCGAAGACGGCGTCGAAGCGGCGCTCGACCTCGACGCCGAGGTGGTCGGCCAGGGCGCGCAGGTCCTCGCAGGCGCCGGCCAGGTCGTCGCGGTCGTGGCGGACCCGGCCGACCTTCTCGGCGAGCGCGCTGTGCTGCTCGGGCGCCAGGCCGTTGACCGGGCCCATGGCGGCGATGCGCCGCTCCAGGCGGGTGATCTCCCGCTCCGCCTTCTCGGCGGCGGCGGCGTCCCACTCGGCGGCGTCCTCCTCCTCGCCCCCCGTCTCGGCTTCGCGAACGACCTCGGTGAGCTCGTCGACCCTCGCCTGGCAGGCGGCGACCTCCTGCTCGGCGGCGGCCTGCTCGTCGGCGGCGCGGGCGGCGGCGACGGCCACCTCGGCGCGCTGGGCTTCGAGGGCGGTGACGGTGTTCTCCAACTCGGCGAGCGGGGCGGCGGCGTCCTCGAGGATGGCGGCCGCCTCCTCCACCTCGACGGTGGCCCGGTCGGCGGCGGCGACGGCGGCGCTGCCCCTGGCCAGGGCGACCAGCACGTCGCCCTCGGTGGTGAACAGGCGCAGCTCGGCGAGGCGGGTGCGCTGCTGGGCGGCGTCGAGTGCCTGGCGGGCGGCGACGAGGCGGCGCTGCACGTCGCGCGACTCGGGCTGGACCTGGGCGATCGCCGCCTCCTGGGCGCGCAGCGCCTCGGCGGCCGACTCCAGCGCGGCGCGGCGCTCGACCTGGAGCTCGCGCTCGCGCTCCGCCTGGGCGCGGGCACGCTCGACCAGCTCGCGGACGCGCTCCTCCTCGAC
>CAZCJX010000297.1:0-2313 GCA_964499205.1 uncultured Actinomycetes bacterium | reverse complement strand
TCGCGACATCCAGCTTGGAAGGCTAGCGCTCTACCAACTGAGCTACTCCCGCTCGCGGAGACATAGAATACCGGCCCCGCGCCGACCTGAGGCAGAGGGGAGGCGGGGAGGACATGGCGGGGCTCAGTGCCCGCGCTTGGTTTCGTCGACCCAGACGGCGCCTTCCGGGCCGTGCTCCTTCTTCCAGATGGGAGCGTCGGCCTTCAGGGCGTCCATGGTGTATTGGCAGGCGGCGAAGGCGGCGGCGCGATGGTGGGCGCTGGCGGCGACGACGACGGAGGCCTCGCCGACCTGGAGGGTGCCGAGGCGGTGGACGGCGGCGATGGCGGTGGCGCCGAAGCGGTCGAGGGCGTCCTCGGCGATGGCGCGGATGCGCTCCTCGGCCATGCCGGCGTAGGCCTCGTAGTCGAGGTGGGTGACGGGGTTGCCTTCGGCGTGGTTGCGGACGACGCCGGTGAAGGTGCAGATGGCGCCGTCCTCATCGGTGCGGACGAGCTGTTCCACGACACGAGCGTCGAGAGGGTCAGTGGTGAGCCAGACGTGGACGCCCGGTGTGCCGGAGCCCGAGCCCGATCCCCCTGCCACAGGCGGGATGAAGGCGACGGTGTCCCCGGCAGCAACGGGCGAGTCCCAGGCGGCGTATGCCTGATTGACGGCAACACGCAGCCCGCTGTCCGCGCCGGCCAGTCGCGGGCAGGCCTCGCACGCCGCATTCCAGACATCACGCGCGCTCACCGACCCGTCGCCGCCCTCCACGGAGACGCCGACGGACGACGTCCCCGCAAGCTCACGCAACCGGGCGAAGAGCAGCACCTCGACCTGCAGACCCACGCTCATGCCGCCAATCTAGCCGAGCTCGAAGCGGAGCGTCACCTGCGGAACACGTCACGCGCGGGGTCGCGCTGCAGCCCGCCCGCGCCCGCACTCCAATCGCCCCCCTCCCCGCCCCAGCGCAGCCCCCGCACCACCGCGACGGGCACGGCGTCGGTCTTGCCCATCACCAGCTCGGCCGCCGAGGCGACCTCGTCCGCGGTGGCCAGCGCCGACGCCCGCATGAGATATCCCGCGGTATCCGGCAGCCCGCGGTAGTCGGTGATCGCCGGCATCCCGGCAACGCCGATGGCGACGTTGACCCCCGCTTCGCGGAAGGGACGCCCGAAGGTGTCGCAGATCACCACCCCCAGCGGCCCGCCGGCGCACAGCGGCAGCCACGCGGCGCGCAGCGACGAGGCGGAGGCATCGGCATCGACGGGCAGCACGGTCACCACCTCGCCGCCGCCCACGTTGCTGCGGTCGACGCCCGCGTTGGCGCACACCAGCCCGTGCACCGTCTCGCACACCAGCACACCGGGCAGGGCGGACAGCACGCGCGTCGACTGCCCCAGGATCACCTCGACGAGCCGCGGGTCGTTGTCGGTCTGCGCGGCGATGTCGACGGCGCGCGGCGACGGCACGACGCCGACCAGGTCGACCACGGCGCCCTCGGCCTTGCTCACCACCTTGTGGGTCACCACCACGACGTCCCACGCGGCCAGGGCAATCCCGGAGAACGCCAGGCCGCGCAGCACCAGGCCGGCGAGATCGTCCCCCGGCGACACCTCCGGAATGCCGCGCACGGGCATCACCGAGAGAGCGCCGGCGGCCCACACACCGGCGGCGGGCCGCCCGGCCTCGACGTCGGTCACCCCGCCTCCTTGCGGTCGAGCAGGCCGAACTGGCGCAGCACGTGGAAGGTCGCCGCCGGCGCCCGCATGGTGCGGATGGCGTCGAGGTCCTCGGGGCGGTCGCAGTCGGGGCGCAGGGTGGGCAGGTCGAGCACCGAGAAGCGCAGGTCGAAGCGTTCCGCGGCCGCGGCATGCCGTGCCAGCGAGGCCGGCCCGAAGCCCCACACGTCGCAGTCGATCGGCCGCAGCACCGCTGCGTTGGTGCCAGTTCCGGCAGCATCGGGCACGCAGCGCAGGTAGCGTCCGGGACGCCCCGCCGCGGTGACCAGGGCGCGCACGTCGGCGAGATCGGCGAGCGGGCAGTCGGCGGCGACGGTTGCCACTCCGTTGTGCCCCCGCTCCACTGCCCAGGCGACGCCCAGCCGCACCGCGGCGCTCTGTCCCGCGCCGTTGTCGCGCACCACGGCAACGCCGTGCCGGGCAGCCAGCTGGGCCACGTCCTCGTCGCCGGTCACCACCACCACGCGCGCCGGCAGGACGGCGCGCGTCGCGGTGCGCAGCATGTCGCCGGCCATGGCCAGAGCGAGCAGACGGCGCTGCTCCGGCCCCAGCCGCGACGACAGCCGCTGCTTGGCCCCCACCGTCGCCT
>CAZCJX010000296.1:0-2337 GCA_964499205.1 uncultured Actinomycetes bacterium | reverse complement strand
CGTAGCCGCGGGTCAGCGGCTCGCCGGTGATGTGGATGTGGGTGTTGACCATGCCGGGCGTGACCACGAAGCCGCTGCCGTCGACCACCTCGCGCGCCGACACCGTGTCGCGCACGTCGCGGGCGCGTCCCACCGCGGCGATGCGCTCGCCGCTGACCGCCACCGCGCCGTCGCGCAGCACCTCGCGGCGCGGGTTCATGGTCACCACCACCGCGCCCTCGATGAGCACGTCGACATCCTGCACCTCAGGCATCGGCGGCGCCTCCGCGGCGGGCCAGGAAGACCTGCGCGTTGGGCAGCGGCTGGAGCAGCTCGACCCCGGTGAAACCCGCATCGGCGAGCCATTCCCGGTGGCGGCTCTCGGTGAAGGTGCGCCCCGCGATGGTGTTGGCCATCATGGTGACGCCGAGCAGCAGCGCGGTGAGATTGCTGCGCCGCTCGTCGTCGACGACGTAGTCGGCGAGCAGCAGGGTGCCGCCGGGACGCAGCCACGCCGCGGCGCGCTGCACCAGGCGCGGCGCGGCGCGCTCCCCCTCGGTGCGCACCACGTGGGCGAGCACGACGACGTCGAAGCTGCCCGAGGGGAACAGCGCGGTGCGGTAGTCACCGGGCTGCACGGCGAGGCGGTCGAGCACGCCGTGGCGCATCGCCGACTCGCCGGCCAGGTCGGCCACCTCGGGCAGGTCGGTGGCCACCGCGGTAGCGTCGGGCAGCGCCTGCAGCAGCGCCACCGCCCACGGCGCCGCGCCGGCGCCGACGTCGAGGATGCGCAGCGGCGCGTCGCCGCACAGCCCGGCGACCTCGGCGGTGCGCCGGGCCAGCGCGTGCTGCGTCGAGAAGGTGGCCTGGGCGATGTCGCGCCAGAAGCGCACGTCCTCGTCGACGGGGAACACCGGCGCGCCGGAGGCGACGGTTCCGGCCAGGAGTGGCCAGTTGTCCTGGCGCCCGCCGGAGTGCAGCACCAGGTCGCCGAGGTAGCGCTCGCCGCCGGGCACCAGGTAGCCGGCGCTCACCGGCGTCAGCATGTAGTCGTCGCCGCTGCGGTCGAGCAGCTGCAGGCCGACCAGCGCGTCGAGCAGCACCTCCAGCTGCGGCGTCGCGGCGGGCAGCGTCTCGCCGAGCTGCGCGGCGCTGCGCTGGCGGCCGTCGAGCGCTGCGAAGACGCCCAGCTGCACGGCGGCATGGGTCACCCAGTAGCTGGTGTGGCCCTGGATGATCGACCACACCGGCTGCGGGCTCACCGGCGCGGCTGCCGGCGCCGGCAGCGGAGGCACCATGCTCACGGGCGCACCACGATCTTGCCGATGCTTTCGCCGCGCTCCATCCGCTCCATGGCAGCCTGGATGCTGCCCAGCTCGTACTCCGAGTCGATCACGGGTTCGAACTGCCAGCAGTAGCTGAGCATCTGCTCGAACTCGGTGTAGCGGTAGGGGTCGGCGCCGAGCAGCGAGATGCCGAAGTGGTAGGTGAAGGGCAGGTTGATGGTCGCCTCGTTGCCCGTGGTGGTGCCGCAGAAGACCAGCCGCCCGTGCGGGCGGATGGAGAAGATCGAGTGCTGGAACAGGGCGGGACCGACGTGGTCGAGCACCATGTCGACGCCGCGCCCGGCGGTGGCGGCACGCGCCTCGCCGACCAGGTCGCTGCGCCGGTGGTTGACCAGCACGTCGGCACCGACCCGCTCGGCGACCTCCAGCTTGCGGTCGCTGCCCGAGGTGGCGACGACGCGGGCGCCGGCCCGCTTGGCGATCTGGATCGCCGCCAGGCTGACGCCGCTGCCGGCGCCGTGGATCATCACCGTCTCGCCGATGGCCAGCCGCCCGGTGACCACCAGGGCGTGCCAGGCCGTCGAGTAATTGGTGGGCATGGCGGCGGCGCGCGCGTAGTCGACGCCGTGCGGGACCGGGTAGACGTGCGTCGCCGGCACCACGCACCACTCGGCGAAGCCGCCGGGACTGTTGCCGCCGACCACGCGGGTGGCCATGCACATGCCGTCGTCGCCGCTCAGGCAGACGTCGCAGGTGCCGCAGTGCAGCGCGGGGTTGACCACCACGCGGTCGCCGACGCTGACGTTCTCGACGCCGAAGCCGACCGCCACCACCTCGCCGGCGACGTCCATGCCGGCGATGTGCGGCAGCGAGAAGTTGGGCAGCAGCGGCGGTCCCTGGCGCTGCAGCACGTCGAGGCGGTTGAGGCCCGCGGCGCGCACGCCGATGAGCACCTCGCCGGGACCGCAGGTCGGGTCGGGGACCTCTTCGACCCGCACCACGGCGGCGGGGCCGTGCTCGTACTGGATGGCTGCCTTCATGTCAGTCCCCGCTCGAAGGGTTGGGCCAGCGC
>CAZCJX010000295.1:0-2381 GCA_964499205.1 uncultured Actinomycetes bacterium | reverse complement strand
CCCAGCGACTGAGCGGTGGACGAGTACCAGCTCGAGATCAACGAGATCCGCCGGACCCTGGCCCGGCTCAAGGCCGACAAGGCCGAGGCCTCACTGATCGAGGAGTACGAAGCCGAGCTGCGCAACCTGCGCGCCCTCTACCAGGCGGCGACCGAGACCCTCGAAGCGGGGCGCTCCGACCCGCGCCTGCGCGCAGCCCTCGCCGAGCTCGGCTTCGGTGAGTGGACGCTGCAGAACGTGTACAGCTTCGTGTACGAAGCGGCGATGGCGGAGGAGGATGACACGCGCGACCTCGCGAACGTCATCACCCACACCGATTACGCCACCTCACTGCTGCACGGAGCGGACTAAGGAAAAACCGCTTCGCGCGGTCACCGCTGCGCGGAGCGGAGTAGCGCAAAGCCGATCCCCGAAAATCCCATGGAGCTTCCCGAAATCCCATGGGGCCTCCCCAAATCCCATGGGCCTCCCCAAATCCCATGGGGCTTCCCCAAATCCCATGGGGCTTCCCCAAATCCCATGTGCTGGGAGAGAGTGCTGGTTACGCGTGGGCTGCGACGGCGGTAGCCACCTCGGCCGAAGCGGCGGCAGGGAGGCGGGCGGGCTCAGGAATCTTTTTTCCTGGATTCAACAACCCCCGCGGATCGAGCGCATCCTTGATGCGCCCCATCAACTCCACACCCGCAGCGCCGATCTGCCGCTCCAGATACGGCAGCTTCGTATACCCCACACCGTGCTCGCCGGTCACCGACCCGCCCATGTCGAGCACCATCTCGAACAACCCCGCCGCCGCCGCCTCGGCGCGCTCACGATCCCCGCGCCGGCGCGGATCGATGAGGAAGGTGGCGTGCAGGTTGCCGTCGCCGAGATGCCCGAAGTTCACCACCGGCACCTCGTGCTCCTCCCCGAGCACCTCGGTGTGCGCCACCAGCTCGGCGATGCGATCGCGCGGCACGACCACGTCCTCGTTGACCTTGCCGATTATCACCGTGGCCACCGCCGCGCTGATCGCCTTGCGCGCCGCCCACAGCCGCTTGGCATCCGCCGCGTCCGCCGCCGTCTCGACGTGCTGCGCGCCGGCGGCGATCAGGGCGCTGTGCACCGCCTGGGCCTCGTCGGTCACCGTGCCCTGCTCGCCCTCCAGCTCGACGAGCAGCAGGGCACCGGCGTCGTCCGGGAAGGTCGACACGCCGGTGCGCGCCACCGCGCGCATGGCGGCGCGGTCGAGGAACTCGATGGCCGCCGGCACCAGCTGCGCCGCGGCGATCGCCGCCACCGCGTTGGACGCCTGCTCCATGCCGGCGAAGTGGGCCGCGATGGTGGTGCGCGCCGCCGGGGCGGGGATCAGCCGGAGCAGCGCCTCGGTGACCACCGCCAGGGTTCCCTCGGACTGGGGCAGCAGACGGAGCAGGTCGTCGCCACCGCCGGCGCCCTCACCGACACGGACGATGCGGCCGTCGGCGAGCACGCAGGTGGCGCCGGCGAGGTAGTCGGCGGTGACGCCGTAGCGCAGCGCGTGCGGCCCGGCCGCGTTGCAGGCGATGTTGCCGCCGATGGTGCAGGTGGAGGAGGAGCCCGGGTCGGGCGGGTAGTAGAGCCCGTGCTGGCCGGCGCGGCGGTGGATGGCGGCAGTGATGGCGCCGGCCTCGACCTGCATGCGCATGGCGTCGGGCTCGATGCCGAGGATGCGGTTCATCCTGGCGAGGTTGAGCACCACCCCGCCGCGCACCGGCACGGCGCCGCCGGCGTATCCCGTGCCGGCGCCGCGCGGCACCACCGGGACGCCGTGGTGGGCGCACACCTGGATGACGCCGGCGACCTCCTCGGTGGTCGCCGGGAAGACCACGGCGTCGGGGACGTGGCGCTCGCCGGAGGCTCCGAAGGCGTCGAAGGCGTAGGCGGCGACGTCGGCGGGACGGGCGAGCACCTGCGGCTCGCCGACCTGGCCGGTGAGGTCGCGAAGCAGCCGGGAGGTCACGGGCGGGATGGTATCCGAGTGGGTGCGGGGAACGCCGCTGCCACCAGCCAGCGGCCGTCGCCGCGGACCAGCAGGTAGTCGCGCGGCGGTGGGCCGGCCAGCTCCAGGGCGAGCTGGGGCGAGGCCTGCTGGTTGGACGGGTCGCGGGCGAGCACGACGCGGGCCCCGCCGAGCGCACCTGGCGGCAGCCCCGCGGCGCGGAGGTCGCCGACTAGGTCGCGGAGCATCTCCCGCGCCTCGGTCTCGCCGAGCGACGGCTCGGCCGCCCGCACCTCGGCACCGATGCCCACCGCGGGCAGGCTCCCTAGTGCTGGGTCGAGCCGCTGCGCCGCCGCCAGCATCGCCCCGCCGGCCCGCGGCGCCGGCGCCGCCGCCACGTTGCGCCCGGGCACGCCGACGAGCA
>CAZCJX010000294.1:0-2394 GCA_964499205.1 uncultured Actinomycetes bacterium | reverse complement strand
GAACCGGCGGTGTACGCGACTCCGGTCGCGGTGACGACGCAGAAGGCGGCTGCGGCGATGGCGTTGCGGCGGCGGTGATTCATCGAGAGCGGATGACGTGGCCGGGACGGTGCACGTTGCAGCCCACCGCCACCTCTTAACGTCTACCACACGCGCGGTTCACTTGAACCGTATGGACCGACTGGTCGGTACTCAGGCCGATGTTGCCGCCAGCATCGGCCACAACTCGCCGGCCCCGGCGGCGGCGGCGAGCCGGCCGAGGCGGATCGACCAGAGCGACTCGTCGCCGCACTCGTCGCGCCAGGACCACAGCCGCATGGTGAAGAGGTGGAGCGGGTGCTCGCGGGTGACGCCGACGGCGCCGTGCACCTGGTGCACCGCGGCGGCGCAGCGGGTGGCCGCCTGGCCGCAGCGCACCTTGGCAGCGGCCACCGTCCACTCCTCCACCGCGCTGCCGCTGCGCTCCACCGCCACCTCGGCGGCGGCGGCGGCGGCGCAGGCCTCCTCGGCGACGACGGCGAGCTGGTGCTGGATCACCTGGAACCGCGCCAGGGGGCGGCCGAACTGCTCACGCTCGGTGGCGTGGGCGAGGCCCATCTCGGCGACGCGCCGGACCGCGCCGGCGAGCTGCAGGCTGCGCGCCAGGGCGCCCCGGCGGAGCAGCCAGGCGGCGTCGACGCCGCGCGGTGCGGCGGCGGCGGCGAGCGGGGTGGCGGCCTCCCAGCGCAGGGTGTCGCGCAGCTCGCCGGCGAGGTTGCCGCCCGGCTCCAGGGTCGCGGCGGCGGGGTCGAGGAGGACGACGTGGAGGGCGTCGCCCGGCGTCTGCCGCGCCAGTGCCACCACCGCCCGGGCGATGCGGCCGTAGGGCACCCCGGCAAGCGCGCCGGAGACGGCGAGCCTCCCGTCGCCGCCCTGCGGTGAGCACTCGAGCTCGACGTGGCCGGCGCCGAGTCCGCCGGCGCTGAGCGGGCCGGCCGGCACCGCGATGCCCGCCGCCGCCAGCAGCGGACCGGCCACCAGTGCCGTCTCCGCCAGCGGAGCCGGCACCCCGTGGTACCCGCCGAGGCGCACCACCGTCGCCGCCTCGGCGAGCGTGCCGCCCGCGCCGCCATGCTGCTCAGGCACCGCCGCCAGTGGAATCCCGGCGCGCTCCAGCAGCTCCCACACCGCCGCACTCCAGCCGTCGTCGCGCGCGTCCGCGACCACCGGCGGCGGGCAGTGCGCCGCCAGCAGCGCATCGACGCTGTCGCGGAGCAGGTCGCGCTCGCTCATCGCAACCCCAGGCCGCGGGCGACCATGCCGCGCAGGATCTCGCTGGTGCCGCCGCGCAGGGTGAGGTTGGGCACGCTGAGCACGGCGCCGCCCAGCAGCTCGCGCAAACGCCCGTCCGCCTCCGCCGCGCCGGGGCCGCCCGCCACCCGGCGCACCGCCTCGACCAGCTCGCCCTCGAAGCGCGTCCCCAGGTCCTTGACCAGCGCCGCCTGCAGCGAGGGATCGCGGCCCTGGTGCAGCGCCACCGCCACGTCGAGCGACAGCCGGCGCAGCGCCACCAGCGACGCCACCGCGCTGCCCACCACCTCCGCGGTGCGGTCGTCGAGGCCGGCGCCGGCGCACTCGAGCAGCGCGGGCAGCAGCGGGAAGGTGCTAAGGAAGCGCTCCGGCCCGCTGCGCTCGAAGGCCAGCTCGCCGAGCACCTGCGCCCACCCCTCGCCCTCGACGCCGAGCAGCATCGCCTCGGGGACGAAGGCGTCGTCGAAGACGATCTCGGTGAAGTGGGCGTCCCCCGACATGTGCCGGATGGGATGCACCGCGACGCCCGGCGCGTGCAGGTCGACGATCAGCTGGGAGAGACCCTCGTGCCGCTCCGCGCCGGGCGTGGTGCGGGCGAGGACGACGGCGTGGTCGCTGAGGTGGGCGTGGCTGGTCCACACCTTGGTGCCGCGCAGCCGCCAGCCGCCGTCGACGCGGCGCGCCGCGGTGCGGATCGAGCTCAGGTCCGACCCCGAGTCGGGTTCGCTCATGCCGATGGCGAAGAAGCACTCGCCGCGGGCGATGGCGGGCAGGAAGCGCTGCTTCTGCGCCTCGGTGCCGTGCCTGAGGATGCCGGGGCCGGTCTGCCGGTCGGCGATCCAGTGCGCCGCCACCGGCGCTCCCGCGGCAAGCAGCTCCTCGACCACGACGAAGCGCTCCAGCGCGCTGCGCCCGCGGCCGCCGTACTCGCGCGGCCAGGTCATGCCCAGCCAGCCGTGCTCGGTGAGGCGGCGGGTGAAGCCGGGATCGTGGCCGCTCAGCCACGAATCGCAGCGGGGGACGAAGCGGCCGTCGATCAGCTCGGCGGCGAGGAAGGCGCGCACCTCGTCGCGCAGCGCGGCGGCGCCGTCGGGAAGGGCGACC
>CAZCJX010000293.1:0-2410 GCA_964499205.1 uncultured Actinomycetes bacterium | reverse complement strand
GGCCACCTCGACGAGCCGCTCAGCCGCTGGCTGTGGCTGGTCAAGTGGCTGCTGCTGATCCCCCACTACGTCGTGCTCGCCCTGCTCGCCGTGCCGCTCACCCTGTTCACCATCGTCGCCTGGTTCGCCATCCTGATCACCGGGCGCTACCCACGCAGCCTGTTCGACTTCAACCTCGGCGTGCTGCGCTGGTGGTGGCGGGTCAGCTTCTACGGCTACAGCGCCCTGGGCACCGACCGCTACCCGCCTTTCAGCCTGGGTGAGGAGCCCGGCTACCCGGCGCGGCTCGACATCGCCTACCCGGAGCGGCTGTCGCGCGGCCTGGTGCTGGTGAAGTCGTGGCTGCTGGCCATCCCGCATCTGATCGTCGTCGGCCTGCTGCTCGGCGGCTTCGGCTTCCGCGGCTGGCCCTGGGGTGCCGGGGTCATCGGCGCGCTGGTGCTGGTCGGCGCCATCCTGCTGCTGGTCACCGAGCGCTACAACCGCCAGATCTTCGACCTGGTCATGGGCCTCGACCGCTGGGTGGTCCGGGTGGTCGCCTACGTCGCCCTGATGCGCGACGAGTACCCGCCCTTCCGTCTCGACGCCGGCGAGAACGAGCCGGAGTTGACCGAAACCACCCCGAACGCTCCCGCCGCGACACCGCGTCCCGCCGGCACCTGACCGCCTCAGGCGCGCTCCAGTCCGAGGTCGACCAGGGAGGCCGCGCAGCGACCGCCGTCGCAGTCCAGCGTCGCCATGGTGAAGCTGGGCATGCGGCGGCGGTCGGTCGGTGAGCCGGGGTTGAGCAGGAGCACCTCGCCGTCGTCCTCGACCAGCGGCATGTGGCTGTGGCCGAAGACGACGACGCGCGCATCGGGAAAGAGCCTGCGCAGCCGGGCGCGGCGTCCCTGCGCGGCGCCCGAGTCGTGGATCACCGCCACCTTCACACCGTCGACGTCGAGCTGCAGGCGCCCGGGGAGGCGGCCGCGCAGCGGCAGGTCGTTGTTGCCGAGGACGGCATGAACCTGTGGCGCGGCGCCATCGAGGCGGTCGAGCAGGGCGCCGGTGACCACGTCGCCGGCGTGGATCACCGCGTCGCACCCGGCGATGATCCGCCAGGCGGTGGGCGGCAGGTCGCGGGCGCGGCCGGGGATGTGGGTGTCGGCGATCACCGCGATGCGGGTCACCGGGCCGGCTCCACCGCGCAGTCCCATGTCATGCTCGACATCTTGCCGTGCCCAGGCGCCCACCGTGCGGTGCCATGGTGCCAAGATCGCCAGCGATGGCCAGCGCCCTGACGCGCGTCGAGCCGCGCCCCCGCTCCCTGGACCGCTTCGCCGCGGTGCTCCCGCCGAGCGCCTGGGCGCGGTTCCAGGAGGTGCGGCGCAGCACCGCCGAGCGCCTCGAAGGCCACACGGTGTGGAACGTCAACTCCACCGCGGCGGGCGGAGGCGTCGCCGAGATCCTCACCTCGCTGATCCCCTACGCCGTCGACGGCGGCGTCGACGCGCGCTGGCTGGTGATGCACGCCCAGCCCGACTTCTTCGCCCTCACCAAGCGCATCCACAACAACCTGCACGGAGCGCCGGGTGACGGCGGCGGCCTCGGCCCCGGGGAGCACGCGCTCTATCACCACGGCCTGGCGTCGTCGGCCGACGAGCTGATGCAGACGGTGCGCCCCGACGACGTGGTCATCCTCCACGATCCGCAGACGGCGGGACTGGTCGACGCAGCGCGCCGCGCCGGCGCAGGGTGCGTGGTGTGGCGCTGCCACATCGGCATCGACCAGCCGCACCCGCTGGCGCAGCGCGCCTGGGACTTCCTCGGCCCCTACCTCGCCGCCGCGGACTCGATCATCATGTCGCGCGCCGCGTTCGCCTGGCAGGGTGACTGGGGCGGGCGCCTCACCATCGTCGAGCCCTCGATCGACGCCTTCTCCACCAAGAACATCGAGCTCGACGCGGAGACGGTGCGCGCCATCCTCGTCGCCGCCGGCGTGCTCCGCGACGGCGGCAGCGGCCCCGCCGTCGACGCGCCGCTCGTCGTTCCCCGCGACGACGGCGCCGACATCGTGGTGCGACATCCCGCCGAGATGGTGGAGGAGAGGCCGGCGTCACTCGCCGACGACCTGGTGGTGCAGGTCTCCCGCTGGGACCGCCTCAAGGATCCCGGCGGCGTGATGGCCGGCTTCGCCGACCACGTCGCTCCCCGCCAGGATGCGCACCTCGTGCTCGCCGGGCCGCAGGCGGTGGTGGACGATCCCGAGTCGGGGGTGGTGCTCGACGAGGTCACCGCGCAGTGGCGCGCCCTGCCAGCAGAAGTCCGGGGGCGCGTCCATCTCGCCGCCCTGTCGATGGCCGACATCGAGGAGAACTCGATCGTCGTCAACGCGCTGCAGCGGCACGCCGAGGTGGTGGTGCAGAAGAGC
>CAZCJX010000292.1:0-2416 GCA_964499205.1 uncultured Actinomycetes bacterium | reverse complement strand
TACCGCTTCAACATGAACCACGTCGTCGAGGTCGACGATCCCTGCGAGCTCTACCGCTTCGCCTACGAGGAGGTCGGCTGAGATGGCCAAGCTGTACCAGCTGGCCAGCCTGGTGCGCAGCAAGAACGCGGGTCCCTTCCAGCTCACCATCGACGTGCTCTTCGACGACGAGGAGCGCTACCGCCAGGTTCGTGACAGCAGGCGCATCAACGCGGAGACCATCGCCGCGCTGTTCGGCGTCGACGCGAGCGTGGTCCGCGTCTTCGACTACGACGCCGGGCGGGCGATCAAGGTGACCTTTCCCCGCCCGCTGATCAGCGGCACGCCGGGAGACCCCGACGTCACCGGCGGCCAGCAGTACGCACCCCTGGTCGACCTCGAGATCTGACCATTGGAGCTGGCCCTCAGCGACTCCGATTCGCGCTTCCGCGAGGAGGCGCGCGCCTTCCTCGAGGCCAACCGGCCGCGGCACCGCCTGCCCTCGATGGACACCGCCGAGGGCTTCGCCGCCCACCGCGAGTGGGAGCGCCGCCTCGCCGCCGAGCGCTGGTCGGTGGTCACCTGGCCCGCCGAGTTCGGCGGCCGCGACGCCAGCGCGGTGCAATGGCTGCTCTTCGAGGAGGAGTACCACCGCCTGCAGTGTCCCGGCCGGGTCTCGCAGAACGGCATCATCCTGCTGGCGCCGATGCTGCTGCGCTACGGCACCATGGAGCAGCGGCGGCGCCACCTGCCGGCGATGGCGCGCGCCGACGAGGTGTGGTGCCAGGGCTGGTCGGAGCCGGACTCGGGCAGCGACCTCTCCTCGGTGCGCGCCCGCGGCACCGTGGTTGGTGACAGCATCGTCCTCAACGGCGAGAAGACGTGGTGCTCGCGCGGCGCCTTCGCCGACTGGATGTTCGCGCTGGTGCGCACCGACCCCGGCTCGGAGCGGCACCGCGGCCTCAGCGTGGTGCTGGTGCCGCTCGACCTGCCGGGCGTCAGCCGCCGCCCCATTCCCCAGCTCGACGGCGAGACCGGCTTCGCCCAGATCCACCTCGACTCCGTGCTGATACCGCTGGAGAACGTGGTCGGGGAGCTGCACCAGGGCTGGCGGGTGGCGATGTCGACGGTGAGCGTCGAGCGCGGCGTCTACCTGCGCAGCCCGGGACGCTTCGGCGCCGCCGCGCAGCGGCTGCTCGCCGAGATCGGCAAGCTGGACGGCGACGGCGCCGATGGCGAGTCCTGGGAACGCGAATCGCTGTGGGCGGCGCTCGACGCCTACGCCTACGAGCTGTACACCCATCGCACCGTCTCGCTCAGCGCGCAGGGCCTTGCCGACGAGGCCTCGACCAGCGTCAACAAGCTGTTCTGGTCGGACCTCGACCTGCGCCTGCACGCGGTTGCCATGCGGATGCTCGGTGAGCGCGGATTGCTCAGCGACGAGCCCTGGCTCGACGGGTACCTGTTCTCGCTGGCCGGTCCCATCTACGCAGGCACCAACGACATCCAGCGCAACCTCGTCGCCGAGCGCGTGCTCGGCCTGCCGCGCGGGAGCTGAGGCAGCAGCATGGATTTCGCCCCGTCCGACGCGCAGCGCCAGCTGCAGGCCGCGGTGCGCGAGGTGTTGCAGCGCGGCTGCACGCCGGCCACGGTGCGCGCCGTGTGGTCGGGTGACGTGTCGGCGTGGTCGCGGGTGTGGGAGGCGGTCGTCGCGGCCGGGCTGTGCACCGCGGTGGTCGGCGAGGAGCACGGTGGCCTGGGGCTGGACGACGTCGATGCCGCGCTGCTCTTCGAGGAGTCGGGCGCAGTCGCGCTGCCCGGGCCCGCGGTGGAGTGCAGCGCCGCGGCGGCGCTGCTCGCCGAGGCCGCGGCGGCCGGCGACGAGGTGGCGGCGGGCTGGCTGCGCCGGGTGCTCGACGACGATGCCGCGGTCGCGCTGCAGGGGTCGCCGGCCGGCTTCACCGTCGAGGTGGATCGCTGCGCCGCCGTGGTGCGCCTCGACGGCGACGGCGACGGCGTGCGCGTCGCCGCCGTGGACGACCTCGATCTCCGCGAGCGGCCCTCGCTGGACGCGGGGCGACGCCTCTTCGACGTCACCTGGCCGGCGCCGGCGGGTGACCTCGTCCTGCGCGGCGACAAGGCGGCTGCCGCGTCTGCGCGTGCCGTCGACCGTGCGGCAACGCTCTGCGCCGCGCAGGCGATCGGCGCCGCCGCGACGATGATCGCGATGAGCGTCACCTACGCCGGCGAGCGCGAGCAGTTCGGCCGGCCGATCGGCTCCTTCCAGGCAGTCAAGCACCGCCTCGCCCAGGCGCACGTGCTGGTCGACGTGGCCCGTCCCGTGGTGCACCGCGCCGCCTACGCGGTGGCTCACGACGAGCCCGATCGCGCGCTGCGCGTGTCGGCGGCGCGGCTGCAGGCGGCGCGCGCGGCGGCG
>CAZCJX010000291.1:0-2428 GCA_964499205.1 uncultured Actinomycetes bacterium | reverse complement strand
CAGCTGGCCGTCGCCCAGCAGCAGGCGGCGACCACCGCGGTGCTGGTCAGCGTCGAGGAGCAGAAGGTGCAGGACGCCGATGCCGCCGCCTGGCAGACGGTGGCGCAGACGCAGCAGCAGCTCGCCGCCGCCATCGCCGCCAAGAAGCGCTACGACGCCGAGCAGGCGGCGCTGGCCGCGCTGGCTGCGGAGAAGGCCAAGGGAACGGTGTACGCGCCCGTCCCGGGCGTCGCCTTCACCGTCGACACCGACCTCACCCAGCCCAGCGGCGAGACCGCCGACCGGCTCAACCAGTTCCTTGCCGGCACCGCACTGCAGGGGCTGGGTGGCTCCTTCATGGCCGCCGAGCAGAGCTACCACGTCAGCGCCCGCTACCTGCTCGCACATGCCATCGAGGAGTCGGGGTTCGGCACCTCGCGGATCGCCCAGGACAAGCACAACCTCTACGGCTACGGCGCCGACGACGCACATCCTTACCAGGACGCGTACACCTTCCCCAGCTTCGCCGCGTGCATTGACTTCGTGGCCCGCATGGTGGCGCAGAACTACCTCTCGCCGAACGGCCCCTACTACCACGGGCCGACGCTGCGCGGCATGAACGTCGACTACGCCAGCGACCCCAGCTGGGCGGACAACATCGCCCGCATCGGGCGCTCGTTCCCCTAGCCCTGGACCGCGCCGGCGGCGCGCCTCAGACCAGCGGCAGCACGCGCTCGCCGATCTCCGAGATCTGGTCGAGATCGTCCAGATCCCAGATGCGCGCGTAGATGCGCTCGGCGCCGGCGTCGGCGTAGTCGCGCAGCCGCTCCGCCGCCTGCTCGTAGGTGCCGACCACGCTGCGCGGGGAGAGGCTGTCGATCAGCCTGTCGGGGTCGTCAGCGGGCCCGCCCGTCCACGCCGCCACTCGCGCGGTGCGGCGGCGCAGTGACGCCTGGTCGGCGGCGACCAGCACCGTGCCCATCCACGACAACCGCAGGGTCGACGGGTCGCGGCCAGCGCGCGCGCACGCCTCGCGTGCCCTGGCGAAGGTCTGCGCCGCGCCCTCGGGGTCGATCGAGGTGGTGTTGTACTCGCTGGCGTGCTGGGCGGCGAGGGCGACGCTGCGCGGGCCGCCGTGGCCGCCGAGGATCAGCGGGAATGGATCCTGCACCGGGCGCGGCAGGGCGAGGGCGCCGTCGAGCCGGTAGTGGCGGCCGCTGTAGCTGACCCGCTGTCCGCTCCACAGCAGGCGCATCACCGCCACCGCCTCCTCCAGGCGCTCGGTGCGCTCGCGCTGGGAGGGGAAGTCGATGCCCAGGGTGGCGTGCTCGGCCTCGTACCAGCCGGTGCCGGCGCCAAGCTCGACGCGGCCGCCGCTCAGCTCGTCGACGGTGGCCACCTCGCGGGCCAGCACCGAGGGATGCCGGAAGGTCATCGGCGACACCAGCGTGCCGAGGCGGATGCGCGTGGTGTCGCGGGCAAGGGCGGCCAGCGTGGTCCAGGCTTCCAGCGCGGGGCGCGGCGGGTCGGTGGCGTAGTAGAGGTGGTCGCTGCGGAAGAACGCGTCCCAGCCGGCGTCCTCGGCGGCGCGCGCCAGGCGGAGGAACTGCGCGTAGGTGCCGCCGACGTGGGGTTCGACCATCAGGCGGAGGGCGGCCGGCATGGTGCAGCAGGCTAGCAGCCGGGTGCGGGGGAGAGTCGACGGCCGCCGTTCCCGGCGGCCGCCGTCCCCCCAGTCATGGGACCGCGCAGCCCGTTGGACGAGGTGCGGCGCCTTCCAAGGCCCCCGGGCCCCCCAGCCCCAGGGCGTGGACCGCGCTATCCCGTGCCGGGAAGTGTGGGGGCCCGGAGTTAAGGTCGATAAGGGGTGGAATCAACAGAAGTACAGGACCGGTAACGCCGAAGTGACGTGGGCGGCATCACCACAGCACTGTGACATTGGGACGGTTGACGCAATAACTCGGGCGGGGAGGGCCGCTGCGCCGGTGCGTCAGATCGAGTCCGGCGCGGCGATGCCCAGCGTGCCCAGCGCGTCGGCCAGGGTCGACCGGGTAGCGGCGACCAGGGCGCGGCGGAAGCGGCGCGTCGCCGCGTCCTGCTCGCGGACGATCGGCGGAGTGTGCTCGTAGAAGTCGCTGAGCGCGGCCGCCAGCGAGAAGGCGTAGGTGCACAGCACCGGCGGCGACAGGCTCGCTGCAGCTTCGGCCAGAGCTGACCGATACGCGTCGAGGCGCAGCAGCAGGGCGCGCTCGCTGGGATCGAGGTCGCCGTGGACGGGGGGTGCCTGGTCGGTGGCGCCGCCGTCGGCGGCGACCTTGCGCAGGATGCCGGCGGCGCGCGCGTGGGCGTACTGCAGGTAGACGCCGGTGTCGCCGGTGGTGCGCAGCGCCTCGTCGAAGTCGAAGGCGATGATCTGGGTGAGGCCGAACTTCTGCAGGTAGTAGCGCAC
>CAZCJX010000290.1:0-2435 GCA_964499205.1 uncultured Actinomycetes bacterium | reverse complement strand
AGAGCGCCCGCCTCGTAAGCGGACGGTCGGGGGTTCGAATCCCCCCGTCGGCTCCAGCCCCGGCTCAGCCGGACCGGTCCGCCCCCGCAACCGGCAGGCTGCCGGCCCCGTGCGGCGGCGGCGGGTGGGTGCCCAGCCGCGCGGTGAAGCGGAGCACGGCGACGCCGACGGCCGCCAGGGCGGCGAGCAGCCCACCCAGCCCCCAGCGCAGCAGCGAGAGCACCGCCGCCAGCGCGCTGGTCCGCCCGGTGAAGACCGGGCTCGCCAGCGCACCCAGCGCCGCCACCAGCAGGCTGCCCGCCACCAGCGCAATTTCTGACATCGACGTCCAGAACTGGCCGCGCTGCCGCTCGCCGCAGAGCTCGCCCATGGTGGCGGCGAGGGGGCGGTGCACCAGCCACAGGGTGGTGGCGAGCGCCGCGCCAACACCGGCTCCGCCCGCGGCCGCCACCGCCAGGTCGTTCATCCCGCGGCGCCGGAGGGCGGCGGCGGGGTGGACTGCTGCTGCATCGCCTGGTAGTAGTTCTGCAGGTCGGCGCGGCGCTCGAAGCTGCGGATCGCCTGCACCAGGCCGTAGGCCGTCACCAGCACGCTGCCGAGCAGCCCGAGCAGCAGCAGCCGGAACTGGGTGACGCCGCCGAGGAACACCTCGTGCGCCGACGCGCTCTCAGAGTCGGGGTAGCCCACCGTCGCCGTGCCCGAGAGCAACCCCACGATGCCGATGGAAAGCAGGCTCACCACCAGCCAGAACCCGGCGCGGGCGCGGGTGCCGCACACCTCGGTGAGCAGCCGCGACAGGTGCGGCCGCAGCAGCAGCAATGTCAGCAGTGTGGCCAGCAGCGCGACGGCGCTGGCCACGATGAAGCCGACGACCCATGTCATGTCCGGTCCTCCGCTGGGCGGCGACGGTGCTTCCGTCTTCCATGCCCGGCATGCTACTATTGACCATGTGATCAAATCAAGTGGTCAAACCCGCCGGAGGACCCCGGGCGAGGGGACACGGCAGCGGATGATCGACGCCGCGCTCGAGACGCTGCGCGTCGAGGGCTACGGGGGCACCACCGCGCGCGCCATCGCCAAGCGCGGAAACCTCAACCCGGCGCTGATCTTCTACCACTTCGGCGGCGTCGACGAGCTGCTCCTCGCCGCGCTCGACCGCAGCAGCGAGCTGCGCATGGCCCGCTACCGCGAGGCGCTGGCCGGCGTCACCACCCTCACCGAGCTGCTCGAGGTGATGCGCCAGCTCTACCGCGAGGACACCGAATCGGCGCACATCACCGCGGTGCAGGAGCTGATCGCCAGCAGTGCCTTCTCCGGCGAGCTCGGCCCCGAGCTGATCCGCCGCATGCAGCCGTGGGTCGACTTCGCCCACGAGGTGATCGACCGGGTCCTCGGTGACTCTCCGCTGCGCCGCGCCGTCGACACCCGCGACCTCGCCTTCGCCCTCATCGCCATGTACCTCGGCAGTGAGCAGGTCGCCCGGCTGCAGGGGGACACGTCGCGCATCGACTCGCTCTTCGCCGCCGCCCGCCGCGCCGCACCGGCGCTCGACGACATGCTCGGCCATCCCGCCCCGCGCACCCGGCGCGGCCGCCGCACGACGCGGCGAGTGCCGATCACCGACTGACACCGCGCGGGAGCGGTTGCAGCCGGTGACACCGCGGTGACGATCGCGGCGCGCGGCCCTCGCGATCCCCGGCCATCGCGCCGCCGCGGACACATCATCGGCACCATGTCGCGGCCGCTGCGCCTCCCCCCGCTCGTGCGGGCGCCGCTCACGCTGGTGTCCGCCCTCCTGCTGTTCGCGGGTGGCATCCCGGCCGCGACATTCCCGCTGCTCGCCATGGATGCGTCGCACTACACGGCGGCCATCGGGAGCAGCGCCGGTGAGTGCCCCGGCAATCCCGTGCCGGCGCCGAGCGGGTGCTGGAGCGCGAGCACCGCGCGCGTCACCATCACCGGCGTCGACCGCACCGACAGCGGCGACGTCGCCTACGTGGTGCTGCAGCCACCGGGACGCGACGCGGTGCGCGAGAACGTCGTCGAGGGCGTGCGGGTGCCGCAGATCGACGTCGGCACCACGGTGGCGGTGCGCTGGTGGCACAGCGACATCGCCCAGGTGCTGCCGCCGCTCGACAAGGGCGTGCCGCCCGTCGTCCTGCCCACTCGCGACAACCCGGCATACCGCGCCAGGCATTTCCCCACCGGCGCGCTGGTCGCCGCACTGCTCGGCGCCCTCGGGCTGGCCGCCTTCGGGGTGCCGCTGTACGGGGACGTGCAGCGCTGGCGCCGGCGCCGCAGGATCGACAACGAAGCCGACATCGCCGCACGCGAAGCGCAGTACACGCCGGGCTTCGGGCGCGGCCTGGCCCGCTACGGGATGTCGCTGGAGCTCGACACGCAGCGCCGGCGCGAGGCCACCATCGTCGGCCAGA
>CAZCJX010000289.1:0-2470 GCA_964499205.1 uncultured Actinomycetes bacterium | reverse complement strand
GGCGCGTGCTCCGGCTCCGACCAGGTGCGGCCCAGGTCGTCGGAGTGCACCAGGGTGTTGCCCCAGTGGAACGACTGCACGGCGGCGAAGAGCCGCGGCGGGTCGCGGCGGGGGTCGATGCCGACCGCGGCCACCTCCATGGTGACGTGGCGGATCGGCTCCAGTTCCCAGGTCCGCCGGTCGTCGCGGCTGCGCCCCATCACCAGGCCCTTGCGCGTCCCCACCAGGAGGATCGTCTCTGCTGCCACGCGTGCTGCCTCCGCTCGACGTCGTTCGAACCGCTGCGGGGCAGCAGTGTAGTCAACCGGCCAGCATGTGGCGACGGTGGAGAAGCCATTGCCGGAGCGCCACGCGGTGCGGCGCCCCGGCGGCCTGCCCCGCTCGTCTGAAAAAGCGGCCCGCCCTCTGCCTCAGACGGCCGCGCCGGCGCGCTGGTAGTCCCAGATCTGCTCGACCGGCGGCACCGGTTGGGAGAAGTCGATCTGCGGCGGGAAGAAGGTGGTCAGCTGCTCCTTGAACCACAGGTCGAACGGCCGCGTCGAGGCGGCGAAGCCGCGGTTGCCCTCGACCGGGTCGTCACCCTCGAGGTAGACGCAGCAGACGTCGCCCTGGGGGGTGCTGTTGACCACCACGGTCTCGACGCACTGGCCCAGCGCGCGGCGCGACTCGGTCAACTCGGCGCGGCGGGTGACGAAGGCCTCGTGGGCCATCTGGCGGGCGACGTCGGTGCGGCCGGGGATGAGCGGGGCGACGAAGGCCAGGCCGGTCTTGCGCCGGGTCATCTCGGGGTCGACCCAGTCGCCGATCACCTCGGGCAGAGGCAGGCCGGAGGGCTGGGTGAGGTCGAAGCCGTGCACCTGCGTCAGCGCGGCGACGAAGTCGCGGTCGATGGGGAGGTCGGACTCCACGATGCTGCGCATCGCCTGGTTTGGGTCGCCCTCGGCCTCGATGTAGGCGATGACGAAGTCGCCCATCGGCGTGGCCATCAGGTAGGCGCGCTCCATGGTGATCCCGGCGCGGCCGCGGGATTCGCGGTACTCGTCCATGCGCGCGGTGAACATGGCGCCCACGGTGCGTGGGTCCTGGCCCGGCAGAACCGGCGCGGCGGTGGCAGTCTTGCCCATCCCGGAGTCCCCCTGGGGTGGTGGCTGAAGAGGCTGCCGAGGGTTACGTCGTGACGGGCGTCAGTGGATCATTCGCCGGGACGTTCGGGCTGGGGCGGCTCGACGGCAGGTGGGCGCGGGCCAGCCGGCGCAGCCGGTCGGTGACCAGGTCGGCCGCCTCCAGCGGCGCCATGTGGCCGACGCCGGGGATCTCGACCAGCTCCTCCAACTGGGGCAGCACTTCGGCGATGCGGCGGGCGTGCCAGGGCGGGGTCAGCCGGTCCCTCTCCCCCACCATGACCACGGTGGGCACGTCGAGCTTGCTGACGTCGTCGTAGAGGTCGAGTTTGGGAAAGATGCGGCCGTAACCGCCGCGCGTGTCGGGCGCCGTGTCGTTGAACATCCGCGCGGTGAAGGCGACGTGGGCGGGGCGCGCGTCGGGCTGCAGGGCGACGTAGCGGGTGGCCCGGTAGCTCAGCGGCGTGGTGCGCTTGGGCAGCGCCGCCGTCGAGCCGTAGACGTAGGGGGCGACCAGGTTGTGCAGCAGGTGGGCCCAGGCCGGGTTGAGCACCAGCACCTGGCGGGCGAGGTCGCCCATGCCGGTGTCGATCAGCGCCGCGGCGGCGACGTGGTCGCGCACCGCGTCGGGGTGGGCGCCGGCCCAGGCGGCGATGGTCATGCCGCCCATCGAGTGGCCGGCGACGACGCAGCGCTGGCCGGCGGGCACGCAGGCCTCGATGACCGCGTGGAGGTCGTCGCCGAGCGTCTGCGTCGAGTACTCGCCGTCGCGCGACGCCTGGCTGCGGCCGTGGCCGCGCTGGTCGTAGGCGACCAGGCGGAACTCGTCGGCGAGGTCGCGCAGCTGGTAGTGCCAGAAGTCGATCGAGCAGGTCCAGCCGTGGGCCAGCACGATGGTCGGCGCGCCCTCGCGGCCGAAGACCTGGACGTGCAGCCGGGTGCCGTCGAAGGACTCGACGGTGAGGGGGCGGCCGGGCACGGGGTGGGCCAGCTCGGCGGTCTCGGGGTCGGCGGCGATGGCCCGGGCGTCGGCGCGGCGCTGGGCCTCCCAGCCGGCCATGCCGAGGCCGAGCAGGGCCAGGCCCGCTGCCCGGCGCATCGTTCTGCTGCGAGTCATCGCCGTGCATCATCGCCGAAGGGACTGCCGGTTCGGCGGGACAGGGTGTCACGGCAGGGGCGGATGACCCGGGGTGCCGGTGGCCTCAGCGGATGCGGTCGACAGGCGCCTGGCGGCGGGCCGGCTCAGTCCCGCGGGGCAGCCGCCTCGGCCGCCTCCGCCTCCAGCCGAGCGGCGCGGGCCTGGGCCGCGGCCTCGCGGGCGGCCACCTCGGCGCCGCGGGCGGCGGTCT
>CAZCJX010000288.1:0-2474 GCA_964499205.1 uncultured Actinomycetes bacterium | reverse complement strand
CCATGGCCACCGGGATCCGCGCCATACCGCGCACCGCGCCGCACGAGGCGCCCGGGCGCCTGGTCCGCGACCTGCGCGCCGTGCGCATCGTCTGGATGCGCGAGCTGATCCGCTTCTCCAACGACCGCCTGCGCATCGTCACCTCGCTGATCCAGCCCATCCTCTACCTGTTCGTGCTGGGCACCGGGCTCTCCTCGCTGACCGGCGTGGGATCGAGCGGCAACGTGTCGCTGCGCACCTTCATGTTTCCCGGCGTGCTGGGGCTGTCGGTGCTGTTCACCGCGATGTTCTCGGCGGCGTCAATCGTCTGGGACCGCGAGTTCGGCTTCCTGCGCGAGATGCTGGTGGCGCCGGTGAGCCGCAGCGCCATCGTGGTCGGCAAGTGCCTCGGCGGCGCCACCGTGGCGGCGTTCCAGGGCGCCATCCTCATCGTCTTCGCCGGCGCCAGCGGCGTCCCCTATTCGCCGGTGCTGATCCTCGAGCTGATCGGCGTCCTGCTGGTGCTCGCCTTCGCCATGACCGCGTTCGGGGTGATGATGGCGGCGCGCCTGCGCACCATCCAGTCCTTCATGGGCCTGTCGCAGCTGGTGATGATGCCGATGTTCTTCCTCTCCGGTGCGCTCTACCCGCTGGCCGGCCTGCCCGCGTGGCTGGTGGTGCTGACCCGCGTCAACCCGCTGACCTACGCGGTCGACCCGCTGCGCCGCGCCGTGTTCGCCCACGTCGACGCCGGTCCGCTGGCGTCGCGCTTCGGCGGCGGGGTGACCTGGTTCGGCTGGACCGTGCCGGTGGCCCTCGAAGTTGCCGTTGTGGTCGGCATGGGCCTGATCATGCTGGGTGTCGCCATCGCGCAGTTCCGGCGAGCCGAGTAGGCGCGCGCCCGCCCGCGCGCTCAATGTCAGACGGCCGCCGCCGTGGCCGCTCCGGCGATCTGGGACAGCAGCGACTCGAGGTCGCCCTGGTTGGGCTCGGCGGCCGGCTCGGTGGTGGGCAGCTCACGGATGTGGGCCAGCGCCTCGTCGACCAGGCCGGCACGGAACCCGGGCCCGTGCGCACAGGCGATGGCCTCGATGCCGAGCTGCTGCAGCGAGTCGACGTGCCGCCCGTAGCGCACCGGGTCGGTCCACTGGTGCCACGGGCTGATCAGCGAGTTGCAGCGCGCGAACTGCGCCCAGCGCTCGGTCTCGTCGACCTCGGCCGCGTCCTGCACAGGTGTGGTGACGAACATGCCGAAGGCGTCACCGGCCCAGTACACCCCGGTGCGCGTGTCGAACAGGCCGCGCGTGGTCGGCGCGTCGAACACCGGCGGGCGGATGGCCACCAGGCGGCGCCCGTCGGCCTCGAAGCTGTCGCCATGGTTGGCCCAAACACAGCGGGGCACGGGGAGCTGGCGATCGTGGTCGGCGAGCATCCGCCCGGTGGCGAACCAGCCGGTGACCAGCTGCGCGTTGGGACATGCGTCCAGCACCTGGTCGAGGCTGCCGACGTGGTCCCCGTCGTCGTGCGACAGGAAGATCCAGCGCACCGACGCGGGATCCACCAGCGACCAGGCCTGCTCCAGCCAGGCGTCGCGGCGGCCGGGCGGACCGGTATCGACCACGATCGCCTCGCGGCCACCGATGATCATCGAGTTGACGTTGATGTAGCCGGCCATGGGCACGTCGAAGAGCTGGGGAAGCACCCAGGTCTCCTCGGCGACCTGGTACGGCTTCATCTCGGGAGCGCTTTCCATTCCTGTCCTCCTGTCATTTGCTGTCACGCGCCGCGTGTGGGCTGTCGCGTGGCGCGGTGAAGCGCAGGGGGAAGGCTGAGGGTCGGCAGGCCGTCCCGGCGTCCGAAGGACTACGGCGTCGACTACGTAGATCGGCTGCGGAATCTCTGCGATGATGCCCGGGTGATGCAGGCAGGGATCGACGGCGCCCTCGCCGGCGCCCGTGCCGCTCTGGAGGCGGGCGACCGCGCCACTGCGCGCGATCGATTCAGCGAACTGGCGGCCACGCCGGGCGCGCCGTTCGATGCGGTGCGTGCGGTCGCCTGGGGCCTGCAGTGGTCGGGCGCCCCGGACGACGCGCGCCACTACGTCGAGCGCTCCTACGCGGCGATGCTCGCCGAGGGCCGGCGCCGCGAGGCGCTGCAGGCGGCCACCCTGATGGTGTCGCTCTCCGGGCTGGGCGCGGAGCGGGCGATGACCCGCGGCTGGGAGCAGCGCGCGCTGCGGCTCTGCGCCGAGTTCGACCCCTGCGTCGAGCGCGGCCAGCTGGCCATGGCGGTGGCCGGCTGCGAGGTCCCCGACCCGCGCGAGCTGGAGGAGCGCGCACTGCTGGCCCAGTCGCTGGCCCGGCAGTTCGGCGACCGCGGGCTGGAGCTGCGCGCGCAGGCGGAGCTGGGCCTGGCCACGGTCAGCCTCGGCCAGGTGGAGCAGGGATTCGCGCTGCTCGACGAGGCGGCCACCGCGGCGGCGTCGGGCGAGATCG
>CAZCJX010000287.1:0-2490 GCA_964499205.1 uncultured Actinomycetes bacterium | reverse complement strand
CGAGCCGTGCACCAGGCCGGAGTGGAAGATCAGGGCGGAGCCGGCGGGTTGCGGCACGTCGACCAGGGCGGAGTCGGGGACGGCGTTGGGCATCAGCAAGGGAGGGCCGTCGCTGCGCAGCGGCCAGTCGCGGGTGTGTGAGCCGGGGAGGACGCGCATGCAGCCGTTGGCCACGGTGGCGTCGTCGACGGCCAGGGCGACGGAGAGGGATTCCCGGGGGTAGCCGTTGTGGTCGAAGTAGGCCCAATCGTGGTGGAGGTCGAAGGCGTCGCCCTCGCGCCCGGCCTGCAGGGCGAGGTGGCCGGGGAGGGTCTGCTTGTAGTTGAGCTTCTCCTCGAAGGCGACCGGCTCGGCGCCGAGAATGGCGCGCAGCGGAGCCAGCAGGTGCTCGTCGACGAGCACGCCGGCGATCAGTGGCGAGATGTCGCTGAGCGGCTGGATCTTGCGCAGGCTGAGATCGCCGTCGGCGCGGCGGCAGACGTCGAGTCGCGGGCTCATCTCGCCGAGGGCGAGCGACGCGTCGACCACCAGCGCGAGGAGACGCGAGGCTTCGGAGCGCAGCGCCGCAACGGCATCAGCGTCGAGCACGTCGGGCACCAGCACGAACCCGTCGCGCTGATACGCGGCAACGTCGACGGCGGAGCTCAGGAGTCGCACGGCCCGGAGAAGTAGGGACTGCCGCTGGGCAGCGCGGAGTTGGTGAAGCGCTGCCCATGTGCCACGTAGCACCACACGCCGCCCTGTCCCCACGGCCCGTTCGCCTCCGCCGAGTACCACACCAGGGCGCGATCCTTGACGAAGGTGTGGTCGTGGTCGAAGCCGACCGTGCCCTCGTAGTACGGGCTCGGCGGGTTGGGGAAGTGGGTGTTCCACAACCCCTGCTGGAAGGCCTGCGGGGTGAGGTGCGGCCCGGCCATCTGCAACCCGCTGAAGAGCAGCAGCAGCATCGGGTACTCGTACTTGCCGCCGTAGTAGCTGAGCGGCGCGTACGGCCAGGTGTAGGACGGATCCTCGGCGGACACCGCCCAGTACCACGGGTTGTCGGGGCCCGGCACCAGCTTGTTGTGGTAGTCGAGACCGAAGGCGTGGTCCCACTGGTCGCTCGGCGAGTAGGGGCCGGTGGGCCACTCGGTGTTGTACATGAAGGTGCCCATCAGCCATTCCGGGTGCCATCCCGCGCTCTCCGCCGCCTGCACCAGCTGCACGGTTCCCGACGAATGCGCGATCGAGAACACGGTGGTGACGTGGTCCTGCGACATGGTCAGCGCCGCCTGCTCCGCCTGCTGCGTCGTCTTCTGATCGCGCTGCTGCCCGCTGGGGTCGTCGCTGCCGGTGATGTAGTCGATGGGCAGGATGTCGTTCTTGTTGACCTGGATGCCGCAGGCGGCGAGCGCGTCGAGCAGGTAGTGCAGGTCGACGCTGGAGCTGGTGTTGCGGTACGAGGCGTAGAGCACGCCGTAGGTGCGCTTCCCGGTCAACGACCCGGTGTACGCCGGCGGCGGCGTGTCGCGCATGGCGCAGGCCTGGGCGGCGAGGTCGCGGCTGTCGGTGTCGTAGCCCGGCAGGTAGTTCCACTCGTACGGCGCCGTCGCCTGGTAGTCGGCCTCGGTGCGCAGGTCGGGGCGCTGCGCCACCGAGAGCACGCCCTTGCGGGCCAGCTCGTCGTAGTAGTAGCGCTCCTGGCCGCCGTCGTCGGGACAGCCGAGCACCGCGAAGACGTCCTGCGACGCCGCGTCGTCGGCCGCCGCGACCATGGTGGCCTGGGGGTTGCTCGACCCGCCGCCGCACCTGACCTTGACGACCACGACGCGACGCCCGTAGAGCTGGAAGTGGTCGTTGAAGAAGCTGACCCAGAGCGCCTCCTGGCTCTGCTGGGGGCTGCCGACGATGCCGATGCGGATGGTGTCGGCGGTGACGCCCCGATAGGTGGCGCCGCCGTTGTCGCCCTTCCAGAAGGGGATGCAGGGCGGCGACTGGCTGTCGGCGATCTGCCGGGGACCGCCGGGACCGTCGATGCAGTCGAGCTGGCGGGGCACCACCGGGCCCTTGCCCGCGTTCGCGTCCTGCGGGCTCTGCCCGCGCGGGGTCGGTGTCGGCGACGGCGTCGGCGTCGCGCCGCTGCCGCCGGCGGCCTCGCCGTTGCCGTTCTGGTTGGGCCCCTTGCCGGCGATGCTCGCCTGGTCGGGCGGCGGCTTGGTGGGGTTCTGCTGCGCCTCCGGCGCGAACGCGGCGACGGGCGGCAGCGGCGGCCGCGGCGGGTGCAGGGCTGGAATCAGCGCCAGCACCAGGACCACACTGAGTCCCGCGTACACGGCGCCGAGACGCCGACCGCCACGTCGCAACCTGGGGGAGAGGACGAGGGTCGACACCTTCCGAGCCGGCTGCCTCCAACACCGCCGGGATGCCCCGGCCGCGGCTATGCTACGAGTTAGGAAGAATTGTTGTCAAAGTCCACGGAGCCGAGACACCACCATGGCAGACGACGCGGCC
>CAZCJX010000286.1:0-2521 GCA_964499205.1 uncultured Actinomycetes bacterium | reverse complement strand
GGCCGACGCAGCCGGCGATGACGTCGTCGACCTCGCCGGGGTCGATGCCGGTGCGGGCCACCAGCGCCTGCAGCACCTGGGCCAGCAGGTCGACGGGGTGGACCGCGGCGAGGGCGCCCCCCGCCCGACCCCGCCCGATCGGTGAGCGCACCGCGTCGACGATCAGCGCCTCGGCCATGTCCCTCGCCTCCTGGCTCCTTATATAATGATATCTATAGTTTATCTGTTGGAGCAGGACTCCCGGCGACCGGCGCCGGGCAGATCTATCTGTTGGAACCCAACTCCCGGCGCCTGTCGCCGGGCAAATCCATCTGTTGGAGCAGGGCTCCCGGCGGCCGCCGCCGGGGGCATCGAGGAGGCGCCGCCGTGGTGGTTGCACAGTCAGCATCGGCCGCGGTCCGCTCGCGGCTGGATCACCCCGTGGTCGACAGCGACGGCCACGTCCGCGAGTTCCTCCCCGCCGCCCTCCCCTATCTCCGCGAGCACCTCTCCGCCGCCGCCTTCGATGGGATGCGCCGCGGCGACACCATCCTTGAGGAGGCGCTGGCGCCGCTCACCGCGGAGCAGCGGCGCAGCGCGCGCGTCCCCCAGGTGGCCTGGTGGGCGCAGCCCTCGCGCAACATGCGCGACCGGGCCACCTCGGCGATCCCCCGCCTGATGTACGAGCGCCTCGACGAGATGGGCCTGGACTACGCGGTGCTCTACACCACCAATGGCTTCGGCATCGCCGGCATCGAGGACGAGGACCTGCGCCGCGGGGTCTGCCGCGGCTTCAACGACTTCTTCGCTGCGGTCTACGGCCCGTATGCCGACCGCATGACGGTGGCCGGCGTCATCCCCATGCACACTCCGGAGGAGGCGCTCGACGAGCTGGAGCACTGCGCGCGCATCGGGCTCAAGGTGGTGAGCATTCCCCAGGAGGTGGTGCGCCCCATCCCCCAGCCGATGGCCGACGCCCGGCTGCCCTGGCTCTGGCCGGGACAGACCCACTACTGCGACACCTTCGGCCTCGACAGCCCCTACGACTACGACCCGGTGTGGCAGCGCTTCGCCGACCTGGGCTACGCGGTCACCAGCCACGGCGCGCTCACCCTCTCACCGCGCGTCTTCAGCTCGCCGACCAACTTCACCTACAACCATCAGGGCGCCTTCGCCCAGATGAAGCTCAACCTCTGCAAGTCGCTCTACCTGGGCGGCGTCACCCGGCGCTTCCCGCGCCTGCCCTTCGCCTTCCTGGAGTGCGGCGTCACCTGGGCCTGCACACTTCTGGCCAACGTCGTCGAGATCTGGGAGAAGCGCAGCCTGGAGGGGCTCGACGCCACCGACCCGCGCCACGTCGACCTCGAGGAGTTCCAGCGCTACGCCCGCGAGTGGGGACCCGAGCTGCTCGCCGGCATCGACGACCTCGACACTGCGCTGCGCGACCACTTCCGCGCCGGCCCGGTGCCGGAGCAGAAGGACGACTACGCGGCGATGCGGATCGAGAGCAAGCAGGACCTGCGCGACCTCTTCGTCCCCAGCTTCTTCTTCGGCTGCGAGGGCGACGACCGCACCGTGGCCTTCGCCTTCTCCCCCGCCAACGCCTTCGGCGCCCGGCTGCAGCCGGTGCTCAGCTCCGACATCAGCCACTGGGACGTGCGCGACATGTCGGCGGTGCTCGCCGAGTCGCATCACCTCGTCGAGCAGGGGCTGCTCAGCGACGAGGACTTCCGCGACTTCACCTTCGTCAACCCGGTGACGCTGTACACGCGGGCCAACCCGTCGTTCTTCGACGGCACCGCGCTGGAGCGCGAGGCGCGTGCGCTGCTGGCCGGCTAGAGGTGTGAGCGCAGCCAGGCGAGGGTGAGCGACCACGCCTCTGCGGCGTGGCGCCGATGGTAGGAGTCGCGCTCGTCGCAGTGGAAACCGTGCCCCGCGTCGGGGAAGCGGACCACGGGGTTGCCGATCGGGACCGCGCGGCGCAGCGTCTCCACGTCCTCCACCGCGATCGCCTGGTCGCGGTCGCCGTAGAGGCCGAGCCACGGTGTGTGGAGTGACGGCGCGCGGTCGACGATGGCGGGCAGGCTGCCGCGCTGGGTGACGATGCCGGCGCCGTAGAAGGTCACCGCGGCAGCGAGCTGCCATTCGGTCGCGGCGAGGAAGGCCATGCGGCCGCCGACGCAGAAGCCGATCACCGCCGTCGCCTCGCGCGGCATGCCGAGCACGTCGAGCGTCGCGGCGACGTCGGTGAGCACGCCCTCGTCGGTCAGCGACTGCATCAGCGGGCCGGCGGTGGCGTAGTCGTCGTAGGCTGCGGTGCCCCCGCCGACGCGGTGGTACAGCGCGGGTGCGACGGCTACGAAGCCCTCGGCGGCAAGCGCGGTGCAGACCCGCTCGATGTAGCTGTTGACGCCGAAGGCCTCCTGCAGCACCACCACGCCGCCCCGCGGAGTCCCGTCGGGGTCGGCGCGGAAGCATGCCATGGCACCGTCGGGCGTGGCGCAGGTCAACCTGGTCTCGTTCATGCAGCGGCCTCCGGGCG
>CAZCJX010000285.1:0-2528 GCA_964499205.1 uncultured Actinomycetes bacterium | reverse complement strand
GCTCGAAGCCCTGGCCCCGGCCGACGCCGGGACCGCCCCCCACCCCGGCGCATGAGCCGCGCCCGCCGCAGCATTTCTTGGGAGTGACGACGATGCCTGGCATCCGTTTCGTGGCCGACAGCACCGCCGACATGGCCCCCGAGTACGCCACCGCGCACCGCGTCACCGTGGTCCCCCTGTCGGTGATCTTCGGCGACGAGGTGCTCGTCGACGGCGTCGACATCGCCGCCGACGCCTTCTACGAGCGGATGCGCCAGTCGGCCAAGAATCCCACCACCTCGCAGCCCTCGCCGGACGCCTTCGCCACCGCCTTCCGCGAGGCCGCCGCCGACGGCTCGTCGGTGATCTGCACCACGCTGTCGTCGGAGATGAGCGGCACCTACGGCGCCGCCTCCACCGCGCGCGAGCAGCTGCCCGACCTCGACATCCACGTCGTCGACACGCGCAGCGTCTCGATCGGGCACTTCGCGGTGCTCGCCGCGGGGATCGACTGCGCCGAGCAGGGTGGATCAGTTTCGGACGTTCTCGACACCATCGAGGAGGTGATGCGCCGGCAGCGCACGGTGTTCACCGTGGAGACGCTGGAATACCTGCGCCGCGGGGGGCGCATCGGCGGTGCCCGCGCCCTGCTCGGCTCGGTGCTCAACATCAAGCCGGTGCTGCAGATCCTCGACGGGCGCATCGAGCCCTTCGACCGGGTGCGCACCTACCCGCGCGCGCTCGACCGCATCTGCGACGAGGTGATCTCCGCCAGCGGCGAGGCCGGCCGGCCGGCGCGCGTGGTGCTGGGGCACGCCGACAAGCTCGAGGACTGCAGGATGCTGGCCCGCCGCCTCGCCCCGCACACCGAGGGCGAGCCGCAGATCATCGACATCGGCCCCATCGTCGGCTGCCACGCCGGGCCGGGCACCATCGGCGTCTCCTTCTACCTGCCACCGCGCTGATCCACCCCGCCTGGCGGGCGGCGGCCCCCGCCTGCGTAGGATGGGTGCGATGGCCCGGCGCCGCGACCTGCACTGTCCCAACGGCTGCCCCGACGGCACCTTCGAGGCGCTCAACGCCCCGCTGATCGTCGACCGCGGCGGCGCCTACGTCTCCCACGACGCCTCGGCGGCGAGCTACCGCTGCACCAGCTGCGGCTCGATCGCGGTCGACCTCTGGGCCGCCGCGCGGGAGATGCGCCACGACCGCAGCGCCGAGCCGGCGACGCTGACCTGCCCCGCCTGCGGCACGCTGATGCTGCCGCCGGTCGACGACCCGCTGGCCACGCTGGTGGAGTGCCCCGCCTGCGGGCAGCAGTTCGCCGTCGAGGAGGGCATGCCCCGGCTGCACGGCGGCGGCGCCGAGGACGCGGACTACTAGCCGGCGGCGGACTCGGGCTCGGCCTCGAGCAGCGGCTCGGCGTCGAGCGAGGGCAACAGGCCGACGGTGGCCTCGATCGGCCCGGCCGACCCGTCCCCCTCGCGCGCCCAGTAGCGCGAGAAGCAGCCGTCGAAGCTCCACACCCGGCCGCCCTGCGACGGGGTGGGGCGATCCCGGTGATGCGGGGTGTGCCCGTGCACCACGCGGGTGGCGTCGAAGTGGTCGAGGTGGCGCTCCAGGCGCGCCGGGTCGTGGAAGGTGCGCCGGCCGACGGTGTACCAGAACACCTCCCAGGCGCCGTCCGGCCGCGCCAGCAGCCGGCGCGCGGCGGCGTTGACGGCGTCCACGTCGCCGCCCAGGCGGCTGTAGGCGTCGTCGTCGCAGTGCTGCACCAGGGTGCCGTCGGGCAGGCGCAGCATCAGCGGCAGGGAGCGCAGCCAGGCCTCCAGCGAGGGGTCGCCGGCCACCTGGTGGAGGTCCTCCCAGTCGCCGCGGCGCCACAGCCAGACGTCGGCCAGCGAGCGCTTGCCGAACTGCAGCACCGCCGCGGGCGTGCGCCCGGTGCGCACCTCCTCCAGGACGCAGAGCAGCATCAGGTCGTGGTTGCCCAGCACCGACTGGGCGTTGCGCCGGGAACGCGCGATGCGCGCCGCGGCGGCGCCGCCCCCGGCCCCGGGCAGGCCGCCCTGGAAGAAGTCGCCGAGGAAGACGGTGTCGACCTCGTCCTCGGGATACGGCTCGAGGGCGGCGGCGAGGCGCTCCGAGTCACCCTGGACGTCGCCGACGATCAGCAGCGGGCGGTGCATTGCCAGCAGGATACCCCGAGCCCGCCGCGCTGAATTCGCGGTGCGCGCTGCTCCGGCAGGCGCCTCAGCTGCGCGGCGTCGTGTCCGCCTGCGTGCCGCGCCGCTGCACGCCCGCGCCGACCTCCTTGGCGGCGCTCGCCTGCCGTGCCATCACCGGCACCAGCCGGCGCGTCTTGGCCACCAGCGTGGCGGCGCGGACCAGCTGGCGCGACACCATCTTGGGACCGGGGCCGCCGACCACCTCCTTGCGGCGCAGGCCACGCTCGGCGTCGAAGAGCTCGAGCACGTCCTCGTCGAAACGGTCCGAGTGGCGGCGCCAGTCGCCGAGGTCCATCGCCGAGAAGCGGCTGCGCTGCTTGG
>CAZCJX010000284.1:0-2539 GCA_964499205.1 uncultured Actinomycetes bacterium | reverse complement strand
AGCACCTCTACGCCCATCGCTAGTGAACGACAAGCCCGCCAAGCGAGCACTGCGCACCGCTGCGCGGCTCGCGGCGGATCTCGCCGAGTACACAGCGCCTCCTGCCCCACCACCTAGGTCTCCATCGAGCCTTGGCGTCGGGCAGTCGCTGCTGGACACGTTCGACTTGGTGGTGCTCGACACCGAACTCCGTGCGACGTGCCGGACCCTTTTCAAGGATGGCCACTACGCTCTAGCGGTCGAGGAGGCGTTCAAATTCATCAACAACCTCGTCAAACATCGGACGGGCCTTGCCGCCGATGGCTCGGATCTGATGAACAAGGCTCTGAGCGCCGGGAAGCCGGTGCTCAAGCTGAGCAGCCTCAAGACCGTTTCGCAGCGAGATCAGCAGATCGGCTACATGCAGATGTTGGCCGGAGCGATGACTGGGATTCGCAATCCGAGGGCACATGAGCACCATTACCTGGATGAACCACAGGTCGCGATTGAGCTGCTGGCGTTCGCGAACCACCTGACCCGGGTTGTCTCGTCGGCTCGGCGGGTCCGTCAGACGACTTAGGGGGTGGTCGGAGCCACCAACAGATGAACCCGTATCAAGCCGCCACGGTCACCGTGAGGAATTGGGGCTGCCCGTGCTCCTCGGGCACCTCCTCGCCATCGGCCTCCAACCCGGCGATGTGAACGGCGATAGCCTCGGCGGCGTTCTCTCGGCATTCGTCCAACGTGTCGCCGTGGGTGAAGCAGCCCGGCAGCGCGGGGACCAAAACGTAAAACCCGCCGGTCTCTTCGGGTTCGACCACGATGGTGTACGTCCGCATGAGACGCATTCTCCTACAGGACCTCACGAAGCTCGTTAATCCCGACACCGGTTTGTCTCAGGATGGATTGAAGCAAGCCGGGGCCGAGCACCTTCCCAGAGTGCACGGGAACGGTCACCCGGCCGCCTCGGTCCGGATGCCGGAGTTGGACGTGCGAGCCGCGCTGGACGACGATCGCCCACCCGCGATGCTGGAGCGCGCGGACCAACTCGGCACCTGTGAGACGGGGTAGGCGAGGCATCGGCCGGGAGGGTAGCGACCGCCCACCCTGATACGCAAGCCTGTGTATTCGCAGTAACGCGCGGAGCGAGAGGGATTCGAACCCTCGAAGCAGGTTAACCCCGCTTACCGCATTTCCAGTGCGGCGCCCTCGGCCAGCTAGGCGATCGCTCCGCACGGGATTGTACCGGCCGATTGCGCCGCGGGCCGGCCACCCGGGGCGGCAGCCTTGGGGCGCCGGGAGGGCCGGTATACTCCCCCGCCGGAGAGGTGTCCGAGTGGTTGAAGGTGCCGCTCTCGAAAAGCGGTGTGGTGTTGAGCCACCGTGGGTTCGAATCCCACCCTCTCCGCCAGCCAGGCGCTCAGCGGCGGCTGCGCAGGTCGCGGAAGAAGCCGCGGAGCAGGGCGCCGCACTCCTCGGCGAGGACGCCTGAGGTGACCTCGGGGAGGTGGTTGTTGGCGGGGTTGCGGAGCACGTCGTAGACGCTGCCGTCGGCGCCCTTCTTGGGGTCGCGGGCGCCGTAGACGCAGCGGGCGATGCGCGACTGGACCATGGCGCCGGCGCACATGGGGCAGGGTTCGAGGGTGACCACCACGGTGACGCCGCCCAGCCGCCACCCGCCGACGACGCGAGCCGCCCGCCGCAGCACCAGCATCTCCGCGTGTGCCGCCGCGTCGCCGGCCCGCTCCATGCGGTTCGAGGCGGCCGCGATCACCCGGTCGCCAATCACGGCCACGGCGCCGACGGGCACCTCCCCCCGCGCCCCGGCCGCCCGGGCGAGGCGCAGGGCGCGGCGCATCAGCGCGTCGTCGTCAACCTGGGACACGGCCCGCGATGGTGGCACGGGCGGCACCCAGCCCGCCCGCCCCGGCGCGCCGCGCAACCAGCGGGGTCAGTGGCCGCTGCCACCCCCGCCGTGGCCGCCACCACCACCGGGATGGCCGGCTGGCGGGCCCTGCGGGTTCGGCTGAGGAGAGGCCCCTGCCCGGCCCTCCCCAGCTCCTCCCGTCCCCCCTGCGCCCGGATTCACTCCGGACGCGCCCGCGCCTGCACCCGGCCCCTGGTCCGACGTGCCGGGTGGTTCTCCGTTCCCCTGGTCACCGGCCTGCCCGCCCAGCCTCTGGTGCCAGGCGTGGTCGAGGCCCCGCGCCGCCTCGGCCGCGCCGGGATCGGTGCCGTTCTCGAGGGCGGCGAAGACCGCCTCCAGCCGGGCGCGCGCCTCGCTGCTGGCGTGCTGCAGGGCCTGCTCGTTGGCAACGCTGGGATTCGCCTTCAGCGTCGCGCGCGCCTGCTGCACCAGGCTGGTGGCGTCCCGCGCCGCCTGCAGGGCGAGATCGGCGCGACCGTGGTCGGCCATGGTTTCCGCCTCGCTGGCTCGCCGGTCGGCGAGCTCCAGCTCCAGGCGCGCCTTCTCCTGGGGATCGACGGTCAGCGTCAGCTTGGCCTCCTCGGCGGCGCGCTTGACGCCGTAGAGGACCGAGTCCGGCTGGGCACCGGCGGC
>CAZCJX010000283.1:0-2540 GCA_964499205.1 uncultured Actinomycetes bacterium | reverse complement strand
CCCTTGAGGAACCCCTCGCGCACCACGAAGGCCCCCACCGCGGCGCTCAGCTGCGAGGCGGGCAGGTTGCAGGTGGCCACGGTGAGCAGGTCCCACAGCGCCCGGCGCCGCTCGCCGCGTGCCGCAGCGCCCAACCAGTCGGTGAAGGCGACACCGTCGAGGGCGTCGAGGGCGCGCAGCAGGCCGAGCCGCGAGGCGCCGATCCCGACGGCGGCGCGGTCGGCGGCGCCCAGCCAGGGGAAGGTGGCCAGCGAGGGCAGCAGGTGCAGCGGCGAGGGCAGCCGCACCTCGCGCAGCCGCGCGTGCGCGCCCGCCTCGTCGACGACGAGCACGTCGAGGCGCGGCTGCAGCGGCGCGAGGTGCGCGGTGCCGAGACGGCGCAGCAGCGCGCGGTAGGCGGTGCAGCAGGCCATCAGCACGTGCTGCCCGCAGTCCATCTCCCCGCCGAGGCGCTCGTCCTCGAACGACCGCGCCATGCCGCCGAGGACGCGCCCGCGCTCCAGCAGCACGGTGCGCCAGCCGCGGTCGGTTGCCGCCACCGCCGCCGCAACCCCGGCAACGCCGCCGCCGACGACGGCGCAGTCCGCCTCGATCACCGCTCGGTCACCCGCGCAGCCCGTGCACCGCGGCACGTGCGGCGACGCGCGCCTTCTCCCCGCCGGACAGGCGCACCCGCGGTCCGCTGACCGGGTAGTTGCGCTCGCGCAGGCGCAGCAGCAGGTCGTGGTACAGCTGGGCGATCCCCGCCAGGCAGGGACGGCTCACCGCCGGCACCATGGCCAGCAGCTCCTCGCCGGCGGCGAAGGCGCGTTCCGCCCGCTCGCCCTGCATGGAGAGGAAGCGCGACGTCGTCGATTCCGGGTCGGCGGGATCGTGGCGCAGCAGGGCCGCCTCGTCGAGGCCATGTTCGGCCAATTCGTCGAGGGGCAGGTAGAAGCGTCCCGCCTGCCAGTCCTCGCCGACGTCGCGCAGGATGTTGGTCAGCTGCAGGGCGAAGCCCAGCTCGTCGGCGAGGTCGTCGGCGCGCGCGCCGGTGGCGCCGAAGATGCGCACGCACATCTGCCCGACCACGCCGGCGACGGCGTGGCAGTAGGCGCGCATCGCGGCCAAGTCCGGGTTGCGGCGCGGCGTCACGTCCATGGCCACGCCGTCGACCAGCGTGTCGAGCATGCTGCGCGGGATGTCGAAGCGAGCCACTGCGTCGGCCAGGGCGGCCAGGCGGGGCGTGCCCGGGCGGCCCTCGTACACCGCGCGCAGCGAAGCGCGATGGGCTTCGAGGCGGCGCAGCTTGTCGGCGGGGGAGAGGGCGGGGTCGTCGGCGACGTCATCGACGGCGCGCGAGAAGGCGTAGACGGCGTGGATGGCGTGGCGGCGCCCGGGAGGCAGGAGCAGGAAGGCCCAGTAGAAGGTGCGCGCCTCGGTGCGGGCGATGCGGGCGCACTCCCGCTCGCCCTCGGCGGAGAGCCGCGCAACCAGGGACGCGGCGTTGCGGCCGATCACGGCAGTATCCCGGCTCACCGGCGCAGGCTCCGCGGCAGGGGTCGCGGCGCCACCGAGGCGCGCAGCGCGGTGAGCAGCGCAGCCGCGCGGCCGCGCGTCCCCGCCGATGCGCGCGCGCGCAACGCTCCGCCCCCGGCGCGCTGCACGGCGTCGCACGCGGCGGCACCGTGCGCCGCGAAGCCGGCGATCTCGATGCGCAGCCGCCCATGCAGCGACGCGGCCAGCGGCCACCCCGCGCGCAGCCGCACCCGCGCGGCCGCGAGACACTCGCCGAGCATGGCATCGAACCCGGCGCCCGCGACACCGGCGGCGAGGTCGGCGACGCTGACGCCGTGCCGCTCCAGCAGGTCACCCGGCACGTAGCAGCGTCCCCGCTGCGCATCCTCACGCAGGTCCTGCCAGTGGTTGGCGTACTGCAGCCCGGCGCACACCTGCGCCGACAGCGCCAGCCGTTCCGGCGTCGCCGCATCCTCCAGGCGGAGCACCATCTCGCCGACCGGCGCCGCGCTCAGCGCGCAGTAGTCGTCGAGCTCCTGCCAGGATGCGTACGAGCTCACCACCTGGTCGCGCCGGTTGGCCTCCAGCAGCCGCACGAAGGGCTCCACCGGCATCCCCCCGGCGAACACCGGCTGCAGGGCGACGAACACGGGATGCGTGGCACGGCCGCGGACCGCGGCGTGCAGCTCCCGCCGCGCCGCGTCGAGCGCCGCCAGGCGATCGCCGCTCAGCTCGTCGCCGAGGTCGTCGACCAGCCGGCAGTACCCGTACACGGCAAGTCGCCCCGCGCGCACCCGCGGCGGGCAGAGAAAGGCGAGGGGAAAATTCTCCCGCCGCCGCGGCACGCCGAGCCCGGCGACGGTGAGCGCGTCGAGGTCGCCCCCCGTCGCGGCGATCACACCACCTGCCACCGCAGCATCGAGAACAGGTCGCGGATCGACTTGCTCGCCTCCACCGCGGCGGCGGGCTCGAAGCTGCTGTGCATCATGCAGTGCTCGCAGCGGGGATCCTTGCCCGGGCCGTACGCGGCGAAGTCGGTGTTG
>CAZCJX010000282.1:0-2594 GCA_964499205.1 uncultured Actinomycetes bacterium | reverse complement strand
CGCCCAGCGCCGACCTGTGGGAGGGGCAGTCCGACGAGCAGGAGCTGGGCTTCCAGTACGCCGTCGTCGACGTGCTGCTGTACTACATGGTCGACGAGCGCTGCACCCGCGAGGAGCTGCGCGCCATGGGCTTCGAGGACGCCTTCGTCGAGGACATCGCCCGCCGCGTGCGCGACTCGCAGTACAAGCGGCGCCCGCCGCTGATCGCCAAGCTGAGCGCCCGCACCATCGACCGCGAGTTCCGCTACCCGAGGGACTGGGGCCGGTGACCGGCACGCTCCAGGTGGTCGCCACTCCCATCGGCAACCTGGAGGACGTGACCCTGCGAGCCCTGCGTGCCCTGCGCGAGTGCGACGTCGTGGTCGCCGAGGACACGCGGCGCACCCGGGCACTGCTCAGCGCGCACGACATCCCCGCCGGCAAGCCGATCATCTCGCTGCCCGCCTTCGACGAGCAGCGGCGCATCCCCGCGGTGCTGGAACGCCTCGACGGCGGCGCCGTCGTCGCCCTGGTCACCGACGGCGGCACGCCGGCGCTGAGCGACCCCGGGGCGCGGCTGGTGCGTGCCGCGCGCGAGGCGGGGCACATGGTCACGCCGATCCCCGGCCCGTCGGCGGTGGTCGCCGCGCTGAGCGCCGGCGGCTTCGACGCCAGTGCCTTCTGCTTCCTCGGCTTCCTGCCCCGGACGCCGGGTAAACTCGTGCGCACCCTGAGCGCCGCGCTGGCGCTGGAGCGGACGGTCGCCTTCTACGAGTCGCCGCTACGCATCGCCAAGACCCTCGGCATCGCCGCTGCGGTCCTCGGCGAGCGGGAGGTGATGGTGGGGCGCGAGCTGACCAAGCTGCACGAGACCTTCCACTCCGGGACCGCCGCGGAGCTCGCCGCCCAGTTCGCCGCCGCGCCGCCGCGCGGGGAGTGCACCGTCCTCGTGGGAGCCTGATGCCCGACCCGACCCGCTTCTACGTCACCGCCGCCATCGACTACGTCAACGGCTCGCCGCACCTCGGCCACGCCTACGAGAAGATCGGCTGCGACATGATGGCGCGCCACCACCGCCTGCGCGGCCGCGAGGTGCGCTACACCGTCGGCACCGACGAGCACAGCCAGTCGGTGGAACGCGCCGCCGCCGAGCAGGGCCTCGAGCCCGCGGAGTACGCGGCGCGCCAGGCGGAGGTCTTCCGCGCCTTCTTCGACGCGCTGGACATCACCGACACCGCCATGGTGCGCACCAGCGGCGACGCCAACGTGCGCACCTCGCTTCACCTCTGGCAGCGCCTGGCCGACAGCGGCAGCCTCTACAAGGGCATGTACCAGGCCTGGTTCTGCCCCTCCTGCGAGGCCTACTACACCGAGAAGCAGCTCGACGAGAACCATCACTGCCCGATCCACCACCGTCCCGTCGAGTGGGTGGAGGAGGAGAACTGGTTCTTCCGGCTCTCCGACTTCCAGGGTCGACTTCTGGACCACTTCGACCGCAACCCGCGCTTCCTGACCCCGGAGACGCGGCGCAACGAGCTGCTCAACGTCATCCGCGGCGGGCTGGAGGACATCAGCGTCTCGCGCGCCTTCTCGCAGTGGGGGATCCCCGTGCCAGGCGATCCCGAGCAGGTGATCTATGTGTGGGTCGACGCCCTGCCCGCCTACCTCACCGGCGTCGGCTATCCCGACGGCGAGGACTTCCCGCGCTTCTGGCCGGCCGACGTGCACGTCATCGGCAAGGACATCACCCGCTTCCACACCATCATCTGGCCGGCCATGCTGATGGCCGCCGGGCTGCCCCTGCCCGAGCGCGTGCATGCGCACGGCTTCCTCACCCTCGGCGGGGAGAAGATGAGCAAGACGCGTGGCGTGTTCGTCGACCCGACGGCGCTGGTCGAGCAGTTCGGCAGCGACGCGGTGCGCTACGTGCTCATGGCCGAGGTGCCCTTCGACCGCGACGGCGACTTCTCCATGGAGATCTTCGTCGACCGCTACAACGCGGACCTGGCCAACGACTACGGCAACCTGGTGTCGCGCACCACTAAGATGGTCGACCGCTACTTCGGCGGCGCCGTGCCCACGCCGGGCCCGCGCCAGCCGACCGACGACGACCTGCGCGCGCTGGCCGCCGAGGTGGTGCCCGCCTACGACGCGGCGCTGGAGGACATGGAGCTCTCGGTGGCGCTGGCCCAGGCGCGGCGGCTGGTGGGGCGGGCCAACAAGTTCATCGAGGAGACGGCGCCGTGGACGCTGTCCAAGGCGGGCGATCCCCGGCTCGGCACCGTCTGCTACGAGCTGCTCGAAGCCCTGCGCGTCGCCACCCTGCTGATGGCGCCGGTCATCCCCGCCGCCGCCGCCGGGGTTGCTGCCGATCTCGGCATCAACCTGGACGGCACCACCGGCGAGCAGGCGCGCGCCTGGGGGGTGCTGCGTCCCGGTGGTCCGGTCAGGGTTGGCGCGATCCTCTTCCCGCGGCTGGACCGCGCCGCGGTGCTCGGGGGCGACTGAGCCGGTGTCCCGGGTGGGCGAGCGCGACGCGGCGGCGATCGCCGCGGCGCGGCCCCTGGTCGACAGCCACTGCCACCTGGTGCTGCTGGAGGAGGAGGGGAGCCTCG
>CAZCJX010000281.1:0-2625 GCA_964499205.1 uncultured Actinomycetes bacterium | reverse complement strand
GCCATCGAGCCCTACCAGGGCGCGGCGACCGGGGTCGGCGGCATCCTCCGCGACGTCTTCACCATGGGCGCGCGCCCGGTGGCGCTGCTCGACTCGCTGCGCTTCGGCCCGCTCGACGAGGCGCGCCAGCGCTACCTCTTCGACGGCGTCGTCGCCGGCATCGGCGGCTACGGCAACTGCATCGGCGTGCCCACCGTCGGCGGCGAGGTGTACTTCGACGAGTCCTACCGGCACAACTGCCTGGTCAACGCCATGTGCCTCGGCGTCATCCGGCACGAGGCGCTGACCCGCGCCGTCGCCGCCGGTCCGGGCAATCCCGTTCTGCTGGTCGGCGCCGACACCGGGCGCGACGGCATCCACGGCGCCACCTTCGCCAGCGTCGAGCTCGACGAGCAGAGCGAGGAGCGCCGCCCCGCGGTGCAGGTGGGCAATCCCTTCCTCGAGAAGTGCCTGATGGAGGCCTGCCTGGAGCTGGCCGGCGACCCGCGCATCGTGGCCATGCAGGACCTCGGCGCGGCCGGCCTGACCTCGAGCACCGCGGAGCTGGCCTGGCGCGGCCGCTGCGGCATCGACATCGACGTCGCCAGGGCGCCGCGCCGTGAGAGCGGCATGACGCCCTACGAGGTGATGCTCAGCGAGTCGCAGGAGCGCATGCTGCTGGTGGTCGAGCGCGGCCACGAGGCCGCCATCGCCGACGCCTTCCTCAAGTGGGACCTGCACTCCGAGGTGATCGGCACCATCACCGACACCGAGCACCTGGTGGTGCGCGACGGCGGCGAGGTGGTCTGCGACCTGCCGCTGGAGATGCTCATCGACGACGTGCCGATGCGCCACCCGCAGGCAGAGCGTCCCGCGCACCTCGATGCCCTGGTCGCCCGCGACCCGCTGGCGCAGACGCCGCCATGGGACATGAGCACCGCGCTGCTCAAACTGCTGGGCAGCCCCAACATCGGCAGCCGCCGACCCGTCTTCCGCCGCTACGACCACCAGGTCGGCGACGACACCGTCATCCCGCCCGGCGGCGACGCCGCCCTGCTGCGCGTCAAGCGCACCAGGCTGGCAGTTGCGGTCACCACCGACGGAAACGCGCGGTACGGCCGGCTCGACCCCCGCCGCGGTGCCGAGATCGCCGTCGCCGAGGCGGCGCGCAACGTGGTCGCCACCGGCGCCGAGCCACTTGCGGTCACCAACTGCCTCAACTTCGGCAACCCCGAGAAGCCCGAGGTGTTCTGGCAGCTCAGCGAGGCGATCGAGGGCATGGCCGCCGCCTGCACCGCGCTAGAGACGCCCATCGTCAGCGGCAACGTCAGCCTCTACAACGACACCACCGGCGTCAGCATCGACCCCACCCCGGTGATCGGCATGGTGGGGCGCATCGAGGACGTCGATCGCCGCCTCACCGCCGCGTTCCAGGAGGAGGGCGACGCCGTCTTCCTGATCGGCGCGGCCGCCGATGCGCCCCTCGCCGCCGAGCTCGGCGGCAGCGAGTACCAGCGCCTCGCCCACGGCACCGCCGAGGGTCCCCCGCCGGCGCTCGACCTGGCCCTGGAGCGCCGCGTCCAGCTCGCCGTCCGCGAGGCGGCCGGGCAGGGCCTGCTCCACTCCGCCCACGACTGCGCCGACGGCGGCCTGGCGGTGGCCCTGGCCGAGTGCGCCATCCACGGGGGGCTGGGCGTCGCGGTGGACCTCCCCGAGCTCGACGAGACCGGTCACGAACGGCCGCAATCGCTGGCCGCCGGTATACTCTTCGGGGAGACCCAGTCCCGCTTCGTGGCCAGTGTGGAGAAGGAGTCCAGGGTGCAGCTCCGAACGCTGCTCGATCAGCGCGGGGTCCCGTACCGGGAGATCGGGAGGGTCGGCGGCGACCGCATCACCATCGGGGGGACGGTCGACGTGCAGCTCGACGCAGCACGCGCGGCCTACGAGGACGCTCTTGCCTGACGAGCTCATCGACGTCACCGACGACGACCAGCCGCTCGACAAGCTGCACGAGGAGTGCGGCATCTTCGGGGTCTACGGCCCGGGCGAGGACGTCGCCAACCTCACCTACTTCGGCCTCTACTCGCTGCAGCACCGCGGCCAGGAGTCGGCGGGCATCGCCGTCAGCGACGGCATCACCATCCGGGTGCACAAGGAGATGGGGCTGGTCTCGCAGGTCTTCGACCAGGAGGCCCTGCTCGACATGCCCGGCCACATCTCGGTCGGCCACACCCGCTACAGCACCACCGGCAGCACCCGGCTGACCAACGCCCAGCCGATGCTGTTCACCCACGGCCAGCTCGGCCCCGTCGCCTACGGGCACAACGGCAACCTCACCAACACCGCCGAGCTGCGCCACGAGATGCTCGAGCAGGGCGTCGAGTTCATGACCACCAGCGACACCGAGCTGATCGGGGCGCTGCTGTCCAGAACTCCCGGCGACAGCGCCGAGATCGTGCTCCGCCGCGCGCTGCCGCGCCTCGAAGGGGCGTACTGCCTGCTGCTCTGCACCCGCAACCAGCTGGTCGCCGCCCGCGACCCGCTGGGCATCCGCCCGCTCTGCCTGGGCCGCCTCGGCGATCCGGCCGCACCTGGCGGAAACGGCTACATCATCGCCAGCGAGACCTGCGCCCTCGACGTCGTCGG
>CAZCJX010000280.1:0-2633 GCA_964499205.1 uncultured Actinomycetes bacterium | reverse complement strand
ATGCGCATGCTCCGCCACCGCCGCTGGGTGTGGGTCGCCCCGGCCGTGGCCGGCCTGCTCGCCCTGGCGGTGCGCGTGGCCGACCGCTGGCCCGGTCCCACCAGCACCGCCGGCTACGGCGCCAGCCTGATCCTCGGCCACCCCGGCATCGGCCTCCTCGCGGGGGCCGGCCTGGCCCTGGCTGCCACCATGCTGCTCAGCCCCCGCCTCGACGGCGGCGAGGTGGTGGCCGCGGGATTCGTCGGCGCGGCGTCGGTGGTCGTCCTCTCCGCCACCGTCCCGATCATCTGGAGCGTCGCGGTCGCCGCCGCCGTGTGCGCCCTGGGGGTGCGCTGGATCGCCGCCGCCCCCGGCCGCCCCGCCCTGGCCAGCGGCCGCATCGCCGGCCTGGGCGCGGCTGCCCTGCTCGCCGCCGCCGCCTTCCTCCCCGAGATCGGCACCGGCCCGGTGATCGACACCCGCACCGCGCTGGCCGGCGGCCTGCTCGCCGGCGGGGTCTGCGCCGAGCTCGCCCTGGTGCCATTGGGTGGCTGGGGTGCGGCCGCGGTCAGCGCCGTGCGCGCCGCCGACCTCGCTCCCTGGCTGCTCCTGCTCGCTCCCGCGGTGCTCTTCACCACCGGCATCTTCCTGCCCTTCCTGCCCTCCGGCTCGCGCACTCCCCTGGCCAACACCCTGCTCGGCCTGGGCCTGGTCACCGCCTTGTTCAGCGGCCTGCAGGCGCTGCGCGACCGGCAGTCGGCATACGGCCGGGTGGTCATCGCCGACCTCGCCCTGGCCGCCGCCGCGCTGGGCACGCTGCACTCGCCGGCCCGCCTGGGCGGCTACCTGATCGTGCTCACCCACCTCTGCGCCGCGCCGCTGCTGCTCAACCCGCCCCGCCCCGGCCTGGAGCGGCAGCGCCGCCTGGCCTGGCTGGCCCTGACCAGCCTGCCCCCGCTGCCCGGGTTCTGGGGCCGCTTCCTGGTGCTGCAGTCGTTCTTCGTCGCCGGCAACCGGGTGAGCACGCCGGCCTACGTCGCCGTCGGCCTGCTCACCGCCGTGGCCATCCGCGCCCTGGCCGGGCGCGGCTTCCTGCCGCCGCCCGACACGCCGCCGTCCACACGCACCCAGCGCATCGCCGGCTGGCTGGTCGTCGCCGCCCTCTTCGGCCTCGGCCTGGCCCCCGAGCCGATCGCCCACGCCGTGTTCGGGCTCGGCTGAGGTGGACGTGCTCAGCCTCTTCGCCGCCGTGGTCGCCGTGGCGCTCTTCCCCGGGGGCGCCTATGCCGTCGCCCTGGCCGGCGGCATGGCCGCCACCGGCCGCCTCGAAGCCGCCCGCGCCCCCTGGAGCTCGGCGTCCCTGGCCGCCGCGGTCCTGCTGCTCTTCGCCGCTGCGCTGGTGCCGCTGCCCGGCTCGCCGTCCGCCGTGCTTCCCCTCGACAACGGCGCCGCCGCCAACCTCCTGGCCACCCTGCTGCTCACCGGTGCCGGCCTGGCCGCCGGCACCGCGCCGGGCTGGCCGCGACCCCGTCTCGCCGCCGCCGCCGCGGCCGTCGCACCCCTGCTGGTGCTCGCCGCCGGTGCCGCCACCCTCGACTTCCCCGTGGTCGTCGCCCTCCCCGGACGGGACCTCGCCGCCGCCCGCGTCCTCGCCGCGGTGACCGTCCTCCTCGCCGCCCCGGTCCTCGCCCGGCCCCACGACGCTGCCCGCCCGCGCACCGTCCGCGCCCTGGCGCTCGCCGTCCCTGCCCTGATCGCCGCAGTGCTGCTGGCCCCGCCGGGATGGTCGGGACTGCCCTCGGCGGCCTGCGCCGCCATGGTCTTCGCCGGCGCCGCCGTCTATGCCGCGGCGGCCGCCCGCGTCACCGGAGTCCTCGGGGGCCGTGACATCCCCGTCGTCGCGATTGCCACGCTCACTTCGATTGCGTCGATCGTGCTGACGGCGATCGCCTCCCACTGAGCGCAAAACGGCCCCAGGACTGACGAAATCGCCAGGAGTTGGTACGATTGGGCTGCATCCGTCGCCGCAGGAATCAGTTGCCTTTTGCGCGGCGGGCCGGCGCCGGTCGCGTACCGGCGACGCCTCTCTTCCCCTGGGGAGCTCATGGCCATCACCCCCACCACGCCCGTCGTGCGCGCATGACCCGGATCGTCCTCGCCTCGTCCAGCCCGCGGCGGCGCGAGCTGCTCGCCCGAGTCGGCATCCGCTTCACCGTGGTGGACCCCCCAGAGGACCAGGCGCCCCCGCCCGGGATGTGCGCCGACCTCGCCGTCCAGCTGCTCGCCCGCCAGAAGGCGATGGCCGTGGCTGCCGAGCAGCCAGCCGGCACCTTCGTGCTCGGCGCCGACACCATGGTGATCGGCCCGCACGGCCCGCTGGGCAAGCCGGGGACCCCGGAGCGGGCCCGCGAGATGCTCACCCAGCTCCGCGGCGGGCGCCACACCGTGCTCACCGGCATCTGCGCGCTGGAGGCGCCCGAGGGCGCCGAGGCGCTCGGCGTGAGCCGCTCCGCGGTGCGCATGCGCGGGTTCAGCGACAGCGACCTGGAGGCCTACGTCGCCTCCGGCGAGCCGCTCGACAAGGCCGGCGGCTACGCCATCCAGGGCGGCGCCAGCGACTTCGTCGAGGCGGTCGGCGGCCGGGTCGACACCGT
>CAZCJX010000279.1:0-2633 GCA_964499205.1 uncultured Actinomycetes bacterium | reverse complement strand
CTACCCCACCACGTTGAGGTCGTGGATGATCCGCAGCCCGTCGAGGGTGAGCCGCTGGTCGACGGTGTCGATGGCGGTGGTCTGCGAGGAGATCAGCTCCGCCAGGCCGCCGGTGGCGATCACCTTGGCGCTGTCCCCCAGCTCCTTCTTCATCCGCCCGACGACGCCCTCGATGAGCCCGACGTAGCCGTACACCAGGCCGGCCTGCATGCTCGCCGTGGTGTTGCGCCCGATCACCACGGGGGGCGCGACGAGGTCGACGCGGGTCAGCTTGGCGGTGTGCGCCACCAGCGCGTCGAGGCTGATCACCAGTCCCGGGGCGATGGCGCCGCCGAGGTAGTCGCCCTGGGTGGAGATGGCGTCGAAGGTGGTGGCGGTGCCGAAGTCGACCAGCACCGCGGGACCGCCGTAGCGGCGGAAGGCGGCGATGGCGTTGACGATGCGGTCGGCGCCGACCTGGCGGGGGTCCTCGTAGAGGATGCGCATGCCGGTGCGGATCCCGGGACCGATCACCATCGGCGCCATCTGGAAGTAGTGGTGCGACATCTCGTCGATGGGACGCGAGAGGATCGGCACCACGTTGCTGACCACCACGGCGTCGACGTCGGCGGCGGTGATGCCGCGACGGGTGAGCAGTCCGGTGATCAGCAGCCCCAGCTCGTCACCGGTGGAGCGCTCGTCGGTATGCAGGCGGAAGTCGGCGACCAGCTCCTCGCCGGTAAAGACACCGAGCACGATGTTGGTGTTGCCGACGTCGATGCACAGCAGCATGGGGCGGGATTGTAGGGAGTCAGGATGCCGGGGCCAGCGCCCGCGCCAGGTGCTCGTAGCCGATCGGGTAGCGCTGCGCCATGCCGCCGTGCCGCCCGTGGAAGCGTTCGTGGCGATGGGCGATGCCGAGCTGGTCGAGCATCTCGTGCAGCGCCTGCGCACCGAGGTCCATGTAGTACTCGTCGGCGTCGCCGGCGTCGAGGTAGATGGCGCGCATGGCGCGCAGCTGCGCCACGTGCGCCGGCGACAGCCGCAGCGGGTCCTGGTCGAGCCAGCGCTCCCAGTTGCGCGGCAGGATGCGTCCCCAGGCGTCGACCGGCAGGCCGATGCCCAGCGGCGCACCGGCATCGGGTGAGTACGCGGCGGCGCAGCCGAGCACCATCAGCGGGCCGAAGTGTCCGCGGCGGTAGTCCTCGTCGCCGAGCAGGTGGTCGCGCAGCGCGACGACGTCGCCGTCGTGCTCGCGCAGTGCACGCGCGAAGTCGCCCAGCTCGCGTCCGTAGCAGTGCTCGAACATGGCGTCGCCGGCATGCGACGCGCAGGCGCTGAACACGTCGGGACGGCGCATCGCCAGGACCAGCGCGCCGATCCCGCCGCTGCTGTGCCCGCTCAGGCCGCGGTGCTGCGCCGCCGGCAATGTGCGATACGTCGCGTCGACGTGGGCCACCACGTCGTCGCACACGTAGTCCTCGTAGCGTCCCGTCGCCGGCGAGTTGACGAACTGGCTGCCGCCGTACGACGTGGCGCCGTCGAGGTACACCACGATGCACTCCGGCGGCGCGTCGTGGCGCGAATACAGCGCGTCGAGTCGCTCGAAGATGGTGGGCTGGAACAGCTCGCGGTCGAGCCAGCCCTCCACCGCCGAGCCGTAGCCGGGCAGCACGTAGATCACCGGGTAGCGGCGTTGCGCGTCGTCGTCGTACGACGGCGGCAGCCAGGCGATCAGGGTGCGCCGCGCCGGGTCGCCGAGTGGGTTGTCGCGCAGGGCGGCGCTGTCCACGGCGCCGACCTCGACGCGTCCGCGACGTGATGGTGCGGAGCGCCACGCTGCGGGGAGGAGGTGGGGTGGCGTCGGGAGGCTCATCTGCGCCGGCTATTGTGCGCAGTCGCCGGGCGGGCCATCCCCTTGACGCCCGGCCGCGCCGGCTCTACCCTCCCGCCCCGTGGAGATTCTTGGGAGACCGAACCTCACCAGCCGCCGCCGCGAGTGCCTCGAAGCGCTCGACGCCGCCTGCGCGGCCAGGGGGGGCGCGGTCCACTACAGCGCCGTGGCCGCGCCGCTGGGGATCAGCCCCTGGACCGCCTACGACCTGCTCCGCGAGCTGGAGCACGACGGCCTGGTGACCGCCTCCTACGCCCACCGCCCCGGCGTCGCGGTGGGCCGCAGCCAGGTCGGCTTCGCCCCCACCGCCGCCGGCCGCGCCGCGCTCGGCACCGCCGGCACCGCGCTGGCCGAGGAGCGCGCCCTGCGTCGCGCCCGCGCCCGGCTGGCCGGGCTGGGCGGGCTCTCCGCCGCCCTGGAGCGCACCTCGCGCAGCGTCGACCTGGCCGGCCACCTCGGCTTCTGGCTGCAGCAGGCGGAGCGCCTGCCGGGCCGCACCCGCAGCGGGCTGCGCCAGCTGCTGCGCACCGCACCCGAGGCGGCCACCGCCCTCTCGATGTTCGTCGCCGCGGTCTACGGGGCGGTCGGCTCGGAGAGCGCCGAGGCCGCCGACGCCCTGGCCGGCGAGGTGGCCGCCTTCCAGCGCCGCCTCGCCCGCACCACCGCCGCCCGCCGCGAGCGGCTGGCCCGCTCGCTGGGCACCCTGCTCGAAGCCCTGGCCCCGGCCGACGCCGGGACCGCCCCCCACCCCGGCGCATGA
>CAZCJX010000278.1:0-2640 GCA_964499205.1 uncultured Actinomycetes bacterium | reverse complement strand
CGAGCTGCTGCCCTGGAATGGGCCACTGATGACCGGATCTCAGCGCATCGCGGCGGCGCTGGCGGCGGGTTGCTCGATGGTGGTCAAGGCGCCGCGCGAGGCCTGCATCTCGGTGGTGCAGCTGGGCCGCATCCTGCTCGACTGCGGGCTGCCGCCGGGCGTGCTCAACGTGCTGCTGGGTCCCGGTTCCACCGTCGGCGAGCGCATCGTCTCCGACCCGCGCGTCGACCTGGTCAGCCTCACCGGCAGCGTGGAGACGGGAAAGCGGGTGATGGAGGTGGCCGCGCGCAACCTCACCCAGGTGCACCTCGAGCTGGGCGGCAAGTCGCCGGTGATCGTCTTCGCCGACGCCGACATGGAGCAGGCGGTGCCCTGGGCGATGATGGCCGCGTTCGTCAACATGGGCGAGGTCTGCGTCGCCGGCAGCCGCCTGCTGGTCGAGCAGCCCGCCTACACCGAGGTGGTGGAGCGCGTCGCGGCGATGAGCGCCACCCTGCCCATCGGCGATGCCCTCGATCCCGCCACCTTCATCGGCCCGCTGGTCACCCGGCAGCACGCCGACAAGGTGCGCGGCTTCGTGCAGCGTGCCGTGGAGCGCGGCGACGCCCGGGTGGTTTCAGCCAATGGTGGCGGCAACGGGGTGCCCGCCGGCAGCGCCGCGACCTTCGTGGCGCCCACCGTGCTGGCCGACGTCCGGCCCGGTGCGGAGATCGAGCAGGAGGAGGTCTTCGGCCCGGTGCTGGCGACGCTTCCCTTCGGCGACGAGGCGGAGGCGCTGCGCATCGCCAACGGCACGCGCTTCGGCCTCAACGCCACGGTGTTCACCCGCGACATGGAGCGCGCCTTCCGCCTCGCCGGCGAGCTGGTCTGCGGCGAGGTCAACGTCAACTGCCACTTCGCGCCCGACATGAACGGCGGGCGCGGCGAGCCGCGCAAGATGAGCGGCCTCTCCCGCACCGGGGTGGAGGCCTACACCACCCTGCGTGCCGTCAACGTGCAGATCCGAAGCTGACTCCGTCGCGACGCACGATGCGCTCGTTCCAGTGCGCCACCTCGGCGGGGGTGCGGTAGCCGGCGTCGACGGGATCGACGGTGGTGCCCGGCGGGATCAGCGCGTCGATGCGGTCCAGCAGGTCGGCGTCGAGGTGGAGGTCGATGGCGGCCAGCTGGTCCTCGAGGTGGGCCATGGTGCGCGGGCCGATGATCGCGGCGGTCACCTGCGGGTTGGCGGCGATGAAGGCAAGTGCCATGTGGGTCAACGAGATTCCCGCCTCGGCGGCGAGGTCGCAGAGGGCCTCGACCAGGTCGAGCTTGCGCGCGTTGACCGGCACGTCAGGGTCGTACATCTTCGGCATGTGCTCGGTGCGCGAGGTCTGCTCGATCGCGCGCCCGCGCCGGTAGCGGCCGGTCAGCCAGCCACCGTTGAGCGGGCTGTAGGTGATCACCCCGAGGCCGTGGCGGCGGCAGGTGGGCAGCACCGCGGTCTCCGGCCCGCGGACGAACATGTTGTAGGGCGGCTGCTCGCAGCGCAGGCGCACGTGGCCGCCGCGCTCGGCGACCCACAGCGCTTCGACGATCTCCTCGGCCTGGAAGGTCGACGTGCCCACCGCGCGCGCCTTGCCCTGGCGCACCAGGTCGCTCAGTGCGCCGAGGGTTTCGTCGAGGTCGGTGTCGGGATCGGGGCGGTGCAGCTGGAAGAGGTCGACGTGGTCGGTGCGCAGGCGGCGCAGCGAGTCCTCGCAGGCGCGCATCAGCCAGCGGCGGGAATTGCCGCGCCGGTTGGGGTCGTCGCCCATCGGGCCGTGCGCCTTGGTGGCCAGGATCACCTCGTCGCGCCGCCCCTGCAGGGCCTCGCCGACGATCTCCTCGGTCTCGCCGAAGGCGTAGACGTCGGCGGTGTCGACCAGGTTGATGCCGGCGTCGAGGGCGCGATGCACGATGCGGATGCAGTCGGCGCGGTCCTGGTTGCCCCAAGCGCCCAGCATCATCGTGCCCAGTGCCAGCGGGCTGACGCGCATTCCCGTGCCGCCCAGGGTGCGGTAGTCCAAAGCGATGCAACCTCCACCGGTGTGCGCCCCGCCGCACGGCTGTCCCCGGGGGATTGTACGGTCCGGCAACGGACCTTCGTCGTGCGGGAGTCGCGCCGCAAGCGGTGCATCCCGTGCACGATCGACAGCACGATGCTGCCCCGCCGCCCCGCCACCATCGCCATCCTGGGCATCCTGCTGCCGCTGCTCGCCGCCTGCGGATCGGCGAGCGGTGGCCCGGCGTCGTCGTCCGCGCCGGCGACGGCTGCGGCACCGCCGCCCGCCCTGGTGCAGGTGGAGAACAACGCGGCGGCGCGCCCGCAGTGGGGCCTGCAGGACGCGACGGTGGTCTACGAATACGTGACCGAGGGCGGCATCAGCCGCTTCAGCGCCATCTACACCACACCGCCGCAGGCCCGCATCGGACCGGTGCGCAGCGCGCGGCTGGTGACTATCCACCTTGCCAAGCTGTACGGCGCGGTGGTGGTCTACTCCGGAGCCAGCACCGCGGTGCAGCAGGCGCTCGACTCCTCCGGTGTCGCCAAGGTCGACGAGCAGAGCGCGCACGGCGCGCTGTTCCGCATCGGCGGCCGCCAGGCGCCGCACAACCTGG
>CAZCJX010000277.1:0-2647 GCA_964499205.1 uncultured Actinomycetes bacterium | reverse complement strand
TCACCGTCGCCTCCGACCGGGTGGGGCCGCGCTCGGCGATCCACGCGGTGGTGGCCTTCGCGCGGTCGAGCGGGGCGGCGATCATCGCCGAGGGCATCGAGACCGAGCGCCACGCCGAGCTGATGGCCGACATGGGGGTGGACCTGGGGCAGGGCTGGCACCTGGGGCGGCCCACCGCGCCGCCTGCCGCAGCGGCGTCGGTGGAGGTCAACGGGGAGGCGGGCGCTGGGTTGACCCTGGCCGGCTGAGCCGCGCGGCGCGACCGCATGGCGCTGCTGCACCATTGCGCGCTGGCATGAAGGCCTCGGTTCGCGGCTTCCCCGATCGCTTCCCGGTGCGCGGCTACGACAGCAGGCCGCTGCGCTACCGCGTCGTCGCCGGCCTCGGGCGGCTCTGCGTCCGCCTGCTCTTCGGCCGCCGCCGCCTCCGGTTCGAGGGCATGGAGCAGATCCCCGCCGGCCCCGGCCCGCTGATCCTGGCCAGCAACCACCTCAGCAACCTCGACCCGGTGATCTACGGCGCCTTCTTCCCCCGCCCCCTCTTCGCCATGGCCAAGCGTGAGCTCTTCCCCAACCGCCTGCTCACCTGGATCTGGGCCGGCTGCAACACGTTCCCCGTCGATCGCGGCACCGCCGACCGCTGGGCCCTGCGCACCGCCGTCGAGGTGCTGCAGCGGGGCGGCCGGCTGCTCATCTTCGTGGAGGGGACGCGCGCGGTGGCGCCCGGGATGAAGCGCGCCGAACCGGGCGTCGGCTTCCTGATCCGCCGCGCCTCCGCCGGCGACGGACCACCCGTGCGGGTGCTGCCCGCCGCGGTGTGGGGCACCGAGGAGGCGCTGGTCAAAGGCCGCCGGCTGCCCCGCCGCGTCCCCCTGCACGTCCGCTACGGGCCCGTCTTCACCCCGACCCTCGCCGCCGGCGCGCGCGACGACCAGGCGCTCGCCGACCAGGTCGCCGTGCAGGTCGCCGCCCTGCTGCCCCCCGAGTACCGCGGCTACTACGCGGAGCGCTGCTGAGCGACGCGCAGCCGCGCTGCCGCTGAGACCACCAGGGTGGGGCCGGCGGTGGCGACCACGGTGAGCCAGGCGCGGCGGCTGGTCTGTCCGCTGCGGCGCAGCGCCTCGGTGAAGGCGAGGTCGCCCACCTGGAAGAGCGCGATCAGCTCCAGCCAGCGCGGGTCGAGCTCCTCGCGCCGCGAGGCGAGCAGGGTGGCGGCACCGATGGCGATGTCGCGCGAGGCGAAGAGCCGGGCCAGCAGCGAGACGCCGCGGCCGTCGGACTCGAGGCCGATCAGCCGCAGCCCGAGCCGCGGCGCGGCCGCGAACGCCGCACCCACGCCGACCCCGGCGAGGCCCACGCTGCGCAGCACGAACCTGGGATCAGAGAAGGACCTGGCAGCGGCGGTGAGGCCCGCCGCGGCGGCGCCGCGCAACGCGCTGCCGGCTGCGGCCGTTCTCCTACTTCCCCTTCTTCCCCGTCCCACTCCCATCCTTGGCCGCCTCCCGCTCCCGCGCCGCCGCCTCGTTGGCCTTCTCCACCTCGCGCTCGGCGCGTGCCGCCTTGGCCACCTCGTCGAGCGACTCGAGGCACTCGAAGGCCACCACCTCCTTGGTGTCCGGCGCCCGGTCGAAGCGCACGATCGCGGTCTGCGAGAGCACGGTCTCGACGCGCCCGGTGGCGCCCACGGGGTGGTCGCCGATCGGCGACCCGGTGCGCGGCCGGGTGTTCTTCACCAGCTGCACGCGCTCGCCGATCCAGAAGGGCGGCTCGGGCTCCTCCTTGGCGCTCGGCGGCCGTCCCGGCGAGGGCTTGGCCGCGGGCCGCGGGGGCACGGCGACGGACACCGGGCTGAGGTCGTCGTCCTCGTCCTCGTCGTCGTCGTCATCCTCGTCGAGGTCGTCGTCATCCTCGTCGAGGTCGTCGTCATCCTCGTCGAGGTCGTCCTCCTCGTCGGCGGCGATGACCTCGATGTCGAGCTCTCCCTCCTCCTCGGTCTCGACGTCCGCCTCGTCCTCCTCGGCCTCGACGGCTTCGGGATTCTCGTCGTCGGTGGGCTTGGGCTTGGGCGTGGACCCGTCAGTCTTGCGACGTGGCGACATGGGCACTCGTGAACGGCGGACAGCGAAAGGGGGGGACTCGTGGGCTCCGAACCGCGGAGCATACGACGTGGGGGACGCGGGTCGTCCGAGGGATGCGGTCGAGGACGCTACCATGCCTGCCCGTGATCGCCGCTCGCCGCGCCAGGTGGACGCTGTCGCCGCACACCCAGCAGCGTCTCCTGGAGATCCTGCCCGGCGCGGTGGCCTGGACCATCCTGCTGACGCCGGTCGCCGTCGCCTTCGCCATCCGGCTCAACGACCCCACCAAGCTGTGGGTCCTCGGCATCGGCGCCATCCTGCTCGACGTCTACTGGTTCGTGCGCACCACCTGGACGGTGCGCTCGGTGCGCCGCTCGCTGCGCACCCTGCAGGCCAGCGAGGCCACCGACTGGTGGCGGGTGTGCCGGGAGATGGCGCCGGCGCCCGGCGCGCCGCGTCCTGACGAGGTCACCCACTGCGCGCTGATCCCCACCTACACCGAGAAGTACGAGGTCCTGCGCGCCACGGTTGAGGCCCTGGCTGACCAGAACTACCCCGACCACCTGCGCG
>CAZCJX010000276.1:0-2686 GCA_964499205.1 uncultured Actinomycetes bacterium | reverse complement strand
GTCCTTGATCGCCTCCTGCGAGGCCACCGGGCCCTGGGCGATGCTCTGCACCACCCCGCTCAGGGTGTGCGCGCTGGTGTAGCCGCTGAAGTTCTGGATCGCGCCCTGCGACACCAGCACCACCGTGGCCAGCACGGCGAGGGGCAGCAGCACGTACAGGATGCAGCGCACCATGTCGACGTAGAAGTTGCCGATCGTCGTCGCGCTGCGCCGGGCCAGGCCGCGGATCAGCGCGATGGCGATGACGATGCCCGCCGCGGCGGAGAGGTAGTTGTGCAGGGCCAGGGCGAGCATCTGCGAGAGGTAGCTCATCGTCGTCTCGCCGCTGTAGTTCTGCCAGTTGGTGTTGGTGGTGAAGGAGAGCGCGGTGTTGAAGCTGAGGTCGCCCGGGACCGCGGGCAGCCCCTGGGGATTGAGGGGCAGGCGGTCCTGCAGGCGCAGCAGCACGTAGCTGAACACCAGGCTGACCACGCTGACCACCAGCACAGCGACGAGGTAGCCCTTCCAGCCGTGCTCCTTCTCCTCGTCGACACCGCTGAGGCGGTAGACGCCGCGCTCCACCGGTCGCAGCACCCGGCTGAGGAAGACGCGCTCGCCGGCGAAGACCTTGGTCATGTAGCCGCCGAGGAACCAGGCGCCGGCCGCCACGCAGAGCAGGGTCACGACGACGCCGAGGCTGTCGAGCACCATGGTCAGAAGCGCTCCGGGAAGAGCAGCGCGGCGAAGAGGTAGACGATGACCACCATCGCGATGGCGAAGGCGACGAGGTAGCCGGCCATCTACGTCGCGGAGAGGCGGTCGCAGGCGGCGACGTAGGCGAAGCTCAGCACCGCGAGTGCCACCAGGATCAGCAGCATCAGCAGGTCAATGGGCATGGGGCGCGGCGTCGCAGCAATCCATGACCTGCAGCCTAGGCAAGGCTGCGTGAACGCAGCGGTAACGCCCCCCGGCGGCGAGGGTCAGCCGGTCGGTGCGGCGGCCCCGAAACGGTAACCCTGGCGGCCGACGGTGACGATCACCGCCGGATGCGCCGGGTCGTCCTCCAGCTTGACGCGCAGCCGGTGCACGAAGGCGCGCAGGTAGCCGAGCTCGCCGGCGTAGGTCGGTCCCCACACCCGCTGCAGCAAGGTGCGGTGGTCGAGGACCACGCCGGGATGCGCCGCCAGCTCGGCGAGCAGCGCGTATTCCGTCGGCGAGAGTCGCACCTCCTCGCCGCGGCGCCGGACCAGGTGGGCACCGAGGTCGACGATGACGTCACCGTGGGTCGCCACCGCGCGTGCCGGGGGTGCGTCGGGACGGGCGCGGCGCAGCACCGCGCGGACGCGGGCGAGCAGCTCGTCGGCGCCGAAGGGCTTGGCCAGGTAGTCGTCGGCGCCCATGTCGAGGGCGCGCACCTTGTCGCGCTCCTCGCCGCGCGCGCTGATGACGATCACCGAGGGAATGCGCCGGCCCTCCAGGCTGCCGAGGATGCGCCAGCCGTCGACGAAGGGCAGGCCGAGGTCGAGCAGGACGACGTCGTAGGCCTCCTTCTGCAGCGCCTCGGCGGCGGCGAGGCCGTCGCGCACCGCGGTGGCCTGCAGCCCCGCGCTCTCCACCGCGGCGACCACCGCCTGGCGCAGCACGCGGTCGTCCTCGACCACCAGCACCGACGCGGTCATGCCGGCTCGTCGCCCGTCGCCGGCGCCGCGGGCAGGCTGAACGCGATGCAGGTGCCGACGCCGTCGTCGGCCGCGTCCACCCAGGCGCGGCCTGCCTGCGCCTCGACGAGGCCGCGGACGATGGCCAGCCCGAGCCCGGTGCCGGCCGCGTCGCCGTCGCCGCCCGGGCCGCGGACGAAGCGCTCGAAGACGTGGTCGCGCAGCTCGCCGGGGATGCCCGGGCCGCGGTCGACGACGCGCACCACCACCATGTCACGGGCGCCCGGGGCGGCGCGCACCGAGATCGGCGTGCCCGCCGGGGCGAAGCGATCGGCGTTGAGCAGCAGGTTGTCCATGATCTGGCCAACCCTGTCCCAATCGGCGACGACCAGGGTGTCGGGGTCGATCTCGGTCTGCACGGCGCGGTCGGGCGAGTGGCGGTGCAGGCGGTCGACAGCGGCGTCGGCGGCCTGGGCGAGGTCGACCTGCTCCAGGCGGAGGTCGAGGCTGCTGCCCTCGATCCGCGCCATGTCGAGCATGTCGCCGACCAGGCGGTTGAGCCGCCGCGCCTGCTCGGCGATCGAGGTGACGTCGTCGCGCACCCAACCGGGCAGCTCGCCGCGGGCGGCCAGCACCGTGCTGGTGGTCAGCATGCCGGCCAGCGGCGTGCGCAGCTCGTGCGACACGGTGGCGAGGAACTCGCGGCGCACCCGGTCGGACTCCTCGAGCAGGCGCACCTGCTGCTCGGTGCGCGCCAGCCGCACCGCCACCGCGGCGGCCTCCGCCTGCTCGCGGCTCAGCCCGGCCAGCTCCCGGTTGGCCGCCTGCAGCTCCCGGCTCAGCGCCTCGGCGCGCAGCTGGGCACGCCGCCGGCGCGAGCCCATCTCGCCGATCAGGCCGGCGGTGCTGAAGAAGACGACGAGGTTGACCGCATCCTCCTGGCTGGCGATGGTGAAGGTGCGGAAGGGTGGGACGAAGTAGTAGTCGAGGAGCAGGAAGCTGGCCGCCGCGGCCAGCAGCGCCGGGACCAGGCCCGCGGTGACGCCGAG
>CAZCJX010000275.1:0-2686 GCA_964499205.1 uncultured Actinomycetes bacterium | reverse complement strand
CATGTTGGGCAGGTAGATCTGCTTGTTGAGACCGCCGACCATGATCTTCAGGCTGGCCGGCGCCTCGCTGCTCGTCGACGCGCCGGAGCCGCCCGAGCTGTTCTCCGCTGTGCTGCTGCCGCAGGCGGCGAGCAGCACGGTGGCCGCGCCGGCGATAGCGAGATGGCGTGTGGACAATCGCATGATGGTGTGACTCCTCCTCCGATCAGATGTGCACGTCGGTGACGGCGTTGGGCCGCCATTTGACGAGCCGGTTCTCCAGTGCGGTGACGACTGCCTCGGCCATCAGGGCGACGATGGCGAGGATGACCATGGCGGCGAACACGCCGTTGGCGTTGAAGGTGTTCTGCGCGGTGGAGATGAGCAGGCCGATGCCCTGCGTCGAGCCGATGAACTCGCCGACCACCGCGCCGACGAGGGCGAAGCCGAATGCCGTGTGCAGGCTGGCCAGGATCCAGGACAGCGCCGACGGCACGATGACGCCGAAGACCACGCGCATCCGCGAGGCGCCGAGGATGCGCGCATTGGCGAGCAGGTTGGGGTCGACCTCGCGCACGCCCTGGAAGGCGTTGAAGAACACCACGAAGAAGACCAGGACCACCGCCAGCGCCACCTTCGAGGTCATGCCCAGGCCGAAGGCGAGGGTGAAGATGGAGCCGAGGACGACGCGCGGGATGGAGTTGAACGCCTTGATGTAGGGCGCCAGCACTTCGGCGAGCAGCCGGTTGGTCCCCAGCACCACGCCGAAGACGACGCCGAGCACCACGCCGATGCCGAAGCCGAGCAGCGTCTCCTCCAAGGTGGCGGCGATCTGCTCCCACAGCGGCCCCTGGGCGGTGCCGTGCAGGATCCAGGTGCGGATCTGCAGCACGATGCCCGACGGCTGGCCGTAGAAGAACTTGTCGACGATGCCGGCGCGGGTGGTCAGCTCCCAGCCGCCGACGATCAGCACCGCCAGGGCCAGGCGGAGGCTGTTGACGACGATGCGATGGCGGCGCATGCGCGCATGGGCGCGGCGCAGCTGCAGCTCCTCGGGCGAGAGCGCGGTGGCGGGCTGCTGGACGGTGCTAGACAGCATTCTTCGCCCTCTCGTAGGAGACGAGCACCTCTTCGCGCAGGTCGTTCCAGATGGTCTCGTAGGTGCGCACGAACTCGGGCAGGAAACGGATCTCCGAGACGTTGCGTGGGCGGGGCAGGTCGATGCGGTAGCTGGCCTTCACCGTGGCGGGGCCGGCGGTCATCACGAAGACGCGGTCGGCGAGCGCGATCGCCTCTTCGAGGTCGTGCGTCACGAACACGACGGACGCCGAGGTTGCCGACCACAGGGTCAGCAGCTCGTTCTCCATCAGCGTCCGGGTCTGCACGTCGAGCGCGCTGAAGGGCTCGTCCATGAGCAGGATGCGCGGCTCGTTGATCAGCGTCTGGGCCAGCGCCACGCGCTTGCGCATGCCGCCGGAGAGCTGGTGCGGGTAGCGGTCCTCGAAGCCGCGCAGGCCGACGCGCGCGATCCATTCCCGGGCCAGCTCACGGGCATCGCGCGGGCTGTGGCCGCGGTAGCGCGGGCCGGAGGCGACGTTCTCCAGCACCGACTTCCAGGGGAACACCGCGTCGTTCTGGAAGACGTAGCCGATCTTGGGATCGATGCCGTCGACGGGCCGGCCGTCGATCTCGACACTGCCATCGCTGGGCCGGGTCAGCCCGGCGATGAGGCCGAGGGTGGTCGACTTGCCGCACCCCGTGGGGCCCACCACCGTGCAGAACTCGCCCGGCGCGATGGCCATGTCGACGTCGCGCAGTGCGGTGTGGACGCCGCGCGCCGGCGTGGCAAAGCGTTTGGTGACGCGGCGCAGACCGATGGCCGCACCCGTCGCCGGTGCCGTCTCCAACATGGCCGCGAACTCTGCGAGCCGCCGCCGCGCCTGTCGATGCTTGTGGTCGCTGCGGCGATTTCCGTCGTTTGCCGCCGTTGTGGTCGTATTGGTCGCAGCGCGGCGCGGCGTTTCTCGCCGCCGCCCATGCCATACTCGGGCGAATATGGGCGACTCCGCAGGTTGGAGGCGGAGGATCGCGCGCCGCGTGCGGCGACCGGGGCGCACCCTGGCCTCCGAGATCCTCCTGCTGCAGATCGGCATCATCCTCGCCGCGCTGGTGGTCGGCATCGGCGCCGCGCTCTGGGTGGCCCGGCAGCACCTCGACGACGAGTACGGGCGCCGCGCCCTGTCGATCGCCGAGTCGGTCGCCGCCATGCCGCCGGTGGAGCAGGCGCTGACCGGGGCGCAGCCGCGCAGCGTGGTGCAGCCGCTCGCCCAGGCGGTGCTGCACCGCACCGGCGCCACCTTTGTGGTGGTACTCGATCGCCAGGGGGTGCGCTACTCGCATCCCAACCCGGCGAAGATTGGCCGGCGCACCACCGACTCCGGCCCGGCGCTGGACGGCAAGCCCTGGATCGGTGCCGACGACGACTCACTGGGCCCGGCGGTGCGCGCCAAGGCGCCGGTGTTCGACCCGCAGGGTGGCGTCGTCGGCGTGGTGTCGGTCGGCTTCCGCGAGGACATCGTGCACTCGGCGATGGGCGGCGAGATCGCCCTCGTCGCGCTGACCCTGGGCGCGGCGCTGGCGCTGGCCGCGGTCGGCTCGTTCCTGCTGGCCCGCCGGGTGAAGCGACGCACGTTCGGTCTCGAACCGG
>CAZCJX010000274.1:0-2705 GCA_964499205.1 uncultured Actinomycetes bacterium | reverse complement strand
GTGAAGGCCCACGGCCCCGCGATCCACCAGGCCATGGCGTCGGCGGGGACGGCGGCGAAGTCGGAGGTCTGCAGGTTGCTCTGCAGCGCGACAGCGGCGACCAGCAACCCCAGGGAGGACGCGTGCTGCACCGCGAAGGCGATGCGCGGCCGCAGCCGCAGCCGCGGCGCACCGCCCGCGGCGAGCAGCAGCGCACCCACGTTGGCGATCTCCACGCCGCCGAAGAGCAGCACCGCGTTGCCCGCCAGCGCGGCCACATACGTTCCTGCCAGACACAGCAACAACGCGCTGCGCTCCAGCGGCTGGCGCCGCCGCTCCACCAGGGCCGCCAGCGCCAGCAGCGTCGCCGTCAGGGCGATGGCCAGCGTCGCCGCGTCGGCCCGGGCCACCAGGTGCACGCCCGGGGCGAACTCGCCGAGGTCGCGCTCCACACGGCTCGACGGCAGCACCAGCGACGCCTCCGACAGCAGCAGCGCGCCCGCGCTGGCCGCGGCCAGCATGGTGACCAGCCGCGCTCGACCCACCATGCGGGCGGGGAGCAGGTAGCAGAGGAGCGCGGCGGCGAAGAGCACGGCTGGCGCGGCGAAGAGCCGCAGCCCGGGACTCACCCCGCTCCCCGGCGGTTCAGGACGACGCCGCCCGCCCCGAGCGTCCGAAGCTCTGCACGCCGATCTCCTCGGCGCAGTAGGGGCAGACGTGCCAGCCCAGACGCAGCCACTTGCCGCAGGCGGTGCAGCGGCGGGCGAACTGGGTGCGGCAGTAGGGGCACATGACGAAGTCCGGCTCGATCTCGCGCCCGCAGGTGGGGCAGGGACGCGTCGCCGGACCGCTCTCGGCCGGCTCGGACTCCTGGAGCGCCTGCTCCTCCAGCAGCAGCGCGCGCTCCTCGTCGAGGGTGCGCGGCGGGCGGATCACCAGGTAGATGAGCACGCCGAGAAACGGCAGGCCGAGACCGAGCAGTCCTGCGAAGAACGCGAAGAACCAGGAGTCGCTGCGGCGCCGCGCGTCGCGCACCACCCAGAAGGCGACGGCGACGTAGAGCACCGTGACGTAGATGACGGCGGCGATGATGGCGGCGACCACCGCGCCGTTGCTGCTGTCGAAAAAGCTCAGGGCGATCACGCGGCATCCTCGCCGAGCAGCCGCTGCAACCGGGCGCGCTCGGCGACCGCCTCGGTGAGGCGAGTCCGCGCCTCGTCGACAACCTGGCGCGGCGCGCGCTCGGTGAACCCGGGATTGGCCAGCTGCGCCTCGAACCGCGCGATGCGATCCTCGACGCTCTCCAGCTGCTTGCGCAACCGTGCCGTGTCGTCCGCACCCGCGGCACCGACGAACAGCGTGGCGTGGGCACCGCCGGCGACGACGCGCACCGGCCGCATCCCGCTCGGCGCGGTGTCGCCGACGTCGAAGGGGCCCAGCGATTCCAGCAGCCGGCGCACCTCGTCGTGGTCCATGCGGCCGTCCGCCTCCAGCAGCAGCGGATGCCGCTCGCGCGACGCCGCGGGGACGCCCGCCTCCTGCCGCGCGGCGCGCAACGCCTGCACCAGGTCGAGCACCTCGTCGACCGCGGCGCGCGCGTCCTGCGCATCCCCGTCCGCCCACCACTGCGGAGCCTCCGGCCAGTCGCGCTGCTGCAGGGTCGGCGCGGCGGCGGGCAGGCGCTGGGCGCACTCCTCGGTGATGAAGGGCATGAAGGGATGGAGCAGGCGGAGCAGCACATCGAGCGCGGTGGTGGCGGTCCACGCCGCGGCGCGGCGCGAGCGCGCGTCGGCGTCGTCGCGCAGGCGCGACTTGCTCATCTCCACGTACCAGTCGCAGTAGGCGTGCCAGGTGGTGTCGTAGAGGCGCTCCATGGCGTCGTGGAAGCGGTACTGCGCGATGGCGGCGTCGCAGGCGCGCACGCACTCGGCGACGCGGGCGAGGATCCAGCGGTCCTCGGGCGCGAGGTCGGCGGGGTCGACGTCGGCGGGAGCCACGATGCTGTCGCCGCCCTCGCCGAGACGGGTCACCAGGAAGCGGGTGACGTTCCACAGCTTGTTGGCGAAGCGCTGGTAGGAGGCGATGCGGTCCTGGTCGAAGCGCATGTCCTGTCCCGACGTGCCCACCGCGCCGGCCCAGGCGCGGACCGCGTCGGCGCCGTACTGGTCGATCATCTCCACCGGGTCGATGGTGTTGCCCTTCGACTTGCTCATCCGCGAACCGTCGGCGGCGAGGATGGTGCTGTTGATGATGACGTCGTGGAAGGGCAGCTCACCGGTGAACTTGATGCCGGTCATGATCATCCGCGCCACCCACAGGAAGATGATCTCGCGCGCGGTGACCAGCACGTCGGTGGGATAGAAGCGGCGCAGGTCCTCGGTGTCCTCCGGCCAGCCGAAGATGGCGAAGGGCCACAGCGCGCTGCTGAACCAGGTGTCGAGCACGTCGGGGTCGTTGCTGAGCTGGGTGCTGCCGCACTCGGGGCACCGCGCCGGCTCCTCGATCCAGGCGAAGCGATGGCCGTTGCCGCAGGTCGACACGGGAATCGCGTGGCCCAGCCAGATCTGCCGCGAGATGCACCAGTCGCGGATGTTGCGCATCCAGGAGAGGTACACGTCGTCGAAGCGGCGAGGATGGAAGCGGACGCGGCCCTCCTCGTTGGCGACGATGGCCGGCGCCGCCAGCGGCTTCATCGACACCCACCACTGCTCGCTGATCAGCGGCTC
>CAZCJX010000273.1:0-2751 GCA_964499205.1 uncultured Actinomycetes bacterium | reverse complement strand
TCATGGCGGTGCTGGAGAACCCCGGCAAGACGCCGCTGTTCACCACCGAGGAGCGGGTCGGGCTGCTGGAGCAGTCGCTGCGCGAGCAACCACGCCACGAGCGCGTCGAGGTCGGCACCTTCAGCGGCCTCACCGTCGACTTCGCCAAGTCGGTCGGTGCCACCGCCATCGTCCGCGGCCTGCGCGCGGTGAGCGACTTCGAGAACGAGTTCCAGATGGCGCTGATGAACCGGCGGCTGGCGCCGCAGGTGCACACCGTGTTCCTGATGACCTCGTTCTCCAACGTCTTCGTGTCGTCGTCGCTGATCAAGGAGGTGTGTCGCTACGGCGGCCGGGTGGAGGACTTCGTGCCCCCGGTGTGCGCCGCGGCAATGCGCCGGAAGTTCGGTCACGAACAAGCGGGAGAGTGAGCCGGTGTCCATCATCGACGTCATCGACCAGCTGGAGACGCTCGTCGCCTCGGGCCGGCGCGTGCCCTTCACGCCCAACGTGGTGGTCAACGAGGAGGAGGTGCTCGACCTCATCGACCGCGCCCGGCTGGAGATGCCCGACGAGATCCGCCAGGCGCGCTACACCATCGAGCAGCAGCAGCACCTCATCGCCGAGGCGGAGGAGCAGGCGCACCGCCTGGTCGCCGCCGCCGAGGAGGACGCGCGGCGCATCGACGCCGGCGCGCGCGAGCACGCCGCCTCGCTGGTGGCGCAGCACGAGATCGTCCGCGGTGCCGAGCAGCGCGCCGCGCAGATCACCGCCGAGGCCGAGCAGGCGGCGATGCGCATCCGCGCCGAGGCCGACGCCTACGTGCGCCAGGTGATGGAGGACCTCGACCGGCAGATCGCCGCCGGCCACCAGGGGGTCGCGCAGGCGCTGCGCCAGCTCGAGGAGCACCTCGGTCGCGCCGCCGCCACGGTGCGCGCCGGGCTGGAGGCGCTGCCGCCGCCGGGGTCGGGCGCCGCCTCTCCGGGGGAGCCCGGGGGCCGTCGCCGCCGCCGCTGAGGGTGGCGCGAGGGGCGCTGTGCAAAGCGGGGACGGGGCGGGCACAATGCGGGTCTCCTGAGAGCCCGACACGGAGGCGGACCCCATGCCCGCAGTCGACTACGCGCCCAACACTCCCCGCTGGGTGGACCTCGGCACCTCCGACCTGGAGGGGGCCAAGCGCTACTACTCGGAGCTCTTCGGCTGGGAGCCGGAGTCGATGTCGATGGAGGAGGCGGGCGGGTACACCATCCTGCGCAAGGACGGCAAGCAGGTGGCGGGCGCCGGCCCGCTGATGATGGACGGCCAGCCCACCGCCTGGACCACCTACATCTACGTCGACGATCTCGACGCCACCACCGCCCGGGTGGTCGAGGCGGGCGGAACCGTGCTGGTGCCCCCGATGGACGTCATGGACGTCGGCCGCATGGCGGTGTTCATGGACCCCCAGGGTGCCGTGGTCTCCGGGTGGCAGCCCAAGGCGCACCGGGGCGCCGAGCTCTTCAACGAGCCCGGGGCGCTGACCTGGAACGAGCTGGCCAGCCGCGACGTCGAGGGGTCCAAGCGCTTCTACGGCACCGTGTTCGGCTGGGAGGGCAAAACCAGCCCGTACGGGGCGACCAGCTACACCGAGTTCTTCGCCGGCGGCCAGACCACCGCCGGCATGCGCGAGATGGGCGAGCAGGATCCGCCCAATGTGCCGCCGCACTGGCTGGCCTACTTCGCGGTCGCCGACTGCGACGCCACCACCGAGAAGGCTCGGCAGCTGGGCGGCAGCGTGATGGTGCCGCCGATGACCATCCCGGCGGGGCGCTTCTCCGTCCTCGCCGACCCCCAGGGCGCCGTCTTCGCGGTGATCGCCACCGGCGGGGGAAGCTGACCTCGCCGCGCTGACCGGCCGGCGCGCGCCGGCGGCTGGTATACTCCGCCGCCGGTGCGCAGCCCGCCAGTGACGCGCGCCGTCGGAGGCCCCATGGCAGTACCCAAGGAACGCGTCCCCAAGGCGCGTCGCGATCGTCGCCGTTCTCATCTCGCCCTCTCGCGGCCGAGCCTCGTGCCGTGCTCGCAGTGCCGGCAGCTCAAGCTGCAGCACCGCGTCTGCCGCAACTGCGGCACCTACGACGGCCGGGAAGTCATCGTCACCGAGTAGGTGACGGACGCTCCCCGGCTGGCTCTCTGCTTCCCCGGACAGGGAAGCCAGGCGGCGGGGATGGCGGACGGCCTGCTCGACACGCCGCTGGCGCGCGCCCTGCTCGACGCCGCGTCGTCGCGCGGGCTCGACCTGGCCGCGGCGCTGCGCGGCTCGGACGAGGAGCTGCGGCCCACCGAGGTCGCCCAGCCGGCGCTGCTGCTGGTCGAGTGCGTGCTCGCCGAGCGGGCGCGCGCGGCGGCAGGCGTCGAGGTGGTCGGCGTGGCGGGGCACAGCGTCGGCGAGTACGCGGCACTGGTGACTGCCGGAGCGCTGGACCCCGCGGTGGCGATGGGGCTGGTGGTCGAGCGCGGGCGGGCGATGGCGGCGATGCGCCAGGGCGGCATGGTGGCGTTGCTCGGCGCCGACGCCGAGACGGCCGAGGCGGTGTGCCGCGAGGCCGGCGCGTCCAGCGGCGGCACCGTGGTGGTCGCCAATCTCAACGCGCCGGGACAGGTGGTGCTGAGCGGTGACACCGCGGCGCTGCAGGCGGCGATCGAGGTGGCCAGGCAGCGCGGAGTGCGGCGGGCGATGCCGCTCAACGTCAGCGGCGCCTTCCACTCACCGCTGATGGGACCCGCCGCGGA
>CAZCJX010000272.1:0-2763 GCA_964499205.1 uncultured Actinomycetes bacterium | reverse complement strand
GGGTGCGCGGTCCCAGGGCGCGCAGCGGCGCGAAGGTGTCGTTGGTGACCTCGCCGGACCACACCAGGTCCCACAGCGCGTCGGCGAGCGTCTCGATGTCGCCGCCGGCGACGCGCAGCAGGTCGGGGAAGAACGAGGCGCCGCGGCGGCCCAGCTCCTCGCGGATCAGCGTGTGCAGCGGCGAGTCGGGCACGTCCAGCGGCTCGGGCACCAGGCGCGACGCGTCGGAGCGCAGGTAGAGGGCGACCCGGCCGTCGCCGCTGCCCAGCGCGCCGCGGCCCACCCACACCACCTCGCCCATGGAGATGAGGTCGTCGAGCAGCCGCGGCGCGTAGCCGGCCATGCGTGCGGGCAGGACGTCGCGTTCCAGCACGGACACCGGCAGCGCCAGCCCCTGCAGCTGGGCGAGGACCTCGGCCAGGCGATCGACGCCGTCGCCGCCGGAGCCGATGCCCTGCCATGCAGGCAGGAACCGTCCCAGAGTTTCTGCCGGAACCGGCTCGATCTCGCGGCGCAGCGCGGCCAGGCTGCGGCGGCGCAGGCTGCGCAGCACCTCGGGGTGGCACCACTCCCGCCCGCTGCCGCCGGGCCGGAACTCGCCTTCGAGGAGCACGCCGTCGCGGGCCAGGCGGCGCAGCGCGTTGCCGGTGTCGCGCAGCGGCACGGCCCAGCGCCGCGCGGGGTCCTCGGCGACGAATGGCACGTGGGTGCGCGCGTAGCGCACCAGCAGCGCGGCGAGCGGGTCGTCGGCGCGCGGATAGTCGAGGAACGCCTCGGGCAGGCCCGGTGGGGGAGCGGCACCGATGGCGTCGCGGTAGAGCGCGGCATCCTCGGCGGCGATCAGCCGGCGGGCTCCGCCGACGGCGATGCGCACCGCACGCCGCGCCCGCAACAGGTCGTTGCGCCACTCCGCGGTGATGCCGCGCGCCTCGCACTCGTCGTCGTCGAGGTCGCCGAGGCGGCGGAGCAGGTCGTGCGCCTCGTCGGCGTCGCGGGGGAAACGGTCGCGCAGCAGGCCCTGCAGCTGCAGCTCGAGCAGCGCGGTCGCCTCGGGGTCGAGCAGCTCACGCAGCTCGGCGCTGCCCAGCAGCTCGGCGAGCAGCTCGCGGTCGAGGGTGAGCGCCTGGGCGCGGCGCTCGGCCAGCGGCGCGTCGCCCTCGTACATGAACTGGGCGACGTAGTCGAAGAGCAGCGAGGACGCGAACGGCGAGGCGCGCTCGGTGTCGGCCAGGGCGAGGCGGACGCGGCGGGAGCGCAGGTCGCCCATCAGGGTGCGCAGCGCGTTCATGTCGAAGACGTCAGAAAGGCACTCGCGGTAGGTCTCGGCGAGGATGGGGAAGGAGGGGTGGCGCGCCGCCACCTGCAACAGGTCGTGGGACCGCTGGCGCTGCTTCCACAGCGGCGTGCGCTCGCCGGGGCGGCGGCGCGGCAGCAGCAGCGCCCGCGCCGCGTTCTCGCGGAAGCGCGCGGCGAACAGCGCCGAGCCGGCCAGCTCCTCGGTGACCAGGTCCTCGATCTCCTCGGGGTCGATGACCAGGTCCTCCACCGGCGGCGGGCGGTCGACGTCGGGCAGGCGCAGGGCGAAGCCGTCGTTGCTGTGCAGCGTCTGCACATCGAGGCCGAAGCGGTCGTGCAGCCGCGCTGCGGCGGCCATCGCCCACGGCGCGTGCACCTTGGCGCCGAGGCAGGTGAGCACGCAGACGCGCCAGTCGCCGAGCTGGTCGCGGAAGCGCTCCACCACCACGGTGCGGTCGTCGGGGAGCGCGCCGGTGGCCTCGTGCTGGTCGCGCAGGTAGGCGAGCAGGTTGCGCGCGGCGCGGTCGTCGAACGCCGAGCGCTCGCGCAGCCGCGCCGCCGCCGAGTTCTGGTCATCAGCGACCAGTTCGCGGATGGCCCGGCCCAGCGCCACGCCCACCTCGATGGGGCGGCCCAGGGAGTCGCCGTGCCAGAAGGCGACGCGTCCCGGCTCGCCGGGCGCGGGCGTCACCTGCACCTGCGCCGGCGTGATCTCGGCGACGCGCCACGAGGTGGCGCCGAGGACGAACACCTCGCCGGGATGGATCTCGTAGACCATCTCCTCGTCGAGCTCGCCGACCTTGCGGCCGTCCTCGAACAGCGTCACCGCGTAGAGGCCGCGGTCGGGGATGGTGCCGCCGCTGGTCACCGCCAAGCGCTGCGACCCGGCGCGCCCGCGCAGCGTTCCCTCGGTGCGATCCCACACCACGCGCGGCCGCAGCTCGGCGAACTCGTCGGCGGGATAGGCGCCGCTGAGCATCTCCAGCACCGACTCGAAGGCGCGGTCGCTCAACTCGCTGAACGGGTAGGCCCGGCGCACCAGCGCGTGCACCTCGTCGACGCGCTGTTCCTCCAGCGCGGTCATGGCCACGATCTGCTGCGCCAGCACGTCGAGCGGGTTGCGCGGCACGCGGGTGGTCTCGATCTCTCCGTCGAGCATGCGCTCCACCACCACGGCGCACTCCAGCAGGTCGCCACGGAACTTGGGGAACACCACGCCGCGCGACGGCTCGCCGACGCTGTGTCCGGCGCGGCCGATGCGCTGCACGCCGCTGGCCACGCTGGTCGGCGCCTCGACCTGGATGACCAGGTCGACCGCACCCATGTCGATGCCCAGCTCCAGCGAGGAGGTGGCAACGATGCCGGGCAATCGGCCCTGCTTCAGCGCATCCTCGACCTCGACGCGCTGCTCGCGGGCGATCGAGCCGTGGTGGGCGCGCACCAGCTCCTCGCCGGCCAGCTCGTTGA
>CAZCJX010000271.1:0-2764 GCA_964499205.1 uncultured Actinomycetes bacterium | reverse complement strand
ATGCTGCAGGAGGCCAGCGACGTCGAGTCGGCGGTGCGCTCGCTGCTGTCGCGCGCCTGCGCCATGTTCCACGCGGAGCTGGCCGAGTTCACGCTCTTCCCGGCCACCGGCGAGGAGCTCGCCTACCGCAGCCGGGTGGGTGGCGGCGAGGACGGGCAGGTGATGGTCCCCGTCGACCTCGAGCCCGTCGACGAGGGCGTCATGGAGATGCTGGTCGACCAGCAGGCGATGCTGATCCGCAACGGCAGGCGCAACCCGGTCGTCGACGCCTTCCTGCGCTCCCGCGGGCTGCGCGACGCGATGATCGTCAGCCTGCGCGGCGAGGTGCGGGTGATGGGCACCATCCTGCTCGGCAACCGCAACGGCGACGTCAAGAGTTTCAGCCAGGACGACCTGAAACTCCTGGCCACCCTGGCTTCGCACGCCAGCGTGGCGCTGGAGAACGGACGGCTGGAGAGGTCGGTGTCGCGGCTGGTCGAGGTGGAGAAGCAGCTGCGCCAGCAGGCCTCGCACGATCCCACCACCGGCCTGCCCAACCGCGTGCTCTTCAGCGAGCGGCTGGCCGCCGCGGTGCGCCGCGCCGAGCCGACGCGCGGCCTGCCGGCCGTGCTCTTCCTCGACGTCGACAGCTTCAAGACCGCCAACGAGCGCGTCGGCCGGGTCAACGGCGACGCCCTGCTGGCCACCATCGGCTCGCGGCTGCGCGCGGTGGTGCAGGCGCCGGACACCGTGGCCCGCCTCGGCGGCGACGAGTTCGCCGTGCTGCTGGAGCGCACCCACGCGGTCGAGCAGGCCACCGCGGTGGCCGAGCGCATCCAGCGCGCTCTCAGCCATCCCTTCGGCGTCGGCGACGGCGACGTCGAGCTCACCGCCAGCATCGGCATCGTGCCGCTCATCGACCCCGGTGTTGCCGTGCTGGACATCTTCGATCGCGCCGACCGCGCCCTCTTCCGGGCCAAGCGCACCGGCCGCAGCGGGCTGCAGGTGTGCACCGCCAGCGCCGCCGAGGGCACCGCGGGGCTGCGGCCGCCGCGCGAGGCTCGGCGCGCCAGCGGGCTTCCCGCCAGCGCCTAGAAATCACCCCCCCTCAAGGGCGTTGTCAGCAGGTCCGGTCCGGTCTACAGTGGCCCGACCCGAACCGGCAGCGCTCCAGGGGGACACCATGGCCCAGGTGCTCGACAGCAGACTCGACGCCTTCCGTGCCAGCTTCGGCGGCACGGTCATCACGCCCGACGACGCCGAGTACGACACCGCCCGATCGGTGTGGAACGGCGCCATCGACCGCCGTCCCGCCGTCATCGCCCGCTGCTCCACCACCGCCGACGTCGCCGCGGCGATCGGCTTCGCCCGCGAGGCGGGCCTGGAGCTCACCGTGCGCGGCGGCGGGCACAACTTCGCCGGCTTCGCCGTCGCCGACGGCAGCCTGATGATCGACCTCTCGGCGATGCGCGGCGTCACCGTGCGCCCCGAGGCGCGGCGCGCGGTGTGCGGCGGCGGCGCCACCTGGGGCGACATCGACGCGGCCACCCAGGAGCACGGCCTGGCGGTGACCGGCGGCTTCATCAGCCACACCGGCGTCGCCGGCCTGACCCTGGGCGGCGGCATTGGCTGGCTCACCCGCAGCGCCGGGCTGAGCTGCGACAACCTGGTCGGCGCCGAGCTCGTCACCGCCGACGGCCGCATCGTTCGTGCCAGTACTGACGAGAACGCGGAGCTGCTCTGGGCGCTGCAGGGCGGGGGCGGCAACTTCGGCGTGGTCACCGAGTTCGAGTTCGCCCTCCATCCCTGCGGCCCGATGGTCAACATGGGCATGTTCTTCTTCGGCCTCGACCAGGGCGCCGAGATGCTGCGCTTCGCCCGCGAGTGGACGCGCACCGTGCCGGAGAGCAACGGCATCCTGGTCGCCGGCCTCAACGCGCCGCCGGCGCCGTTCGTGCCCGAGCAGCACCACTTCGCGCCCGGCTACGCCATCTTCTGCGTCGGCTTCGGCTCGCCGGACGAGCACGCCCAGGCGATTGCGCCCATCCGCGACGCGCTGACACCGCTGTTCGAGCTGGTCACCCCGATCCCCTACGTGATGCTGCAGCAGCTCATGGACGAGGGCAACCCGTGGGGCATCAGCGCCTACGAGAAGGCGCTCCACCTCGACGAGATGAGCGACGGCGCCATCGCGGTGATCACCGAGCACTGCCCGCGCAAGGGCTCGCCGCTCTCCTTCATGCCCATCTTCGTGGTCGAGGGCGCCTACGCCCGCGTCGCCGACGACGCCACCGCCTTCAGCGGCCGCCGCGCCGCGCGCTGGGTGGTCAACATCGCCGCCGTCTGTCCCGACCCGTCGCAGCTTCCCGCCGAGCGCGCCTGGGTGCGCACCTTCTGGGAAGCCCTGCGCCCCCACGCCCGCGACGCCGGCAGCTACGTCAACTTCATGTCGGAGTACGAGGAGGACCGCGTCCGCGCCGCCTACGGCGCCGCCAAGTACGAGCGCCTGGCCCGCGTCAAGGCCGAGTACGACCCGGACAACGTCTTCCACTTCAACGCCAACATCAAGCCGGCGCTGTCCGCGGTCTGAGTTTGCGCGTCAGGGAGTGACGCGGAACGCGCGCTCCCGCCGCCGCCCGAAGCGGTATACGGAGAAATCGGCGTCGAGGCTGACGGCATGGTCGACGCCGAGTCGCTCCATCGCCGCAAAGCTGGTGCGGTCGACGATCGAGAAGTCCTGGTCAGGGAACGCGGCGCCGATGGTCCAGGCGCGCTCGATGTCCGG
>CAZCJX010000270.1:0-2786 GCA_964499205.1 uncultured Actinomycetes bacterium | reverse complement strand
CGTCGCCCTCGCCGGCCTTGATGGCGTGGAAGGCCATGCGCGTGGTCTGCAGCGACGACGAGCAGTAGCGGGTGATGGTGGTGCCGGGGACGTCGAGCTTGGAGAGGATGGCGATGACCCGGCCCATGTTGAAGCCCTGCTCCCCGCCGGGCAGGCCGCAGCCGCAGATCAGGTCGTCGATCTCGTCGCGGGGGAGCTGGGGGACCTTCTCGAGGACCTTGTCGACGATGTAGGAGCCGAGGTCGTCGGGGCGGACCTCGACCAGGGATCCCTTCATGGCGCGGCCGATCGGGGAGCGGCCGGTGGCGACGATGACGGCTTCGGGCATGTGCGTACGGGTCCTCGCTGTGGCCGGACGGACATCAGTCCGGCCGTGGTCGGGTGCGGGTGCCTGCCGCGGCTCTGCCTGCGGCGGCCCGGCAACCTGCCTATGGTGGCGCGTCGGGGTCCCGGCGTGCTTTGCGCGCCGCAGACCGAGCTCTACACGCGGGCCGCGGCCATCTCGACGGGCACCCCGCCGCGCAGGGTCTGGTAGACGACGCAGTAGCGCTCGGTGAGCCGCATCAGCGTGGCCAGCTGCTCGTCGCCGGCGTCGGTGTCGAGGTCGAAGAGCAGCCGGATGGCGCGGAAGCCGACCGGCGCCTCGCGGTCGACGCCGAGGGTGCCGCGGAAGTCGAGGTCGCCCTCGGCGCGCACCGTGCCGCCGACGGAGAGCTGCAGCGAGGTGGCCACCGAGCGCAGGGTCACCCCGGCGCAGGCGACCAGCGCCTGCAGCAGCATGTCGCCGGAGCAGGCGAGCGTCCCGTCGCCGCCGGTGGCGGGATGGAGGCCCGCCTCGACCATGGCCCGGCCTGTCGACACCGAGCAGGCCACGTCCTGGGCGTCGAGCCGGCCCGAGGCTCGGAGCGTGACCATGGCCGCGGCCGGCTCCTCTCGGTAGCGTTCCTTGAGCGGCGCCTGCGCCGCCCGCAGCTGGTCGCGGTCCATGGTCGCGTGCTCCTCCCTGCTCCGCCCCGGGCTCAGGCGGGGTCGCCGGTCGAGGGGTCGATCACCCGCGAGACCCTGGTCACGGTGTTGGCGGGGAAGCCGCCGCAGCGCGCGTGCTCGAAGATGATGTCGCTGTCCGGCGCGACGTAGACGCAGTAGAGCTTGTCGTCGGTGACGTAGCTCTGCAGCCAGCGGATGTCGGGCCCGAGCTCGGCGATCACCTTGTTGGACTTGGCCGAGATCTCCTGGAGCTGTGCGTCGGTGAGCTTGCCGGCGCCGGGAAGCTCGCGCTCGATGACGTACTTGGGCATGCCGTGCCACCTCCCTAGTACCATACTGTCGGTACGGGTCTGTCCGTACCAATGGTCGGCAAGTATGCGTACCGAGAGTATGGAAGTCAAGAAGCGCGTTCGCAGCCAGCGCGTCGCCCAGGGCGAGGAGACCAAGGCGGCCCTGCTCGGCGCCGCCCGCCAGCTCTTCGGCGAGGTCGGCTACGGGGCCACCTCGCTGGAGGACGTGGTCGCCCGGGCCGGCGTCACCAAGGGCGCCCTGTACCACCACTTCGGCGGCAAGGCCGAGATCTTCCGCGCGGTCTACGAGCAGGTCAAGCGCGAGGTGTCCGACGAGGTCGTCGTCGTCTTCCTCGAACCCGATCCCTGGGCATCGCTGATCGCCGGCGCGCGGCTGATGATCGAGGCGCAGCTCGACCCGGCGGTCCGCCGCATCGTGCTCCACGACGCCCGCTCGGTGCTCGACTGGGAGACCATCCGCGCCATCGAGACGCGCTACGGCGCGGTGGGGCTGCGCGGCGTGCTGCGCCGGGCGGTGCGCGTCGGCGCCATCGACGAGCAGCCGCTGCGGCCGCTGGCGCTCCTGCTCAGCGGGGCGATCGCCGAGGCCTGCTTCTACGTCGCCGACGCCGCCGACCAGGACGCCGCGCTGGACGAGGCGATGGGGGTGCTGCAGCGGCTGCTCGAAGGGCTGCGGCCGCGGCAGGCGCGTGCCGTGGGGGAGGAGGCAGCCTCCGCCTGAGCACCGCCGCGGCAGCGGCGCTGGACGGCCGTTCGCACCCGGGTGGGTCGCGCGTCTATCCTGCTGCCCTCTGGCGCAGCACATAGATCGCATGGAGGCGCGCGCTCCGTGACGGGCGCGCCCCCAGGAGGGTTGGACGGTGAGGTACTTCGTGACGGGGGCGACCGGCTTCATCGGCCGCCAGCTGCTCCCCCTGCTGCTCCGCCGCGAGGGGGAGATCGCGCTGCTGGTGCGCCCCGGCTCGCGGGGCCGCTTCGCCGCGCTGCGTGAGCAGCTCGACCCCCAGGGCACGCGGCTGCGCGCCGTCATCGGCGACATCAGCGAGCCCGGGCTCGGCGTCTCCGCGGAGGACCGCGCCTCGCTGCGCGGCGCCCAGGTCTTCCACCTCGCCGCCATCTACGACCTGCTCGCCGACCCCGTCGAGACCGAGCGCGCCAACGTCCTGGGGACGGGGCACACCGTCGAGCTGGCCAACGCCATCGAGGCGGAGTGCTTCCACCACGTCAGCTCCATCGCCGTCGCCGGCCGCTACAAGGGTCGCTTCACCGAGGACATGTTCGACGAGGGCCAGCCCCTCGACCACGCCTACTTCCGCACCAAGTTCGAGGCGGAGAAGATCGTCCGCGAGCAGTCGCGCGTGCCCTTCCGCGTCTACCGCCCCGGCATGGTGATCGGCTCCTCGCAGACCGGCGAGGCCGACCGCGTCGACGGGCCCTACTACGCCTTCAAGCTGATCCAGAAGCTGCGCGACTCCTTCCCGCAGTGGG
>CAZCJX010000269.1:0-2808 GCA_964499205.1 uncultured Actinomycetes bacterium | reverse complement strand
CCGCAGCCGCCTTCTGCGTCGTCACCGCGACCGGAGTCGCGTACACCGCCGGTTCCGACCGGACGCCGTCGTCCGTCTACTCGCCGACCGGCACGACGTCGGACGGCACCGTGCTGCCCAACGGCCGCCTGGTGACACCCGCCGGCGTCGTCCACGACGTGGGCGACTTCCCGCTCGGTGTCGCGGTCTCGCCGGACGGCCGGCTGGTCGCCGCGATCAACAGCGGCTACGGCATGGGCGTCAACGCCGGGTTCAACAGCTACTGCGGCCAGGGGCAGAACAACGGCAGCCCGGCGCCCTGCCCCTACCTGGCCGGGGATGCCAGGACGCGGTCGCAGGTCGGCAAGGCGACGGAACCGACCTACGACGAGTCGATCAGCGTGCTCGACACCAGGACCGGAGCGGTGAGCGACGTTCGCGCGGTGCCCAACACCGCCCACTACGACCCGAAAAGCGGTACCGGAATCGCCGGCAGCTTCAACTTCTTCTACGTCGGCATCACCTTCTCGCCGGACGGGCGTCACCTCTACGCGGCGGGCGGCGGCAACGACGCGATCTACGACTTCCCCGTCAGCGGCGGGCATGTCGGCCCGGCGCCGCGCCAGACCGTGGTGCTTGCCTCCAGCTTCGCCGGGCCGAAGGCGGGGCCGCTGTCGCCGAGCTATCCCGTCTTCGGGTCGGTGGCCGGCTTCACCAAGGGCATGGCGGTGACGCCCGACGGGCGCTATCTGCTGGTCAGCCACGAGTTCAACAACACCCTCGACATCGTCGACACCGCGACGTACAGCTACAACCAGGTGCCGCTGGTGCCCGACCCCGCCCCGCTCGGCGGCTTCTATCCCTACGGCGTCGCGGTCAGTCCTGACGGAAACACCGCCTACGTGGCCGGACAGGGCCTCGGCGTCGTGGCCGTGGTCACCCTCGGCAACGGCAACGGCGTGGTCAGCGGCCTGGTCTCGGTGGGCGACCATCCCACCGCGCTGGCGATCTCGCCCGACGGCTCGCAGCTCTACGTGGCCAACGCCGACGACGACACCCTGAGCATCGTCGACACCGCAACGCGCACCGTCGCCGCCACACTGACCCTGCATGCGCTTCCCGGTGAGCAGCTGGGCAGCGTTCCCGACGCGGTCGCCGTCAGCGCCGACGCGCAGCGGCTCTACGTGGCGCTGGCCGGCGACGACGCGGTGGCCGTGCTCGGTACCAAGGCGTCGTTCCAGGGCAACGGCTCGGTGCTGCCCGCCTCCTCCGGCGGCTCCAACGAAGCCCCGCCGCCCGCGGGGGAGGAGCTGCCCAACACCGCGCCGCCGGCCTCGCCCGGCGCTGCTGACTGGGTGGTCGGTGGGATGATCCCGTCCGCCTGGTATCCGTCGGGAGTGGCGGTCAGCCCCGATGACGCCAAGGTGTACATCGTGTCCGCCAAGGGACTGGGCAGCCGCTACCTCCCGCCGCTCAGCTCCGCACGCGGTGGTGCGCTGCAGGACCAGTTCGAGTACGACGGCGACAACATGCCGGGCACGCTGCAGGCGGTCGCCGCGCCGACGCCGAAGCAGCTGCTCGCGGGACTGCAGACCGCGCAGCAGGACATCCTGCTCGCCTCGGCGTCGGACTCGATGCGCTCGCCGAACAACCCGATCCCCGGCCACGACGGCGGGACCTCGCCGATCACCCACGTCATCGAGGTGGTGCGCGAGAACCGCACCTTCGACCAGGAGCTCGGCGACCTCGGCGTCGACGAGGGCCGCGACAGCACCCAGGTCGACGCCCAACCGGCCTACACCGAGGTCGGGCGCGAGGTGACACCCAACGTGCACGCCATGAGCGGCGATCCCATCCCCGGGCACGGCGACCCCGCCTTCGCCACCTCGGACAACTTCTACTCCGACGGCGAGGCCAGCGTCCAGGGGCACTGGTGGACGGCGGCGGCCAACGTCAACGACTACGTCGAGAAGTCGTGGCGCCAGTACTACTCGCTGCGCAACCACGTCTACGACCCCGAGTCGACGGTGTCGCAGCCCAAGAACTGCTCCATCTTCCAGTCGGCGCAGGCCAGGGCGGTGAGCAGCGGCGGCGCCTTCAGCTACCGCAACTACGGAGAGCTGATCGGCCTGGTCAACCTCTCCGTCCCCGGCGTCGACCTCGGCTTCAGCGGCCCCAAGGGCGCCGGCCCCAATCCCTGCTCGGCGATTCCCAACAGCGCCATCGACCCCAACGCCGTGCAGGACGAGAGCCTCGACGTCGACAACCGCAGCACCGCCACCGAGTTCCTGTCGGACATCGGCCTCAACCCCGACGGCTCCTCGACCGGAAAGCCGGGCAACGTCCTGCGCAACCTCAGCTACATCACCCTCTCCGGCGACCACACCGGTGGCCTCTCCTTCGCCGAGACGCCGCGCTCGCGCATCGCCGAGAACGACGCCGGCCTGGGCATGATCGTGCAGGCGATCAGCCACTCGGCGTACTGGTCGAGCACCGCCATCCTGGTGATGGAGGACGACAGCCAGGACGGTCTTGACCACGAGGACGGCCACCGCAACCTGCTCTACGCGATCAGCCCCTGGGCCAAGCACACCGGTGCCGACGGCAAGCCCGGCTACATCGGCCACCACCACTACAGCCAGGCCTCGGTGCTCAAGACCATCGAGCTGATCCTGGGGCTGCCGTTCCTCAGCGCCTACGACCAGAACGCCAGCGCGCTGTACGACCTCTTCCAGGACAAGAACGCACCCTCCGCGCTGACCCCGGCCGACCTGGCCCCGTACACGCTGCAGCCGCTGCCGTCGTTCGTGCCGGAGCAGTCGGCGTGCT
>CAZCJX010000268.1:0-2816 GCA_964499205.1 uncultured Actinomycetes bacterium | reverse complement strand
GGGTCTTCGGCGACGTCAAGGGCTACCTCATCGAGCAGTTCGGCTCCGACGGCGCCGCCAACGGCACCCTCGGCCTGCGCGACGAGGTACGCGCCTCCGACCGCTTCCAGAGCACACTGCTGCGCGCCGGCTGGCACGCCCTGCGCGCCTGGCGCTCCGCCGCCACCGCGCTGCTCGACGCCCGCGGCAGCCGCCCCTTCCAGGGCGGCCTGTTCCCCCAGCCCGACGCCCTCGACGACGAGCTGACCCTGGCCGCCCAGGCGCTGCACGATGCCGCCGGCGTGGTCGAGCGGGTGCTGCTCGCCCCCCGCGAGGGCCACGTCACCTGGCTGGAGCTGCGCGCCGAGCAGGCCGAATTGCACGAGGCCCCCGTCGACGTGTCGCAGACGCTGCGCGCCGCGCTCTTCGACCGCGTGGAGGCCGGTGTGCTCACCTCGGCGACGCTCTCGGTGGCGCGCTCCTTCGACTACGTGCGCTCCCGCACCGGGATCGGCGAGCAGGCCGAGGAGCTGATCCTCGACTCGCCCTTCGACTTCCTCTCGCAGGCGCTCTCGGTGCTGCCCACCGGCATGCCGCCCTACGACGAGCCCGCCTACGACCAGGCGCTCGCCGACCTCTGCGCCGACGTCGCGGTGCGGCTGCGCGGCCGGACCCTGGTGCTCTTCACCGGGTACTCTCCGCTCAAGCGGGTGCACGCGCTGCTCCAGTCGCGCATGGCCAACGCCGGCATCGCGGTGCTGGGGCAGGGCCTCGACGGCACTCGCCGCCAGGTTCTGGCCAGCTTCCTCAACAACCCGCAGACCGTGCTGCTGGGCACCAACACCTTCTGGGAGGGCATCGACATCCAGGGCGACGCGCTGAGCTGCGTGATCATCGCCAAGCTGCCCTTCCCCGTGCCCACCGACCCGCTGGTGCAGGCTCGAGCGCAGCTGGTCGCCGATCCCTTCGCGCAGATGGCCCTGCCGGAGGCGGTGCTGCGGCTCAAGCAGGGCTTCGGACGCCTCATCCGGCACGGCGAGGACCGCGGCGCGGTGGTGCTCTGCGACTCCCGCCTGGCCACCCGCGAGTACGGCCGCGCCTTCCTCGACGCCCTGCCGCGCGCCGGCGTGGCCCGGGTGCCGCTCGGCGACGCCGGCCGCGTCGTCGAGGACTTCGTGTTGCACAGCGTCGCCCCGCCGCAGGCGGAAGGGGACGAGTTCATGACAGCAATGGCTGCATCGCACGCGTGGGAGGACGAGCCGGCATGACCACCACCACGCGCCGCGAGGCGCAGGCCGCGGTGCTGCGTGAGCAGGAGCAGCTGCCGGCCGACGGCGGCGTGGTTGTCGTGCTGGCCCAGGTCGCGCCGCGCCTCGGCGACGTTGCTGCCAACCTGCGGCGCCATCTCGAGGTGGTGGAGGAGGCCCGCCGCGGCGGCGCCCACCTCGTCGTCTTCCCCGAGCTGTCGCTGACCGGCTACTTCCTCAAGGACCTGGTGCCCGACGTCGCGGTGCGCGAGGACTCGCCGGTGCTGCGCGACCTGGCCTGCGCCGCCGACGGCGTCGACGTGCTGGTCGGCGCCGTGCTGGAGTCGGAGGACGCTCGCTTCTACAACGCCGCGCTGTACTTCAGCGGCGGCCGCCTGCGCCACGTCCACCGCAAGGTCTACCTGCCCACCTACGGCCTCTTCGACGAGCAGCGCTATTTCGCCCCCGGCGACCGCTTCCGCACCTTCACCGCACCGCTGGCCGGCGCCGGGCAGCGGCGTCCCTGGTCGGCGGGCGTGATGGTCTGCGAAGACATGTGGCACCTCACCGCTCCGGCGCTGCTGGCCCGGCAGGGCGTCGACATCATGCTCTGCCCGTCGAGCTCCCCCGGTCGCGGCGTCGCCCACGGCAGCGCGCTCGGCACGGCGATGAACTACGACGCGATGACGCGCACCTACGCCACCTTGACGACGTCGTACCTCCTTTACTGCAACCGCGTCGGCTACGAGGACGGCGTCAACTTCTGGGGTGGCTCGCGCGTGGTCGACCCCGAGGGCGTGGTCTGCGCCGAGGCAGGCGACGGCGAGGAGCTGCTCTGGCACCGCATCGACCTCGGCGCCATCCGCCGTGTCCGCCTCGCCTATCCGCTGCTCCGCGACGAGCGTTCCGACCTGGTCGACGCGGAGATCGACCGCCTCCGCCAGCTGCGCCGCAACGAGCCATGACCCAGACCGTCAACCCCGCCGACGCGCTCGGCATCGACACCGCGGTGGTGGAGCGCATCCTCGTCGGCTTCATCCGCGAGGAGGTGCGCAAGGTCGGCTTCGAGCGCGTGGTCATCGGCCTGTCCGGCGGCATCGACTCCGCGCTCAGCGCCGCCCTGGCCCAGCGCGCCCTCGGCCCGGACAACGTGGTGCCGGTGATCATGCCGTACCGCACCAGCAATCCCCAGTCCGAGGCGGATGCGCGCACGGTGTGCAAGGCATTCGGACTCACCCCGGAGCGGGTCGACATCTCGCCGCAGATCGATGCCTACTTCGAGCGATTCCCCGACGCCGATCGCGGCCGGCGCGGCAACAAGATGGCGCGCGAGCGCATGGCGGTGCTGTACGACATGTCCATGGCGCACCGGGCCCTGGTGGTGGGCACCAGCAACAAGACCGAGTTGCTGCTCGGCTACGGCACGGTGTACGGCGACATGGCCAGCGCCCTCAACCCGCTCGGCGACCTCTACAAGACGCAGGTGTGGGCGATGGCGCGGCACATCGGCATTCCCCAGGACGTCATCGAGAAGCCGCCCAGCGCCGACCTGTGGGAGGGGCAGTCCGACGAGCAGGAGCTGGGCTTCCA
>CAZCJX010000267.1:0-2820 GCA_964499205.1 uncultured Actinomycetes bacterium | reverse complement strand
GCCAGGTGGCCGAGGAGGTGGGCGAGTTCCTCGACGCCCGCTGGCTGCAGCGGCCCTCGGTGGTGCGCGGGGCCACCGCGGCGCAGGAGCAGCTCTACCGCGGCGCCGTCTACGCGCTCGGTGAGGTGGTCGATCCCCGGCCGGCCGCGGCCGACGCGGACGCCGACGCCGATGCCGCCGCCTCGCGCAGCGCGCCGGCGGCGGAGCCGCCCCCCGCGCTCAGCGTGGAGCGCTGAGGCCGGCCGCCATGCCCATCGACCGCCGCCGCGCCGTCTCCATGGTCCGCCTCGCCGGCGCCTACGCCCGCCACCTCGCCCGGCGGGCCACCACGGCGCGGCAGCAGCACGAGGACGGCGTCGCCGCCTTCCTGCGCCTCTACGGCCGCGACCGCATCACGCCGCTGAGCCACCAGGACCGCGCCGAGCTGCCCTCGCACGGGGTCTGCGTCGCCTGCGGGCTGTGCACCTTCGCCGCTCCGCGCGCCGGCTACCTGCGCCCCGACCGCCTGCCCTCGCAGCTCACCCGCACCCTCCCCGAGCTCTGGACCTCGCGCGACCTCCCCTACGACGAGGTCGACTGGGCCGCCGGCGCGGCGGTCTGCCCGATGGGCGTGCCGCTCGGCGAGATGCGTGGCTTCGTCGGCCGCCGCCTCACCCAGGACGGCACCGCACCGCCGGCGCCCCAGCTGCCACCGGCGGTGCTGCCGCTCCCCGCCCCCTACGGGCAGGAGCCCTAGCCGGCCAGCTTGGAGATGTCGAGGGCATTCGGCGGCGGGGTCACCGTCACCGTGGTGCCGAAGTTGGAGAAGGTGGCGTTGCCGGCGGTGTCGTTGCTGCCGCAGCCGGAGCTGCTCGACGACGAGCTCGACGACCCGCCGCCCTTGCTCACCACCTTGAGCGGGTAGGCGGCGCCCTGGCTGGCCACGTAGAGGGTCTCAGCGGAGGCCTTGTTCTCGACCACCACCGTGGTCTGGCCGCTGACCACCGAGGTGCCGTTCTTGGTGTTGCCGGTGGCGGGGAGCAGGCAGTCGGTGATCTGGTTGATGTCGGTGAGGCTGGAGAACCCCGACGCCGAGGCCGGCACCAGCACCCAGCGGTCGCCGATCAGCTCGCCGGCCTGGGCGCCGCCGAACTTGCTCCACAGCTCCTTGCCCTGCAGGTAGAACTTGCCGCCCGTGTAGACGATGTGGGCGACGACACCCGCCATCTTCAGGGTGCCGGTGGCGCTGTTCGGCTCGGCCACGTCGAGGTCGACGGTGACCGGGCCAGAGAGCCCGCTGCTGCCGCCGCTGCTGCCGCCGAAAGTGCTGGCGTCGGCGTTGACGGTGATGTGGAAGGACCGGGCCGCCTTGAGGGCCGCCGTTGCGTCCTTGACGATCTGGTCGGCCGACTTCGCGGCTTCGCCGTTGTCGCCGCCGCCACTGCCGCCGCCGCCGCAGGCGGTGAGCAGCAGCCCGACGGCGAGCGCCGCCGTCGCACCGATGCGCGTCCTGGTCATTGCCGCAAACCTCTCGTGGTGGACCGTCGGGAAGCGATCCGGGGAGACCGACATGATGGCGTGCGCGGCCGGCCACCCGCTTCGTACACTGCCGCGCTGTGATGCTGCGCGTCATCGCCGTGGCGAACCAGAAGGGGGGTGTCGGCAAGAGCACCACCACCCAGAACCTCGGGTTCGCGCTGGCTGAGCGCGGCCACCGCGTCCTGCTCGTCGACCTCGACCCCCAGGCGGCGCTGACGGTGATGTGCGGGGTGACGCCGGACGCTGACGGCGGCCCGTCGATCGCCGACTGCATGGCGGGCACGGCGCAACCCGCGGCGGTGCTGCAGCGTCCGCGACCCCAGGTGTGGCTGCTGCCGGGGAGCATCGGGCTGGCCGCCTACGAGGTCCGCGTGGCGTCGGCGCGCGACCGCCATGCGGGGCTGCAGCGCACGCTCTCCCAGCTGCAGGACGGCTTCGACGTGGTGCTGGTCGACTCGCCGCCGAACCTCGGGTTGCTCACCGTGAACTCCCTGGCCGCGGCGACCGACGTGCTCATCCCGCTGCAGCTCGACTTCCTCGCCCTGCGCGGCATGCAGGCGCTGCTGCAGACCATCGACCGGGTACGCGAGGTGCACAATCCGACCCTGCGCGTCGCCGGCATCGTCGGCACCATGCACCGCGGCCGCGCGCTGCACAGCGACGAGGTGCTCAGCCGGGTGCGGGAGCGCTTCGGGGACCTGGTGTTCGACGCCGTGATCCGCACCTCGGTGCGCTTCCCGGAGGCGAGCAGCGGGGGAGTCAGCATCCTGGAGTACGAGCCCCGTTCGCCGGGGGCGGCGGCATACCGGCAGCTGGCCAAGGAGGTCGAGGAGCGTGGCTAGGAAGAGGATCGAGCTGCCCAGCGCGGACGAGCTGTTCGGGGAGCAGTCGCCCGCCCCGGCCCCCCGGCGCAAGGCGGCCACTCCGCCCGCCCGGCGGCGCAAGGCGGCCAGTCCGCCCGCCCAGCCCAAGGCCGCAACGTCTGACTCGCCGAGTCGGCGCAAGGCGGCACCCGACTCGCCGAGTCCGCGCAAGGTGGCACCTGACTCGCCGAGTCGGCGCAAGGCGGCACCCGGGCACGGCAAAGGCGCTGCCAAGTCGTCCGAGCCGCCGGCGAAGGCCTCCACCAAGCCGCCGAAGAAGACGGCGCCGGCGCGCCGCAAACCCGAACCGAAGCCGTCGCCGGCGCGGCCCAAACCCGCACCGAAGTCGTCCCACGCGGCAACTCGGACCGCGAAGGCTCGGCACCCTGCACCGAAGGGTTCCGGTTCTGCCCGCCGCTCCGAATCCCCCGAGGTCCGC
>CAZCJX010000266.1:0-2838 GCA_964499205.1 uncultured Actinomycetes bacterium | reverse complement strand
CTCCAGCAGCGCCGCCGCGGCGTAGGCGAAGGTGCTGTACAGCGTGGCGTCGCCGAGGGTGACGAAGCCGACCGAGGCGCCCTCGTGCAAGGCGGCGAGCAGCGGCGCCACGCGCGAACGCCAGCCGGCGAGGATGTCGGCGCCGTCGCGCGGCATGGCGCTGGGAAGCTCCAGCATGCGCGCCGGTTCCACCAGCGGCTCGATGATCCCCCGGGCAACTCCCGGCATGCGCTCGCTGCGCGGCGCGGCGACGACGTCGAGTCGCTGCAGCAGCGCCGCGGCGCGCAGGGTCAGCAGCCCGCGGTCGCCGGGGCCGATGCCGATGCCGTAGAGCCCGCCCGGCCGCGGATGGTCGCCGAGCACCTGCTGCGCCAGCCCGTCGAGCGGCATCGGCTGCTGGGTCACCGCGGTGCCTCCGCGCTGACCACGAACACCGGGTCCTCGGCGTGCAGCCGCAGCGACTTGCCCGCGTCGACGCCGCGCGACACATTGATCGCCGACACCTGCGGCGACCATCCGCCCAGCGCCGCACGCGCGATCAGCACGCCGTCGAGCGTCGCGAAGTGGGCCACCACGCGGCCGCCGGGTCGCATCCGCGCCCGCACCACGCCGAGGATCTCACCGAGCCGCCCACCGTGCCCGCCGACGATGACCCGGTCGGGATCGGGCAGTCCGGCCAATGATTCGGGCGCGGCACCGGCGACGGCCTCCGCGGTGCCGCTCGCATACCGCGCGAGGTTGGCGCGCAGGTGAGCCAGCTGCTCCTCGTCGCGCTCCACCGCGTACAGCCGCGCCCCGGGCGCCAGCCCCACCGCCTCGATGCCGATCGACCCCGATCCCGCGCCGACGTCCCAGATCACCGACGCGCCGCCGGGACGCAGCAGGGCGACGCCGACAGCGCGCACCTCGGCGCGCGTGATCATGCCGCGCGCATGGGAGAAGTCGTGCTCCGGCCGGCCGACATCGCCCGGCCGCGCGACGCGCACCGACGACGGCTCGCGATCCAGCACCACGACGCTGAGGGGGTCGAAGCTGCCGCGGGCGATGGCCGAGAGGGTGGCGTCGACGACGCGCTCCACCGGTCCGCCGAGCTGTTCGGCGACGACGCAGCGGCAGTCCTCCATGCCGCCGTCGAGCAATGCCTGGGCGACGCGCTGCGGCGGCGCGTCGGGGCCGCAGAGGATGGCGCTGGCGCGCGCGTCGAGCGCGTGCGGCACCACGGGCGCGAGGTCGCGGCCGTGGGCGCTGAGGATGCGCGCGTCGTCCCAGGGCACGCCGGCACGGGCGAAGGCCGCCTGGATCGACGACACCGCCGGCACGATGGTGACCTGCTGCCGTCCCAGGCGCCGCACCAGGGTGGCGCCGATGCCGAAGCAGAGCGGGTCACCGGTGGCCAGCACCACGGCCTGCTCTTTTGGTCCACGTTGGCGCAAACGCTCGACGCAGGCGTCGACGTCGCCGATGACGATGCGCTCCTCGCCGTGTGGCGGCACCTCGTCGAGATGCCGCTGGGCGCCGCAGAGCAGCGTCGCCGTCTCGATGGCGGCGCGACCGCGGGGATCCGCGGCCTCCATGCCCGCGGGCGGGATGCCGACCACCACCACCACCGGCGCGCCGCTCACGAGCGTCCGCTCCCCAGCAGCTCGCCGCTGTCGGGGTCGAAGCACCAGGTCTCGACAGTGATGCGCCCGTCGCTGCGCTCGCTGCAGCGCTTCGCCGCGGCGTCGCAGAGCTCGTCGAAGAAGGCGCGCAGGCCGGCGGCGAGGGCCATCTCCTGGGCGTGGCGCGCGGTGTTGGCGTGGCGGATGCGCTCGCAGAGCTCAGCGTCGCCGCCGGCGCGCCGCGCGACGTCGGCGAGCAGTCCCGGGTCGACGCCGCCGCCCGCGACGTGGAGCTGGAACTGTCCCTGGGCCAGCTTGGTCAGCTTGCCCACCATGCCGGCCAGGGTCACGGTGCGGATGCCGTGCGCGTCGGCGCGATCGAGCGCATGCCCGGCGAACTCGCCCATCTCGACGAAGGCCATGTCGGGCAGGTCGGGCAGGCGCTTGCGCGCATAGCTCTCGCTGCGCCCGCCGGTGCTGAGCACCAGGTGCGTCGCCCCGTTGGCCGCGGCGACGTCGACCGCCTGGACCACGCTGGCGCGCCACGACGCGGTGGAGAAGGCCTCGACGATGCCGGTGGTGCCCAGGATGCTGATGCCGCCGACGATGCCCAGCCGCCCGTTGAGCGTCCGGCGCGCCATCTCCTCGCCGCCGGGGACGGCGATGGTGACGGTGATGCCGCAGCCGCGGCGCTGCGCTGCGTCGAGCGCCGGCTTGGCCGCCTCGCCGATCATGCGGCGCGGCACGGCGTTGATGGCGGGGCCGCCGACCTCGAGGCCGAGTCCGGGCACGGTCACCGTGCCGACACCCTCGCCGCCGCGCAGCTCCATGCCGGGATCGTCGCGCCAGGCGACGGTGGAGGTGAGGCGCGCGCCGTGGGTGACGTCGGGGTCGTCGCCGGCGTCCTTGACCACCACCGCGCGTGCCCAGCCGTCGCCGCAGGCCTGCTCGGTGACGTCGAAGGTGTGGTCGAAGCCCGCGGGCAGGGGGATGGTGGCGCTGTCGCGCGGCCTTCCGTCGACCAAGTGGAGGCTGGCGGCGAGGGTCGCTGCGGCGGAGCAGGCGCCGGTGGTGAAGCCGGTGCGCAGGCCGCGCCGGCGCCGCGGGGCGGGGGTGTAGCCCTCCTCGTCGGGGGCGGGGCCGGTGGTCTCGGGGAGGCCGTGCGCGTCGGTCATGCGGGGTCTCTCGCTGCGCCGGCGGCGGTGCAGGCGTTGACGGCCGCAGCCGCCACCGCTGA
>CAZCJX010000265.1:0-2839 GCA_964499205.1 uncultured Actinomycetes bacterium | reverse complement strand
CGCGGCTATACTCGCCGGGACATGAGCCAGACACCCCTCTCGCTGGCCCTCTTCTGGGTCGCGGTGGTGGCCTACCTGGTCGCCCTGCTCGCGCTGATCGTGTACCTGCCGGTCCGCCGCCGGGCCATCGCCGACGCCGGCCTCGCCGCGGCCATGGTGGGCTGGCCCTTCCACCTCGCCTCGATCGTGGCCCGGGCGTTGGAGGCGGGGCACTGGCCGCTGGGCAACATGTACGAGTACTCGACGGCGATCGCCTTCATCGTGGTGACCACCTTCCTGGTGCTGGCGATCCGGGCCAGGACGCGGCTGGTCGGCATCCCAGCGATGGTGCTGGCCATCGCCCTGCTCGGCGTCGCCTACATGCTCTACGTGCCGCCCGGCTCGCTGGTGCCGGCGCTGCACAGCTACTGGCTGACCATCCACGTCACCGCCATGGCCACCTCGTCGGGGATCCTCACCTTCTCCTTCCTCTTCGCCATGTTCTACCTGGCCCGGCGCTGGGCCGACCGGCGGGTCGCCGAGTTCGCCCTGCTGCGCCCGTCGGCGGTCACCCCCGGCGGCACGCCGGTGTCGGTGGGAGGCGGCGCCGGCGGCGGCTCGCGTTCGCTCGCCATGGCCCGCACCCTGACCCGGGTGCTGCCCCCCGCGCGCACTCTCGATGACTGGAGCTACCGCTTCGTCATGCTCGGCTTCCCGATCTGGTCCTTCGGCGTCATCTGCGGCGCCATCTGGGGTGAGCACGCCTGGGGCCGCTACTGGGGCTGGGATCCCAAGGAGACCTTCGCCTTCATCACCTGGGTGGTCTTCGCCATCTACCTGCACGCCCGGGTGACCTACGGCTGGCGCGAGGTCCGCGCCGCGGCGATCACGGCGGTGGGCTTCGTCTCCATCCTCTTCACCCTCTACGCCGTCAACCTCTGGATCGCCGGGCTGCACAGCTACGCCAAGGCCTAGTTTCCGCGCGGTCCTGCTGGCGCCGCTCGCCCTGGCGCTGGCGCTGGCGGTGGGCGGATGCTCGCTGGAGCAGGACATCGCCCAGCGCGCCGGAACCGGCAGCGGGGTGGGGCAGGCGGCCCCCGCGCTGCAGGGCTCGATGCTCGACGGATCGCGGTTCGACCCCGCGTCGCTGCACGGCCATGTCACCGTGGTGGACTTCTGGGCCTCGTGGTGCGGCCCCTGCCGCGCCCAGCAGCCCCAGCTCGACGCCCTGGCCCGCGACTTCGCGCCGCGCGGGGTGGTCTTCGTCGGCGTCGACCTGCGCGACGACCCCGCCCAGGGCCGCGCCTACCTGGCCCGCTTCGGCGTGCCCTACGCCAGCCTCTCCGACCCCTCCGCCGAGCTGGCCGGCGCCTGGGACGTGCCCGCCCCGCCGACCACGGTGGTGGTCGACGCCGCCGGCGTGGTGCGCAGCCGCGTCCTCGGCGGCGTCGACCGGCAGACCACCGGCGCCCTGCTCGACCGCCTGCTCAAGGGAGGAACCTCGTGAGCCCGAAGAGCTTCCTGCTCACCCCGCAGCTGCACGACTACCTGGTCGGCCACAGCCTGCCCCTCGACGAGGTGCAGCGCCAGCTGATCGCCGAGACGGCGGCCCTGGGCAGCGTCAGCGGCATGCAGGTCGCTCCCGAGCAGGGCGCGCTGCTCACCGTGCTCACCCGCGCGCTCGGCGTGCGCCAGGCGGTCGAGGTGGGCACCTTCACCGGCTACTCCGCGCTCTGCATCGCCCGCGGCCTGGCCGAGGGCGGCCATCTGCTCTGCTGCGACGTCAGCGAGGAGTGGACCGCCATCGCCCGGCGCGCCTGGCAGCGGGCGGGCGTCGCCGACCGCATCGAGCTGCGCCTCGCCCCCGGGCTCGACACCCTGCGCTCGCTCCCCGCCGAGCCCTGGCTCGACCTCGCCTTCGTCGACGCCGACAAGGGCGGCTACCGTGCCTACGCCGAGGAGCTGATCCCCCGGCTGCGCCCCGGTGGCGTGCTGCTGGTCGACAACGTGCTGTGGGCCGGCCGGGTGCTGGAGCCGGACGGCGGCGAGGACGCCGGCCACATCCGCGCCTTCAACGACTGGCTGGTCGCCGACCCGCGCGTCGACTGCGCCATGCTGCCGGTCGCCGACGGCCTGACCATGGCGGTGCGGCGGGCTCGAAGCGCCTGACCGCCCGAGCACGGTATAGTCCCGACCCCGTGGGTTCCGTGATCAAGAAGCGGCGCAAGAAGATGCGCAAGCACAAGCACAAGAAGATGCTCAAGAAGACGAGGTGGCAGCGGCGCGGCTAGCCCCGGTCTGAGCGCAGGGCCGCGACCCCGAGGTGTGGTCGCGGCCCGCCTCACCCGAGCTTGGCGTACGCCTCGCGCAGCGTCCTGGCGGTCTGCTCGATGTGTTCGGGCAGCACCTTGACGTCGGCCAGCACCGGCATGAAGTTGGTGTCGCCCGACCAGCGCGGCACGACGTGGAGGTGCACGTGCTCGGCGATGCCCGCGCCGGCGGCGCTGCCGGCGTTGATGCCGAGGTTGAAGCCGTCCGGCCGCAGCCCGTTCTCCAGCGCGCGCACCGCGCGCTGCGCGCCGGCGAAGAGCGCTGAGCCCTCGGCGGCGTCGAGGTGGGTGATGTCGGGCACGTGGCGGCGGGGCACCACCATGACGTGGCCGCTGCTGTAGGGGAAGAGGTTGAGCACCGTGTAGGTCAGCTCGGCCTGCTCGACGACGCGGTTGGCCTCGTCGTCGCCGGCGCCGATGGCGCAGAGGACGCAGCCCTCGTGGGTCCGCTCGCCGCCGACGTAGGCCATCCGCCAGGGCGCCCAGAGCTGCCGCATGGCGGTCGAGGATAGCAGGGCGCCTGCACGCCT
>CAZCJX010000264.1:0-2888 GCA_964499205.1 uncultured Actinomycetes bacterium | reverse complement strand
TGGACGAGCGCGGCCGCGACGAGCTGCGCGCGCTGGCGCGGGCCTGCGAGTCGGGGTACGGCGCCTCGGTGCGCTGCGGCGTCATCGAGTACCCGGCCAGCGGGCTCGATCCGGTGTTCACCGCCATCGCGCAGGCCGCCGGCGAGGCGCGCGCCAGCGGCACCGGCGAGGTGCGGCTGGTGCCGCTGCTGCTCTTCCCCGCGGGACATGCGCGCGACGACGTGCGCGTCATCGTCCGCGGCGCGGCGCAGCTGCACCCCGACGTTCGCTGGCGCTGCATGCCGCTGCTGCGTCCCGCGCCGCCGTTGCTCGCTGCGCTCGGGGCGCGGATCGCCGAGGCGGAGTCGCGCGCGGGCTGGCGCGCCGAGGCGATCGTCGTCGCGGGCCGCGGCTCCTCGCTGGAGCACGCCAACGCGCGGCTGCCGAGCATCGTCTGCGAACGGCTGCACCGTCTCGACGGACGCCCCGTTGTGCACGCCTTCGCATCGCTGGCGCCGCCCGCGACCGACGCGGCGCTGGAGCAGCTGTACGCACGCGGCGTCCGCAGCGCCGTGGTGGCACCGTACCTGCTCAACGCGGGGCGCATCGCCGATCGCATCGGCGAGCAGGCCTGCGAGTTCGCCGCGCGGCATCCGGGATTTCGGCTGATGCTGGCGGACCACATGGGGTTGCATCCCGCGGTGACCGCCTACGTGCGGTCACGCGCGCATGGTGGTCGCGACGCGAACGCTGTGATGCAGACCGGCACGAGCGCGACAGCGCCGGTGCGTGCCGCCGCCACCACCCGTCCGCGCTACGCGCGTCCCATCGTCGTGGCCGGCACGGCGAGCGGCACCGGCAAGACCACCGTCGCCCTTGGCCTGATGGCCGCCCTGCGGCGTCGCGGCCTGCGCGTGCAGCCGTTCAAGGTCGGCCCCGACTTCATCGACCCGCTGCACCACGCCGCCGTCGCCCAGCGCGCGTCGCGCAACCTCGACAGCGTCCTCTGCGACTCGCGCAGCATCGCGCCGCTGGCATCGCGCGCCATGCGCGGCGTCGACGTCGCCGTGGTCGAAGGTGTTCTCGGGCTCTACGACGGCCGCCTCGGCAGCGACGATGCCGGCAGCACCGCGGAGATCGCCCGCCTCCTCGGCGCCGCCGTGGTGCTGGTCGTCGACGCCGCGCGCGCGGCGCGATCGACCGGCGCGGTCGCACTCGGCTTCGCCCGCTTCGACCCGCGCGTCGACATCGCCGGCGTGGTGCTCAACCGCGTCGGCTCCGAGCGCCACATGCTGGCGGCGCGCGAGTCGGTGGAGAGCGCGGGACTGCGCGTCCTCGGCGCCATCCCGCGCGATCCCTCGCTGACTCTGCCCGAGCGCTACCTGGGCCTGGTCCCACCGCAGGAGCGCGCCCACCAGCAGGGATGGGTGGAGGCGCTGGCGCACACCGTCGAGCAGCACCTCGACCTCGACACGCTGTTGCGCATCGCCGCCGCCGGCGAGGCACCGTCCGGCGACCCCGCGCACGACCCCTTCGCCTTGCCCGCGTCGCCGCCCCGCGCGCGCATCGGCGTGGCCCGCGACGCGGCGTTCACCTTCCACTACCAGGACGCGCTCGACCTGCTGCAGTCACGCGGCGCCGAGCTGGTGCCGTTCTCACCACTGGTCGATGCCGCGCTGCCCGACTGCGGCGCGCTGCTGCTGCCCGGCGGCTTCCCCGAGCGCTTCGCCGCGCTGCTGCGCGACAACACCGCGATGCGCGCCTCGATCGCCCACGCCGTTGGCGACGGCCTGCCGGTGCTGGCGGAGTGCGGCGGCGCCATGTATCTCGGCACCCACATCGTACTCGAAGGCGGCGAGTCGTACGAGATGTGCGGCGCGCTGCCCTACGGCACGCGCATGGCGCGCAGCCGCCGCGCCCTCGGCTACCGCACCGCCACCGCGCTGCGGCCCTCGCCGCTGCTGCGCGCGGGCGAGGTGGTGCGCGGCCACGAGTTCCACTGGTCCGCCGCCGACCCGGGGATCGTCGACGGCGCGGCCGCCTACCACCTCGCCGAGACCGGCGCCGTCGAAGGCCATGCAACGCCGTCGCTGCTGGCCAGCTACGTGCACCTGCACCTCTGCGGCATCGACGGCGCGGCCGCCCGCCTCGTCGCCGCAGCGGAGCGGTACGAACACCGGCGCGCAGCCGGAGCGGCGGCAGCGACAGCGGTGGGAGCAGCGCGATGACCGCAGCACTGCTGCCCGGCGAGGGTCGCGCCCTGCGCGCCCACGGGCTGCCGCCCGGCGAGATCATGCCGCTCAGCTTCGAACGCCTGCGCCGGCGCAGCCCCGTCACGTTGCCGCCAGAACCGGCCGCAACTGTGATGCTCCGCATGGCCTACGCCGCCGGCGACCCCGACCTGCTGCGCGACATAGCGGTCTCCCCCGGCGCCGTCGAGGCCGCCAGCGATGCGCTGCGACGCGGCGCGCCCGTCGTCTGCGACGTCGCCATGGTGGCAGCGGGCGTGCGGACGCTGGTGAGCCGCCTCGGCTCGCCCGTGCTCTGCGCGCAGGACAGGGTCGAGGCCGCCACACTGCCGGTCTCCACCGCCACAGCGGCAGCGCTGCACGACTCCACCCGCACTGCCCGCGGCCTGGTCGCGCTGGCCGAGCACTGGCAGGACGCCGTCGTCGCCATCGGCAACGCCCCCACTGCGCTGCTGGCATTGCTCGACGCGCTGGCCGACGGCGCACCGCGCCCCGCGGCGGTGATCGCCACGCCCTGCGGCCTGGTCAGTGCCACCGAAGCCAAGCAGCTGCTCGAAGAGACCGCATCGCTCCCCTTCATCACCGTGCGCGGCACGCGCGGCGGGTCAGCGGTGGCGGCTGCGGCCGTCAACGCCTGCACCGCCGCCGGCGCAGCGAGAG
>CAZCJX010000263.1:0-2894 GCA_964499205.1 uncultured Actinomycetes bacterium | reverse complement strand
CCCGCAGCTGCAGCACGTGCGCCTGCACGACTACAAGGTGCGCATCCTCGACGGCAAGGCGGGCACTTACGCGACCACGCGGGTGCTCATCGAGTCCGGCGACGAGCGCGACGGGCGGCGCTGGAGCACCGTCGGCTGCAGCACCAACATCATCGAAGCGTCGTGGGCGGCGCTCGCCGACTCGATGGAGTTCGCCCTGCTCAAGATGGAGGAGTGAGGCGGGACTCGACGCGGTCGCGCCCGCCGCGCTTGGCGGCGTACATGGCCAGGTCGGCGGCGCGCCAGGCGGCCCAGGGGTCGTCGCCGACAGCGGCGGCGGCGCAGCCCACCGAGACGCGCACCGGCCCGGTGGGCAGGTCGATGGCATGCACGGCGCGGCGCATCCGCTCGGCCACCGCCTGCGCCTCGCCGGCGTCGGCGCCGAGCAGCAGCGCGGCGAACTCGTCGCCGCCGACGCGGGCGATGGTGTCGCCGGTGCGCACCATGGCGCTGAGCACCGAGGCCACGGCGCGCAGCATGGCGTCGCCGGCGGCGTGGCCGTGCGCGTCGTTGACCGGCTTCAGGTTGTCGACGTCAATGGCCAGAACCGCGAAGCGCTGGCGGGGTGGGTGGCCGAGCAGCCGCTCGAACTCGCGGCGGTTCTTGAGGCCGGTGAGCGAGTCGGTGGCGGCGCTGGCGGCGAGCACGGCGTAGGAGCGCGCGTTGGCGATGGCCAGCTCGCCGATGTGGACCACCGCCTCCAGGCGGCGCAGCTGCGAGTCGGTGAAGCCGGCGGGGTCGCGGCCGCCGACGGTGAGCACGCCGAAGACCTCGCCGCCCACCACCAGCGGGGCCATGGCGCCGGCGACCACGCCGCTGCCCTCCACCCTGGCGCGGGTGTCCGCCGACATGGCCAGGCCAGACAGCAGCGCGGTCAGCAGCCGGCGCGACTCGACGACCTCGCGGAGCAGCGGGTGGGTGGCCAGCTCGTAGCGGCTGCCGGCGAAGCGGCCGGGGTCCTCCTCGTCGTACTCGGCGACCGAGACCAGGGTGTCGCCGTCGAGGCGCAGCACCGAGGCGCGCCGCTGCCGCTCGTGCGGGGTGCTGACGATCAGCGCCGCGCAGCGCACCAGCGCGGCGTAGACCGACTCCACGTCGAGCGTCGAGGAGAGGACGCGGGCCGTCTCCTGCAACAGCGTGAGCTCGTACTCGAGGTCACCCGCCATCGTGATCACAACCCCACCTGCACATCAATGTGGGTCCTGCCGCGCGTCCCCCGGCGCGGTCTCCTGCGCGCCGATTGTCCGCATCGCCCCTGCAACGCCGTGCGAGGATTGCGGATCGAAGCTGTCACAGCCCGGTGACGCGCCGCCTCCAAGGCGGCGGGCGTCGGGCAGGAGGTGAGGCGTGTTCCCGACCCGGCCGGCAGTGCTCGTCGCCACGCTGGCGGCGCTCCTCGCCAGCGCCTGCGGCTCGACCTCGGCGACCGTCCCCAACCCGCGCACCGGCGGCATCGACCTGCTCACCATGGCGGGACCCACCTGTCCGGTGCAGCGCCAGGGGCAGCCGCCCTGCGAACGGCCGATCTCGGCGGTGGTGGTGGTGCGCGACGGCAGGGGCGCCGCGGTGACCACGGTGCAGACCGGCGCCGACGGCAAGGCGCACGTGCCGCTGCTGCCGGGAACCTACAACGTGGCGCCGCAGAGGATCGTCAGCGGTCCCCCGAGCGTCCCCGCAGCGGTTGACGTCACCGTCCAGGCCAATGCCTGGGCCCCGGTGCGCTTCGACTACGACACCGGCATGCGCTGAGCGCGGCGCCGTGCCACGGCGACCAGTGCGGTGGCGACGCCCAGGGCCAGCAGCGAGGCGAGCAGCGACGCCGGGCGGGTGGCGGTGGTGTCGGGCAGCGCGGTCGCCGGTGTGCCGGTGTGCGTGCCGCTCGTCGCGGGTGGGATCGTCGTGTTTGCGTCAGTGGTGGCCGGAAGGTCGCAGCCGGCGGTGTCGCCGGTGAGCAGGGGGATGCAGAGCGCGGCAGGGGCGAGCGTGTCGAGCGGGTACGTCTGCGGCGCCTGCTGGTTGTTCGCCTTGTCGGTCTGCCCCCTGGCGGCGATGTGCGCCGCCTGCCCCTCCACGCCGTGTGCCGCGCCCGGTCCCGCCTGGCCGTAGCGCAGCAGGAAGGGCAGGTAGGTCTCCACCTCGGGCGGGTCGACGCGCAGGTCGTTGTGGTAGTCGCCGTGATTCTCGGGGAGGTTCTGCGTCTGCGCGGTGTAGGCGTTGAAGGTCTCGTTGTCGGCGCCGTCGAGGTGTGGCGAGTCCCACAGGCTCGGACCCACGAAGAACGGGTCCCCCTCGGCGCCGTTGTAGACGGTCATCCACCTGGTGGGTCCGTAGGTCTCGCCGCCCCTGTTGAGGTCGGCCAGCCACTGCGTGCCCGGGGCGATCTCGTCGCAGCCGTAGTAGGTGTCCTGCAGGTTGGTGCAGACCGAGGTGCCGTGGTTGGCGCCGGCGATGCCGACGAAGGCGGTCACGTCCCTGGCCAGCGAGGGGTACAGCTTCATCATGCGGCGGGTGATGGTGACGCCCAGCGAGTGGGCGACGATGTCGACCTGGCGCGAGCCGGTGTACCACTGCACCGCCTCGACGAAGTGGCAGAGGTCGGGGACGTTGTCGTCGTCGCCGGCGCCGTGGCCGCCGTTGGCCAGGACACCGCCGTCGGGGTTGAGGTTCTGCGTGATGTAGGCCCGGTCGAGGGTGGTCGGGGGCAGCTGCTCGGGGGCGCCGGCGTAGTAGTTGGCCAGGCCGTTGTAGGAGAGGGCGTACATCTCCTGCATGGTGTAGCCGGCGTGGAAGGCGAACTGCTGCATCACGTCGAGCCAGTTCTGCGCGTCCGCCTGGTTGCCGTGCACGAAGATCAC
>CAZCJX010000262.1:0-2902 GCA_964499205.1 uncultured Actinomycetes bacterium | reverse complement strand
CGGTCGACGACGCGCTCCTTCATGGGGATGATCGCGTTGTCGGTGATGTGGATGTGCTCGGGGCACACCTCGGTGCAGCACTTGGTGATGTTGCAGTAGCCGAGCCCGCCGTCCTCGCGCACCAGGTCGCGCCGGTCGACGGAGTCCTTGGGATGCATCTCCAGGCCGGCGACGCGCACGAAGAAGCGCGGACCGTAGAAGCGCTCGTGCAGGTCGTGGGTGCGCAGCACGTGGCAGACGTCCTGGCAGAGGAAGCACTCGATGCACTTGCGGAACTCGTAGAGCCGCTCGATGTCGGGCTCCTTGATGCGCCACGGCTCGGTGCTCGCCGCGTCCTCGGCACTGGGGGTGAACTGGGGGATCTTCTGGTTGACCGCGAAGTTGTGCGAGACGTCGGTGACCAGATCCTTGAGCAGCGGAAAGGCCTTCATCGGGCGCACCGTGATCGGGCCCTCGGGCAGCTCGTCGACGCGCGTCTTGCACATCAGCACGGGACGGCCGTTGACCTCCGCGGAGCACGAGCCGCACTTGGCCGCCTTGCAGTTCCAGCGCACCGCCAGGTCGGTGTCGACGTGCTTCTGGATGTAGTGCATGGCGTCGAGGACCACCATGCCGGGCACCATGGGGACGCTGTAGGGCTGGTCGCCCTGGGGCTCACCGGGGGTGCCGCGGAAGACGCGGAACTCGACGTTCTCGGCGGCCTGCGGCTGCGCCGACTGCTCCGGACCTTGGCCGACCTCGGCCTGGGGCTCACTGACCGTCGCCATCACGCGTCCTCGAGATGCCTGCTCAGCTCCACCGGGAGCGGCTCGACGGGAATCGACTTCACCTTCATGCTGCCATCAGCGGCACGGTACGTGACGTAGTTGACCCGGCCCTGCTCGGGATCCTTGTCGAGGTGGTCGAGCCGCCACTGCGAACCGCGGCTCTCCTTGCGCTCCAGCGCGGAGCGGACGATCGACTCGGAGATGGTGAGCATGAACACGTCGTCACGGCAGGTGTGCCAGCCGGGGTTGTAGGTCCGGCTGCCCTTGACCTTGACGTTCTTGACCCGCTCCTTGAGCTCCTCGATGGCGCCGAGCGCCCGCTTCAGCGAGGCCTCGTCGCGGGCGATGCCGGCGTCGTCCTGCATGGCGTCCTGCAGCGCCTCGTGGATCAGGTAGGGGTTCTCGCCCTTGGCGGCGCCGTCGGCGGTGTCCAGCGGCTCGAGCAGCAGCGCCTGCTCCTCCTCGATCTCGCGCTCGCTGAGGACCGGCGCGGTGCCGCGCGACTTGGCGTACTCGCCCGCCGCCATGCCGGCGCGACGGCCGAAGACCAGGATGTCGCCCAGCGAGTTGCCGCCCAGGCGGTTGGCGCCGTGCAGGCCGCCGGCGCACTCGCCGGCCGCGTAGAGCCCGGGCACCGACGTCGCTGCCGTCTCCGGCTCGACGCGGATGCCGCCCATGGTGTAGTGGATGGTCGGGTAGACCTCCATCGGCTCCTTGGTGATGTCGACGCTGGCCAGGGCGTGGAACTGCTCGTACATCGAGGGCAGCTTCTTCTTGATGTAGTCGGCGCCGCGGTGGCGGATGTCGAGGTAGGCGCCGCCGTGGGTGGAGCCGCGACCCGCCTTGACCTCCTTGTAGATCGAGCGCGCCACCACATCGCGTGAGGACAGCTCCTTCTTCTTGGGGTCGTACTCGAGCATGAAGCGGGTGCCCTCGCTGTTGAAGAGCAACCCTCCCTCGCCGCGCACCGCCTCGGTGACCAGGATGCCGCGCGCGCCCGGGGGCCAGATCATGCCGGTGGGGTGGAACTGCACGAACTCCATGTCGAGCAGCTCGGCGCCGGCGTCGTAGGCCATCGCCGCGCCGTCGCCGGTGCCCTCCCAGGAGTTGGAGGTGGTCTTGTACATGCGGCCCCAGCCGCCGCTGGCCATGACCACCGCCTTGGCGCGGAAGACGACAAACCTGCCGTCGCTGCGGCGATAGCCCACCGCGCCGCTGACCCGGTCGCCCTCCTTGAGCAGCCGCGTCAGGGTGTACTCCATGTGCACCGTGACGCCGGGGGTGTGCACGGCGCGGTCCTGGCAGGTGCGGATCAGCTCCAGGCCGGTGCGGTCGCCGACGTGGCAGAGGCGGCGGTAGGTGTGGGCGCCGAAGGCGCGCTGCATGATGCGGCCGTCGGGGGTGCGGTCGAAGAGGCCGCCCCAGCGCTCCAGCTCGAAGACGCGGTCGATGACCTCCTTGGCGTAGATCTCGACCATGCGCCAGTTGTTGATCATCTGGCCGCCGCGCATGGTGTCGGCGAAGTGGACGGTCCAGCCGTCCTTCTCGTCGACGTTGCCCAGCCCGGCGGCGATGCCGCCCTCGGCCATCACGGTGTGCGCCTTGCCCAGCAGCGACTTGGTCACCACCGCGGTGGAGCAGCCCATCTCGGCTGCGGCGATGGCGGCACGCAGGCCGGCGCCGCCGGCGCCGACGACGAGCACGTCGCAGTCGTGGGTCAGGTAGGTTTCTGCCATATTCGTCTAGAAGGTGATGTGCGGGTCGAGGAACCAGCCCGCGCTCAGCATGTGGATGTAGATGTCCACCGCGACCACGCTGAACATGCTCGCCCAGGCCCAGGAGGGATGGCGCACGTTGAGCACCGACACGCCCTTCCAGGCGCGATGCCGCACCATGCCGCCGCGCACGCAGCTGTAGCAGTCGATCCTGCCGCCGATGAGGTGGCGGAAGGCGTGGCAGCCGAAGGTGTAGCCGCTCAGCAGCAGCACGTTGAGCAGCATGATCCCGGTGCCGAGACCCAGCTGCACGTGGCCGGTGCCCTCCTGGAAGAAGGCGCGGAAGGTGTCGTACCAGAGGAAGCCGACCACCAGGATGGCCAGGTACAGCGTGTAGCGGTGCAGGTTGTTGAGGACGAA
>CAZCJX010000261.1:0-2936 GCA_964499205.1 uncultured Actinomycetes bacterium | reverse complement strand
CGACGAGGTAGCCCAGCCCGGCCACCAGCAGCACCACCAGGAGCAGGCTGGTGAGGACGGCGAGCAGGTGGGGGAAGTGGGCCCAGCGCTGCAGCCCCTTCATCACCGGCGAGGCGGCGAACGACACCACGCTGCCGAAGATGACGAAGAGGATGACGGTGAGCAGGCCCGACACCCAGCTCTGCACGATCAGCAGCAGCTGCCAGGCGGCGAAGAGGGTCACGGTGATGGCGGCGGCGCGGATCCACCACCAGGCGGAGTGGTGCAGGCGTTCCCGCCTGCTCGCCTCGTCGGCGCCGGCGATCTCCTCGGCCGCGCTGGTGGCCTCGGTGGTCGTCTCGAACTCGAGGGGTTCGTCCGGTGCGGACCCGCTGTCGCCGGCGGCGCGGCCGGTCAGGTGGCGCTGCCCGCCGTCCACGCCGGCGCGGTCCGGGCGGCGGGAGGCGGGCGTGGCGGGACCGGTGCGAGGCTGCTGCGGCATGGGGGCTCGCGGCCGATTATCCTACATGTGCGCTGTCAGATAAGGCTGGTGCGTTCAGCGCAGCAGGACCTCCAGGCCGCTGCGGGGGAGCTCGCGGTAGAGGGCGACGGTGGCGAGGGGCAGGCCCGCTACGGCGGCAGCTGTGCCGGGCGGGAGCAACAGCGCCGGGTGGCGGGCGACGGCGCTGGCGAGAGCTCTCTGCGTGGTCGGGGGTTCGAGGCGGAGGGCCTCGCCGTCGCCGATGGCGCCGTGGCTGGCGCCGGTGGCGGCGGCCAGCGTGTCGACCAGGTCCCAGAGATCCTCCTCCGTGGCCTGGGACTGGGTCAGCTCGTCCCAGGGGGGCAGCTCCAGGGTGGCCTCGGCGCCGGCGGTCTCGACGTGGAGCTCGCAGCCGCGCCACTCCAGCTCCTGGGAGGCGAGCAGGGGCTGGCCGCGGCCGGCGCCGAGGGAGCGGAAGCGCTCGCGGCCGGTGGCGCCCAGGCGGGCGATCTCGGTGAGCGCCTGGGTGAAGGGCCAGGGGTCGCGGTCGCCGCGCGGGCGCAGGGCGAGGCGCACCACGGTGGCGTCGACGGTGGGGAGGTGCACCGACCAGGCGGGGACGGCGGGAGCGCTCACTGCGGTGGCGGCGTGGGGGGAGGGCAGATCGCCGCCCTGAGGTGGGTTGTCGACGTCCAGGCGACGCCGCCGCCGAAGGGCAGGCGCAGGGCGAAGTCCTGGTATCGGCCCCAGATGATGGAGCCCTGGGCGGTCACCGGCGGGTAGACCAGCACCACGGTGATCGACTGGCCGGGATCGAGGTGGGGCTGGCAGTCGGCGCTGAGGGCGCGGTCGGCCACGGCGGCCAGGGTGTAGGTGGGGTGGTACCAGTGGCGCAGCGGGCCGCTGGCGGTACCCGGCGGGGCGAAGTCGCTGGCCACCTGGAGGTCGCGCAGCTCCGGCTCGCTCCACGCCTTGCCCTGGTTGCGCAGGCGCACCGCGACCAGCGTGAAGGGGCCGAAGCGGCTCAGCTGCGACCAGTCCCTGGCGCTGCCGCCGAGCTGGCCGGCCAGGGCGGCGACGTCGCGGCGGGCGACCATCAGCACGTCGAGGTGCAGCGGGTTGCGGTAGATGCCGCCGTCGGGGCTGGTGTAGGCCATGGTGCTGGCCAGCGGGGTGGCGGCGGGGGTGGGCAGGTCGAAGGCGGCGGAGCCGAGCGCGGCGGCGCCGCTGCCGCAGGCGGAGAGGAGCGTCGCCACCGCCACGGCAGCGGCGGGGACGGCGACGGCGGCGGGGGTCTGGCGGCGGGGAATGCGGTGCACGGGCATGGCGTGTTTCGCGGTGCGCGGTGGCCTCGTCGTCTCAGCCCCGGTCGAGCAGGGTGCGGCTGAGCAGCGCCAGGGCGGCCAGCGCGGCGGCGGCGGTCACGGCGGCCGCGGCGATCACCTCACCCGGGGCGAAGCTGGGCGAGCCGCCCAGGACGCCGACGAAGGCGGAGTGCAGGTAGGCGAAGGGGTCGAGGCGCGCCGCCCAGTGGCGCCAGCCGTCCGCGGGCACGCCGGTGAAGAGACCGCCGAGGAAGAGCAGCGGGGCGAGCACGACGACCACGTCGAGCAGCACCTCGCCGGGCCCGTCGGCGAGCAGGGAGAGGGCGCAGCCGAGGGCGTTGGTGGCGAGCACCACCGCGGGGATGCAGAGGAGCAGGGCCAGGGCGGCGGCCGCGTCCGGGGCGGCCACCGAGGCGGCGAGTACCACCACGGCGACGGGGAGCATCTGCACCGTGTCGACGGCGGCTGCGGCGAACACCCACCCGCCGACGACGCGGGCGGGCGAGCGCGGCACCACGGCGAGGCGGGCGAGCAGTCCGCCCTGGCGGGCGCGGGCCAGGGCCACGCCGGAGCCGACGGCGCCGACCATGGCGACCAGCACGGTGAGCAGCATGCCGGCCCAGAAGGTGGGAGCCCGGCCGGTGACCAGGGGGACGCCGAGGACCAAGGGCATGGCCAGCTTGACCACCACGCTGCGGGGGCGGGCCAGGGTGAGCAGCCACTCCCGCGACCACATACTGGAGGGCAGGAGGCGGTGCAGGCGCGAGGTGCGCGGGGTGGTGGGGGTCGAGGTGGGCGGCGGGCCGGCGCGGCGCCGGGCGCGGGTGGCGCGGAGGGCCGAGCTCATCGGCGGTGCTCGGGTGCCTCGTCGGCGGCGCCGGAGACGGGTTGGTGGCGGAGGTCTTCGCCGGTGAGCTGGCGGAAGGCGTCGGCGAGGTCGGGCTCGTGGAGGCGGAGCTGGCGCAGGCGGCCGCCGGGGTGGTCGGCGGCGGCGACGATGCGGGGCAGAACGGCGGGGTCGTGGAAGCGCACGCTTGCGCCTTCAGGGCGCACGTCGACCCGCTCAACTCCCGGCAGCGCGCGCAGCGCCGCGGCGTCCACCGGCGCGTCGACGGCGGTGGCCAGGTCGGCGACGCGCGCGGCGGTGACGG
>CAZCJX010000260.1:0-2948 GCA_964499205.1 uncultured Actinomycetes bacterium | reverse complement strand
CACTGGAACGCGCTCGACACCGACGTCTACCTGCGCATCGCCATCGAGCTGCACCTCAAGCGGCTGCTGGTCGGCGGCTACCGCCGTGTCTACGAGATCGGCCGCGTCTTCCGCAACGAGGGGCTGTCGCCGCGGCACAATCCCGAGTTCACCATGCTCGAGGCCTACGAGGCGTACGGCGACTACCACACCATGCGCGAGCTCACCGAGGCGATCATCGTCGACGCCGCCAACGCGGTGGGACCGATGCCGGTCGCCGGCGACGGCAGCGACGGCGATGACGGCGACCGCGACGGTGGTGGCGGTGCGCCCTGCGAGAACCCGCTGGCGCGCCGCCTGGAGGGCAGGCCGCTCGACCTCACGCCGCCGCTGCGCACCGCGCGCATGGCGGAGCTGATCGCGGAGCGAGTCGGCTTCGACCCCGTCGCCGCCTGGGACGACGGCTCGCTGCGCACCCGCGCCGAGCAGCTCGGCGTCGAGCTGGCGCCGGGCATGGGCGACGGCGCCGTGTTCATGGAGATCTACGAGCAGAAGGTGGAGCACACGCTGTGGGATCCCACCTTCGTGCTCGACTACCCCGCCGAGGTGTCGCCGCTGGCGCGGCGCCGCCGCGACGACGACCGCTTCGTCGAGCGCTTCGAGCTGGTCATCGCCGGGCGCGAGATCGCCAACGCCTTCAGCGAGCTCAACGACCCCATCGACCAGCGGCAGCGCTTCGAGGCTCAGGTGCGCAAGCGCGCCGCCGGCGACGAGGAGGCGCCGCCGCTCGACGAGGACTTCCTCGAAGCCATCGAGACGGGCATGCCGCCGGCCGGCGGGTTGGGCATCGGCATCGACCGGCTGGTGATGCTGCTCACTGACAGCCCGGCGATCCGCGACGTGATGCTGTTCCCCCAGATGCGGCCACAGGTGTCAGGAACGTGATCCCCCTGCAGCGCATCCGCGAGGACCCCGAGGCGATCCGGCGCGGCGCCCGGCTCAAGGGAGAGGACGCGCCAGTCGACGAGATCCTCGCCCTCGACGAGAAGGCGCGCGCCCTGCGCGTCGAGGTGGAGACGCTGCGCGCCGAGCAGAACGCCGCCTCCAAGCAGATCCGCGGCAAGCCCACCGAGGAGCAGCGCGAGCAGCTCGCCTCGCTGAAGCGCCGCATCCAGGAGGGCGAGGCGCAGCTCGGCGAGCTGGACGCGCAGATCGAGAACCTGCTGCTCTACGTTCCCAACCCGCCGCACGAGAGCGTGCCGGTGGGAACCAGCGAGGCCGACAACGTCACCGTGCGCACATGGGGTGCGCCCGCCGAGTTCGACTTCACGCCGCGGCCGCACTACGAGCTGGGCGAGGCGCTCGGCATCTTCGACTTCGAGCGCGCCGCCAAGCTGAGCGGCGCGCGCTTCGCGGTGCTGCGCGGCGCCGGCGCCCGGCTGCAGCGCGCTCTCGCGTTGTGGTTCCTCGACACCGCGACGCTGGGCAACGGCTACAGCGAGATCGCCCCGCCGTACCTGGTGCGCCGCGAGGTGATGGTGGGCACGGGCAACCTGCCCAAGTTCGAGGACGAGGCCTACCACACCGACGGCGACATGTTCCTCATCCCCACCGCCGAGGTGCCCGTCACCAACCTCTATCGCGAGGAGATCCTCGACGCCGCGCAGCTGCCCATCCGGCACGTCGCCTGGACGCCCTGCTGGCGCAGCGAGGCGGGCGCAGCGGGCAAGGACACGCGCGGCTACATCCGCCTGCACCAGTTCGACAAGGTGGAGCTGGTCAAGTTCACCACCCCGGAGACCTCGCTCGACGAGCTGGAGGGGTTGGTCGGCGATGCCGAGCGGCTGCTGCAGGAGCTGGGCATCCACTACCGGGTGCTCTCGATGTGCACCGCCGACATGGGCTTCGCGCAATGGAAGAAGTACGACGTCGAGGCCTGGGCGCCGGGGATGCAGCGCTGGCTGGAGGTGTCGTCCTGCTCGGTGTTCGGCGACTTCCAGGCGCGCCGCGCCAACATCCGCTATCGCCCCGCACCGGGCGAGCGGCCGCGCCACGTGCACACCATCAACGGCAGTGCCCTGGCCCTGCCCCGCGTCCTCGACGCGGTGCTGGAGACCTACCAGCAGGCCGACGGCAGCGTCGCCGTGCCCGCGGTGTTGCGGCCATACATGGCGGGAATCGAGCGCCTCACCCCGCCCGCGGCGTCGTGAGCGACCCGGCGATCGACCCGTCGTGGCTCAACGACCGCTCCGAGTTCCAGCGCAACTTCGTCAGCGGGCAGCTCAACCGCGTCGGCCTGCGCCTCCACTACCGGCTGGAGGAGGCGCCCGACGGCCGCAACCTGGTGGTCGCCGACTGGACGCCGGGCGAGGAGCACGTCGGGTTTCCCGGCGTCGCCCACGGCGGGCTGGTGGCGGCGGTGCTCGACGACATCATGGGCCGCGTCGCCGTGCTGCGCCGCCGCTGGGTGGTGACGGCGCGCATGGAGGTGCGCTACCGCACCGCCGCGCCGCTCGGCGTGCCGCTGCGCTTCGAGGCCTGGGAGACGCGCCACCGCCGCATGGCCATGCACAGCGAGGGACGCGCCCTCCTGCCCGACGGCACCGTGGTCACTGACGCGAGCGCCACCTATCTGCCGCTCACCCCCGAGCTGGAGCGGCAGATGGTGGCGCAGTGGCCGGGCTTCGCCGAGTTCCTCGGCAGGGACCTGCTCTAGCCCGTCGCGGCCATCTCCTTCTCGCTGAGGGGCGCGCCGACGTAGCCGGTGTAGTGGATGTCGGTCCACTCGATGTCGCCGTCGAGGTACTCCAGCATCCTGCGGTAGTTCTGGTCGGTCTCCGGGCGGCTGGCGTTGGCCATGTAGCTCTCGCGGTCGCGGAAGTGGATCACCCCGACGATCCGGTCGGGATCCTTGTCCTCGTAGGCCATCTCGGCGCAGTGGAAGCCCGCGATGTTGCCCACCGGGTCCA
>CAZCJX010000259.1:0-2978 GCA_964499205.1 uncultured Actinomycetes bacterium | reverse complement strand
ACGTAGAAGTCGTAGGTGGGATCGCCCTGCCGGTACAGGTAGTCGCCGACCGCGATGCGCTGTCGCGTGCCGATGCCGTCGAGGATGCGCAGCGCAGCCTCGTCGAGGGTGGGGAAGCGCGAGCTCTCCGTCACGCGGGCATGGTCGTCGCCACAGGCGGCGCCGTCAACCCACCGTGGCACCCCGGCCGCGCTCCGATTCAACTCGCAGAGCTGCAATGTGCGTAACCCCGGACTGCACGGGATGTAACTCGACCGTGAATTTTCACGAGACGTCGTACCGTGAGGAGCGTCGACCCACCTGGAGCATGAGATGGCACGGAGCGCGAAGGGGAAGGGAACTGGCCCGGCGCCGGGGCGCCCGCAGGGCCCCCGCACCCGGCCGCCCCACCGTCCCGCGGCGATCCCCTGGTGGCAGCGCCGGGGCGCGCTGACCGGGGCGGTCGTCGCGGTCGTGGTGGTGGTGGGCATCTTCATCGCGGTGGCGCAGCTGGGCGGCAAGGGTGGCGGGGGAACGCCGGCGGCGGCGGAGACGCCGGTCCCCGCGGCGGTGCTCGACGCGGTGACCCGTCCCCAGCCCGGCGTGCTGGCCGCGGTGGGCACGGGCGGCCTGCCCACGCCGTTGCAGGCGCTGCCCAGCGGGACGCCGCCGCTGCGCGGAAGCGGCGGCAAGCCGGAGGTGCTCTACGTCGGCGCCGACTACTGCCCCTTCTGCGCCGCCGAGCGCTGGAGCCTGGTGCTCGCGCTCAGCCGGTTCGGCAGCTTCTCCAACCTGCACCTGATGACCTCGTCGAGCACCGACGTGTTCCCCGACACGCCGACCTTCACTTTCTTCGGCAGCAGCTACACCAGCCAGTACCTCCAGTTCGTGCCGGTGGAGACAGAAACTCGCGACCAGGCGCCGCTGCAGACGCCGACCCCGGCGCAGCAGGCGCTCGTCAACGCCTTCGACGGACCCCCCTTCAGCTCGACGTCGGGCGGCATCCCCTTCGTCGACTTCGGCAACCGCTGGGTGGCCATCAGCAGCGGCTTCAGCCCCGGCGTGCTCGACGGCATGACCTGGCAGCAGATCGCCGCGGCGCTGTCCAATCCCAACGCTGCCTCGACGCGTGCCATCGCCGGCAACGCCAACCAGATCACCGCCGCCATCTGCGCCCTGACCGGCAACCAGCCCGCCGCAGCCTGCGCCGCTGCGCCGGTGCCGCAGCTGGCCAACAGTCTGCCAACCTCCGCACCATGACCACTGCCGAGCACAACGGCGGCGGCACCGACGCCGCCGCCGCGACCATCACCACGGAGCATCGCCGCGTCCCGGCGGCGCAGGTCGCCCTGCTCGCACTCGCCGTCGCCGGCCTCGGCATCGCCGGCTACCTCACCGCGGTGCACTACGCCAGCGTGCCGCTGGTCTGCACCACGGGCGGGGTGGTGAGCTGCTCGGCGGTGACCACCAGCTCGTACTCGGTGGTCCCCGGCACCCAGGTCCCGGTGACCGTGCCGGGGCTGGTGTGGTTCCTCGCCAGCGGCGCCATGGCGGCCGCCGCCGTGGTGGCGGCGCTGCGGCGGCGCCCCGAGCCGCGCCTCCTCCCCGCCGCCCAGGTGCTGTGGTGCCTGGCCGGGATGGGCGCCGTCCTCTACCTGGTCTACGCCGAGGTGGTGCAGCTGCACCGCATCTGCGAGTGGTGCACCGCGGTGCACGCCATCGTCTTCGTCAGCCTGCTGCTGTCGCTGGCCCGGCTCCAGCCGTCCCCCGAGGCGGACGGTCGACCCTGACCGTCCCCCGGGGCCACGATTAGGGCTGCCATGGCCGTGCCGCCCGATCCCAACGCGTTCGCGCGGTCGCTCTTCTCTGGCCTGCCGCGCCACTACGACCTGCTCGCCGAGGTGCTCTCCTTCGGCCAGAACCGCCGCTGGCGGGCTGCCATGGTCGACCACGTCAGCGCCCCGCCCGGCGGCGTGGTCCTCGACGTGGCCAGCGGCACCGCGGGCGTGGCCATGCGCATCGCCGAGCGAACCCCGGCGCGCGTGGTCGGCGCCGACCTCACCGAGGCGATGCTGCGCACCGGGATGGGCAACCTGCTCCGCCGCGGGCTCAGCCACCGGGTGCACCTGCTGGTCGGCCGCGCCGAGCAGCTGCCCTTCGCCGACCAGAGCTTCGACGCATTGACCTTCACCTACCTGCTCCGCTACGTCGCCGACCCCGCCGCAGTGCTGGCCGAGATGGCGCGGGTGGTGCGGCCGGGCGGCGTCGTGGCCAGCCTCGACTTCATGGTTCCACCGCGCATGCTCTGGCGCGCGCTGTGGTGGCTCTACACCAGGCTGGTGCTGCCGCTTGCCGGGCGCGCCTTCGGCAGAGAGTGGTACGAGGTCGGCCGCTTCCTCGGTCCCAGCATCTCCGGCTTCCACCGCCGCCACCCGCTCGCCGCCGTCGTCGCCGCGTGGCATGACGCGGGAATCACCGACGTCGGCGTGCGCACCATGAGCCTCGGCGGCGGCGTGGTGATGTGGGGCCGCAAGCGGTGACCACCGAGGCGCGCATCCCGACCGCCTGGTACGCAGCGCGCCGCGGCGGACTGATGCAGTGGTGGACGGTGCTGCATCCGCCGTACACGCTGTGGCACCTGTCCTACGTGGTGCTGGGCGCGTCCGTCGCCCCGGCGTTCGACGCCGTGCGCCTGCTCGCCACCCTGCTCGCCTTCGCGCTCGCGGTGGGCGTCGCCGCGCACGCCCTCGACGAGTTCCAGGGACGGCCGCTGCGCACCACGCTGCCCTCGGTGGCGCTGCTCGCGGTGTCGACCGTCGCCCTGGCCGGGGCCGTCGCCGTGGGACTGCTCGGCCTCGGCCGGCTCGGTCCCGGCCTGGTCGCCTTCATCGTCGCCGGCGTCGTCCTGGTGGTCGGCTACAACCTCGAGCTGTTCGGCGGATTCCTGCACAACTCGCTGGGTTTCGCGCTTGCCTGGGGCGCCTTTCCCGCGCTGACCG
>CAZCJX010000258.1:0-2979 GCA_964499205.1 uncultured Actinomycetes bacterium | reverse complement strand
CGGTCAGCGCGGGAAAGGCGCCCCAGGCAAGCGCGAAACCCAGCGAGTTGTGCAGCAATCCGCCGAACATCTCGAGGTTGTAGCCGACCACCAGGACGACGCCGGCGACGATGCAGGCGACCAGGCCGGGACCGAGCCGGCCGAGGCCGAGCAGTCCCACCGCGACGGCGCCGGCCAGGGCGACCGTCGACACCGCGAGCAGCGCCACCGAGGGCAGCGTGGTGCGGAGCGGCCGTCCCTGGAATTCGTCCAAGGCGTGCGCGGCGACGCCCACCGCGAGCGCGAAGGCGAGCAGGGTCGCGAGCAGCCGCACGGCGTCGAACGTTGGGGCGACGGACGCGCCCAGCACCACGTAGGAGAGGTGCCACAGCGTGTACGGCGGATGCAGCACCGTCCACCACTGCATCAGGCCGCCGCGGCGCGATGCGTACCAGGCGGTCGGGATGCGCGCCTCGGTGGTCACCGCTTGCGGCCCCACATCACCACGCCGCCGCCGAGGCTCATGGTGCGCACGCCGACGTCGGTGATTCCCGCGTCATGCCACGCGGCGACGACGGCGGCGAGCGGGTGGCGGCGGTGGAAGCCGGAGATGCTGGGACCGAGGAAGCGGCCGACCTCGTACCACTCTCTGCCGAAGGCGCGCCCGGCAAGCGGCAGCACCAGCCTGGTGTAGAGCCACCACAGCGCGCGCCAGAGCATGCGCGGTGGAACCATGAAGTCGAGGCTGGCCACGACGCCGCCCGGCCGCACCACCCGCGCCATCTCGGCCAGCACTGCGGCGGGGTCGGCGACGTAGCGGAGCAGGTAGGTGAAGGTCAATGCGTCGAAGCTCTGGTCGGCGAAGGGCAGCTGCTCGGCGCGGCCGACCAGCAGGTGCACCCGGTGGCTGAGCCCGCGGCGGAGCAGGTTGCCCATCCCGGTGCGCAGCATCGCCTCGGTGAGGTCGGCGCCGACCACGCGCGCCGGGGTTCGCTCGGCGATGCGCATGGCCACGCCCGCGGTGCCGCTGGCCACGTCGAGGACCACGCCGCCGGGCGGGGCGCTGACGTGGTCGACCATGGCAGCCCGCCAGCGGCGGTTCTGGCCGAAGGAGAGCACCTCGGCGAGCAGGTCGTAGTGGCGCGGCAGGCCAGAGAAGAGCGACCGCGCGAACGCGTTGGGATCGGGCGGCACGGCCATGGCAGCCCTAATCGTGGCCCCGGGGGACGGTCAGGGTCGACCGTCCGCCTCGGGGGACGGCTGGAGCCGGGCCAGCGACAGCAGCAGGCTGACGAAGACGATGGCGTGCACCGCGGTGCACCACTCGCAGATGCGGTGCAGCTGCACCACCTCGGCGTAGACCAGGTAGAGGACGGCGCCCATCCCGGCCAGGCACCACAGCACCTGGGCGGCGGGGAGGAGGCGCGGCTCGGGGCGCCGCCGCAGCGCCGCCACCACGGCGGCGGCCGCCATGGCGCCGCTGGCGAGGAACCACACCAGCCCCGGCACGGTCACCGGGACCTGGGTGCCGGGGACCACCGAGTACGAGCTGGTGGTCACCGCCGAGCAGCTCACCACCCCGCCCGTGGTGCAGACCAGCGGCACGCTGGCGTAGTGCACCGCGGTGAGGTAGCCGGCGATGCCGAGGCCGGCGACGGCGAGCAGGAGCAGAGCGACCTGCGCCGCCGGGACGCGGCGATGTTCGGTGGTGGCGGTGGCGGCGTCGGTGCCGGTCGCGCCGCCGTCGTGCTCGGCGGTGGTCATGGTGCGGAGGTTGGCAGACTGGCGGCCAGTTGCGGCACCGGCGCAGCGGTGCAGACGGCAGCGGGCTGGTTGCCGGTCAGCGCGCAGAGGGCGGCGGTGATCTGGTTGGCATTGCCCGCGATGGCGCGCGTCGAAGCCGCGTTGGGATTGGACAGCGCCGCGGCGATCTGCTGCCAGGTCATGCCGTCGAGGACGCCGGGGCTGAAGCCGCTGCTGATGGCCACCCAGCGGTTGCCGAAGTCGACGAAGGGGATGCCGCCCGACGTCGAGCTGAAGGGGGGTCCGTCGAAGGCGTTGACGAGCGCCTGCTGCGCCGGGGTCGGCGTCTGCAGCGGCGCCTGGTCGCGAGTTTCTGTCTCCACCGGCACGAACTGGAGGTACTGGCTGGTGTAGCTGCTGCCGAAGAAAGTGAAGGTCGGCGTGTCGGGGAACACGTCGGTGCTCGACGAGGTCATCAGGTGCAGGTTGGAGAAGCTGCCGAACCGGCTGAGCGCGAGCACCAGGCTCCAGCGCTCGGCGGCGCAGAAGGGGCAGTAGTCGGCGCCGACGTAGAGCACCTCCGGCTTGCCGCCGCTTCCGCGCAGCGGCGGCGTCCCGCTGGGCAGCGCCTGCAACGGCGTGGGCAGGCCGCCCGTGCCCACCGCGGCCAGCACGCCGGGCTGGGGACGGGTCACCGCGTCGAGCACCGCCGCGGGGACCGGCGTCTCCGCCGCCGCCGGCGTTCCCCCGCCACCCTTGCCGCCCAGCTGCGCCACCGCGATGAAGATGCCCACCACCACCACGACCGCGACGACCGCCCCGGTCAGCGCGCCCCGGCGCTGCCACCAGGGGATCGCCGCGGGACGGTGGGGCGGCCGGGTGCGGGGGCCGTGCGGGCGCCCCGGCGCCGGGCCCGTTCCCTTCCCCTTCGCGCTCCGTGCCATCTCGCTGCTCCAGTCCAGGTCGATGCTGCTCACGGTACGACGTCTCGTGAAATTTCACGGTGGAGATACATCGCATGCAGTGCGGGGTTACTCACATTGCAGCTCTGCGAGTTGAATCGGAGCTCACCCGCGTGCCACGGTGGGTTGACGGCACCGCCTGTGGCGACGACCATGCCCGCGTGACGGAGAGCTCGCGCTTCCCGACCCTCGACGAGGCTGCGCTGCGCATCCTCGACGGCATCGGCACGCGACAGCGCGTCGCGGTCGGCGACTACCTGTACCGGCAGGGCGATCCCACCTACGACTTCTACGT
>CAZCJX010000257.1:0-2988 GCA_964499205.1 uncultured Actinomycetes bacterium | reverse complement strand
AGCACCTCCTTGGCGCGCAGGAAGGCGGAGTCGACGAGGTGGTGCACCTCCTGGTCGATCTCGCCGGCGACCTCCTCGGAGTAGTTGCGCTGCTCGCCGAGGTCGCGGCCGAGGAAGACCAGCTCCTCCTTGGTGCCGAAGGCCAGCGGGCCGAGCTTGTCGCTCATGCCCCACTCGGTGACCATCTTGCGGGCCAGCTGGGTGGCCTTGCGGATGTCGTCAGAGGCGCCGGTGGTGATGTTCTTCTCGCCGAGGATCAGCTCCTCGGCACAGCGGCCACCGAGGATCTGGGCCAGCTGGTCGACCAGCTCGGCCTTGCTCACCAGGTACTTGTCCTCGGTGGGCAGGCTCAGCGTCCAGCCCAGGGCCATGCCGCGGCTGACGATGGAGATCTTGTGCACCGGGTCGGTGTGCTCCAGGGTCCAGCCGACCAGCGCGTGGCCCATCTCGTGGTACGCGATGGTCGCCTTCTCCTTCTCGGAGATCATCCGCGACTTGCGCTCCGGCCCGGCGATGACCCGGGCGATCGCCTCCTCGAGGTCGTGCATGCCGATCACCTTGCGGTTGGCACGGGCGGCGAGGATGGCGGCCTCGTTGATCAGGTTGCTGAGGTCGGCGCCGGAGAAGCCGGGCGTCTGCTTGGCCAGGGTCTCCAGGTTGACCGCGGGGTCGAGCGGCTTGTTGCGCGCGTGGACCTCGAGGATCGCCTTGCGGCCGCGGATGTCGGGCCGGTCGAGGGTGACGTGGCGGTCGAAGCGGCCGGGGCGGAGCAGGGCCGGGTCGAGCACGTCGGGCCGGTTGGTGGCGGCGATGACGATGACGTGGGTGCTGGTCTCGAAGCCGTCCATCTCGACCAGCAGCTGGTTGAGGGTCTGCTCGCGCTCGTCGTGGCCGCCGCCCAGGCCGGCGCCGCGCTGGCGGCCGACGGCGTCGATCTCGTCGACGAAGACGATGCAGGGCGAGTTCTTCTTGGCCTGGTCGAAGAGATCGCGCACGCGCGAGGCGCCGACGCCGACGAACATCTCGACGAACTCGGAGCCGCTGATGCTGAAGAAGGGCACCCCCGCCTCACCGGCGACCGCCTTGCTGAGCAGCGTCTTGCCGGTGCCGGGCGGGCCGACCAGCAGGACGCCCTTGGGGATGCGCGCGCCGACGGCGGTGAACTTGTCGGGGTACTTGAGGAACTCGACGATCTCGGTCAGCTCGACCTTCGCCTCCTCGACGCCGGCGACGTCGTTGAAGGTGACGGCCGGCTTGTCACCGGCGAGCAGCCGGGCGCGGCTGCGCCCGAAGGACATGGCCTGATTGTTGCCGCTCTGCGTCTGCCGCAGCATGTACCACATGAAGCCGGCGATCAGGACCAGCAGGACGAGGTTGGGGAGAATGATGCTCCACAAGAAATTGCCTCCCCCGTTGCTGTCGTCTTTGAAGTTGTAGAACTGGTTGTCCGCGAAGAGCCGGTTGATGTCGGTCCCGGCGGCAACCGTGGTGTGGTACCGCTGTCCGTCCTGGCCGTACCAGTCGACGGTCTGATTGTCCCCCTCGACGATGGTCTGCTGTGACGAATTGTCGGAGATGACGTTGCGCTTGTCGATGCCGCTGCAGCTGGTCTTGCAGGCCTTGTAGTTCTGGACGGCCTGCGTGAACTCGCCCGCGGTCCGGTCGCTGGGACCGTTGCTGGGGAAGCTCCTGTAGGCGAGAAGCGCCACCATCGCGATGGCGGCGAACAGGAGGAAGTAGATGAGCGAGCGCCGCTGGCCTCTCATGCGCGGCAGTCTAGCATGGGGTCTTCGGCGGCCCAGTTCGTTACGGGAGCGTGCGGGCCGGTGACCGGCGCGTCGCCTCCGGACAGGCGCCGCTGGTGCTCGGCGAGCGCCACCAGGCGCCTCCGGGCCGCGGGGAACACCTCTTCCAATGCGGGCAGCAGCTCGTGGCGCACCCGGCTGCGCAGGAAGCGGGGGTCGGCGTTGGAGGGATCGTCGAGCGTCGCCAGGCCCAGAGCGGCGCAGTAGTCGGCGGTCTCCTGCCGCCAGACCCGCAGCAGGGGGCGGGCGAGCATGCCGTCGCGGAGGCCCATGGCGCGCAGGGCGCGGGGGGTGGCCCCGGTGAGGGCGCGCATCAGGACCGTCTCGGCTTGGTCGTCGGCGGTGTGGCCGGTGGCGATGGCGGTGGCCTGGAGCTGTTCGGCGAGGGCGCGCAGGGCCTGGTGGCGGGCAGTGCGGGCGCGGTCCTGCAGCGAGCCGCCGGCGGCGACGGTCACCTGAAGGGGGTGGAAGGGCAGGCCGCAGCGCTCGGCCAGGGCGGCCACGTGGGCGGCTTCGGCGGCCGACTCCGGGCGGAGGCCGTGGTCGACGTGGGCGACATGGAGGCGGAGCCGCCGTGGCGGGGCCAGGCGGGCCAGGGCGTCGAGGAGCGCGGTGGAGTCCGGGCCGCCGCTGCAGGCGACGAGGACCCGCTCGCCGGGGGTGAGGACGTGGTCACCGTCGAGGGCGCGGGCGGCGGCGCGGCGCAGGCGGGCCACCGCGGGAACCCGTTCCTGCGGGGTGAGCCGGGCGGTGTGCATCGTGGTGGCCATCGTGGGTGGGGCACACGATACGGCCACGACGGGCCGGACCCGCCTCGCATACTCCTTTGTCATGCGCACGGTGGACTGGGACGGCGACCACGTGGTGCTCGTCGAGCAGACGCTGCTGCCCGACCGGTGCGAGCTGCTGCAGGTGCGGGATGTGCCCACGCTGTGCGACGCCATCCGCCGCCTGGCGGTGCGCGGGGCGCCGGCGCTTGGGGTGGCGGGGGCGCTCGGGGTCGCGCTGGCAGCCGTGCGCGGTGACGACGTCGAGGCGGCGGCAGAGATGCTGGCCTCGGCGCGGCCGACCGCGGTGAACCTGGCGTGGGGAGTGCGGCGGGTGTTCGCCTGCCGCGACCGTGGCGCTGATGCCATGGTGGGCGAGGCGCTGGCGGTGCTCGAGGAGGAGGTGGCGCTGGAGC
>CAZCJX010000256.1:0-3026 GCA_964499205.1 uncultured Actinomycetes bacterium | reverse complement strand
TCGCTACCATGGGCGCGATGCACTCGCCGACCGACCTGGCACGCCTGTTCGGCGGCCGTCTCGAAGGCACCGGGGATCGCGACCGTCCTCTGGCCGCGCTGAGCACCGACTCCCGCGAGGTGGTGCCCGGCGGCGGCTTCGTCGCCCTGCGCGGTGGGAGCGACGACGGGCATCGCTTCGTCGGCGCCGCCACCGCCGCCGGCGCCGCGCTGGCGGTGGTCGCCGGCGACTGGGTGGCACCGCCGGAGGGCGCACCGCCGCTGCTGCTGCGCGTCCCCGACACCGCCGCCGCGCTGCGCCGCGCCTGCGAGACACGGCTGGCCGAGCTGGGCTGCCACGTGGTCGGCATCACCGGCAGCGTCGGCAAGACCACCGGCAAGGAGCTCTGCGCGCTGGTCCTCGGCGACCGGCTGCACGTCGCCAAGACGCCGGGAAACCTCAACACCTGGACGGGAATTCCCCTCACCGTGCTGGCGCTGGAACCGCCGGTCGACGCCTTCGTCTGCGAGATGGCGATGTCGGCGCGCGGCGAGATCCGCGACCTCACCTCGTTCACCCATCCGCGCACCGGCGTGCTGCTCAACGTGGGCGTCTCCCACATCGAGCTGCTCGGCTCGCAGGAGGCGATCGCCGACGCCAAGGCGGAGCTGCTCGAAGCGCTGCCTGCCGACGGCCTGGCGGTGTGCAACGCCGACGACGAGCACGTGCGCCGCGTCGCCACCCGCACGTCGGCGCGCGTCGCCTGGTTCGGCATGCAGGCGCGCGACGCGCAGTTCCGCGCCAGCGACGTGCAGGCGCGGGGCATCGACGGCACCACCTTCACCCTGGTCGGGCCCGACGGCGCGGCTCCGGCGCGGCTGCGCGTGCCCGGCACCCACGTGGTGGTGGATGCGCTCGCCGCCGCAGCGGTGGCGAGCGCCTTCGGCATCGGGGTTGGCGAGGTGGCCGAACGGCTGGAGCAGTTCGAGGCGCCGCCGCAGCGCGGCCGGGTGCTGCCCGGCGTCAACGGCGCGCGCATCTACGACGACAGCTACAACAGCGCTCCCAACTCGCTGGCCGCGGCGCTGGACACGCTGGCCGCGACCCAGGCCAAGCGGCGCGTCGCGGTGATCGGCGACATGCTGGAGCTGGGCAGCCACACCGCCATGGCGCATCGCCAGGCCGGCCGCCATGCGGCGCGGGCGGCGACGACGCTGATCGCCGTCGGCGAGAACTCCTACACCGTGGTGCAGGCGGCGCTGGCCGCCGGCATGGAACCCGAGGAGGCGTTCATGGCGCGCAGCGTCGAGGACGCCATCCGCATCGCCCGCGAGCGCTGCGACAGGGACACCGCGGTGCTGGTCAAGGCGTCGCACAGCGTCGCCCTGGAGCGAGTCGTCGAGGCGCTTCGCGCATGATCCGCTCCGTCGCCGCCTTCGCCCTCTGCCTGGTGGTGGGAATCGCCCTGTATCCCGCGGTGATCGGCTTCCTGGCGCGGGCGCGCGCCGGCCAGCGCATCCACGCCTACGGTCCGGCGACGCACGTGGTCAAGGCGGGCACGCCGACGATGGGCGGCATCGTCTTCTGCGGGCTTGCCGTCGTCGCCTGGGCCATCTTCGACCACACCCAGGCGGGCTTCGTGCTCGCCTTCGCCGTCGCCGCCGGCGCGGCGCTGGGAGTTCTGGACGACATCGCCAACATCCGGGGGCGCGGCGCCGAGGGGCTGCTGGGACGGCAGAAGCTGGTGCTGCAGGCGCTCCTCGGCGTGCTCGTCGGCATCGGCCTGCACCACGTCGGTGCGACGCGGCAGGTCCTGCCGGTGCTGGGCAGCGTCGACCTCGGCTGGGGCGTGCTGGTGCTCGCCGCGCTCGCTGTGGTGGCGGCGAGCAACGCCGTCAACCTCACCGACGGCGTCGACGGCCTGGCCGGGTGGTGCAGCGTGCTGGTATTCAGCGCGCTGTGGGCCCTGGCCCTTCACCTCGGTGCCCATGGCGCAGCCGTGGTCAGCGCGGCCCTGGTCGGCGGCGTTCTGGCCTTCCTCGTCTACAACTGGTGGCCCGCCCGGGTGTTCATGGGCGACACCGGCTCGCTGGCGCTGGGCTGCGCCCTCGCCGCGGTGGCCGCCGAGGTGCGCATGCTCTGGCTGCTGCCGCTGCTCGGCGTGGTCTTCGTCGCCGAGACGCTCAGCGTGATCATCAACGTGACCGCGATCACCCGCTTCGGCCGCCGCGTCTTCCTGGCCAGCCCGCTGCACCACCACTTCGAGGAGCTGGGACTGCGCGAGCAGCGCCTGGTGCTGTGGTTCGCCGCAGCGGCTGGCGTCGGCGCGCTGCTGGCGGTGCTCGCCGCGCTGCCCTCGGGAGTGGGGTCGTGAGCGGCCGCGCCGTGGTCATCGGCCTGGCGCGCAGCGGCATGGCCTGCGCGCGCGCGCTGCGCGCCGAGGGGTGGGACGTGCTGATCGTCGACCGGCGTGACGACATGCCGTTGCGCGAGCGCGCCGCCACGCTGCCCAACGGCGTCGAGGTGCAGCTGGGTGGCTACGCCGAGGACGTCGCGGTCGGCGCCGACATGGTGTGCCCCAGTCCCGGTGTGCCGTGGGATGCGCCCGAGCTGGCGCGGGCGCGCGCCGCGGGCGTGCCGGTGCGCAGCGAGATCGACCTGGTGTTCCGCCGCTGTCCCGCGCCCATCGTGGGCATCACCGGCACCAACGGCAAGACAACCACCACGGCGCTGACCGGCGCGGTGATCGCCGCCGGCGGGGCGCGCGTCCACGTCGGCGGCAACATCGGCGAGCCGATGCTCGACCGCCTCGCCGAGGTGCGCGACGGCGACTGGGTGGTGCTGGAGCTGTCCTCCTTCCAGATCGAGTCGGTGGAGGATCCGCGCTGCCGCCTCGCCGCGGTGCTCAACGTCACCCCCGACCACCTCAACCGCCACGGCACCTTCGAGGCCTACGCAGCGGCCAAGCGCCGCATCGTCGAGCACGCCGATCGCGACGGCGCGGTGGTGCTCGGCGCCGACGACGCGGTGACGCGCGGCATGGTCGG
>CAZCJX010000255.1:0-3041 GCA_964499205.1 uncultured Actinomycetes bacterium | reverse complement strand
TGCACATCGTCTGCGGCATCGACGAGCGCGACGGCGACTGCCGGCACAACAGCGCGGTGCTGCTGGGGCCGGGCGGGCGGCTGGCCACCTACCGCAAGCTGCACCTGTTCTTCGACGAGCAGCGCTGGTTCGTGCCCGGCGAGGAGCTGCCCGTGGTGGAGCTTCCCTGGGGCCGCGTCGGCATGATCATCTGCTACGACCTGTGGTTTCCCGAGGCGGTGCGCGCCCTGGCCCTGGCGGGGGCCGACGTGGTGGCGGTGCCGACCAACTGGGTGTCGTCCTTCAAGCGCACCGTGTACGACGACCGTGGCTACTGCCAGGGCGACTACGTGGCCATGGCCACCGCGGCGCAGAACGGCGTGGTGATGGCCTGCGCCGACCGCATCGGCGAGGAGCGCGGGCTGCGCTTCCTGGGCGCGTCGATCATCGTCGGCGCCGACGGCTGGCCGGTCGCCGGACCGGCGTCAGCGGACAGCGAGGCCATGCTGGTGGCCGACGTCGACCTCGGCAGCGTGGCGCGGGCCCGGCAACGGACGCCGCGCAACGACCTGCTCGGCGACCGCCGGCCGGCCGCCTACAATGCCGTGCCGGTGAGTGCTCCCTCCCTGTCGTCCAGCCCCCGCGGCGCCGCGCGCGTCGCGCCGCAGCAGAGCCTCTGAGCACGATCGGCGCACCGGACCTGCTGACCGGCCTCAACGAGGCGCAACGCCGCGCCGTCGAGGCGCCCGACGGACCACTGCTCATCTTCGCCGGCGCGGGCAGCGGCAAGACGCGGGTGCTGACCCACCGCATCGCCCACGTCATCGCCACCGGTCGGGCACGCCCCGAGGAGATCCTCGCGGTCACCTTCACCAACAAGGCGGCGCGCGAGATGCGCGAGCGCATCGAGGCTCTGCTCGGCGGCGGCGCCACCGGCATGTGGCTGGGGACGTTTCATTCCATCGGCGTGCGCATCCTCCGCCGCGACGGCGCCGCCATCGGCATCCCTCGCGAGTTCACCATCTACGACGAGGGCGACCGCACCGCCGCGGTGCGCCGCGCCATGCAGGCTGCCGGCATCGACGACAAGCGCTTCCCGCCCTCCCAGGTTGCCCACCAGATCAGCGCCGCCAAGAACGAGCTGCAGAACGCCGAGCAGTACGCCGCCACCGCTGGCGCCTACTACGGCGCCCGCGTCGCCGAGGCCTTCCGCGCCTACGAGCGCGAGCTGCAGGCGGCCGGTGCCCTCGACTTCGACGACCTGCTGATCCGCGTCGTCGAGCTCTTCGAGGACGCGCCCGAGGTTGCTGCCAAGTATCAGCACAAGTTTCGCCACGTCTTCGTGGACGAGTACCAGGACACCAACCGCGCCCAGTACCGGCTGGTGCAGCTGCTGACCGCGGTGCACGACAACGTCACCGTGGTGGGAGACGACGATCAGTGCCTGGTCGCGGGGACGGAGGTGACCATGGCTGACGGGCGGCGGCTGCCCATCGAGCAGGTCCGTCCCGGTGACCGCGTGCTGTCGAGCTTCGGCAGCGGCGACATGCGGGCCGCTCGCGTGGCCCGCGTCGCGCGGCGGCGGGCCTCCGAGGTCGTGCGCATCACCACGCGCAGTGGTCGCAGCCTCGTCTCCACCCCGGAACACACCCACTTTGCCGGCTATCGGCTGGGCACCGCGCCGCAGCACCACTTCACCTACCTCATGCACAAGCGCGGCGTCGGCTATCGGTTGGGCACCTCGCAGGTCTACACCCGCGGCCAGGTCGAGCCGGTCGTGGGCTACACGCTGCGTGCGCGCCAGGAGCGCGCCGACGCCCTCTGGATCCTCAGCACCCACGCGTCGGAGAACGAAGCGCGCGCTGACGAGTACATCCGCTCCCTGCGCTACCAGATCCCCACCCTGCCGTTCGTCGCGCGCAAGGGTGGCTCGGTGAACGGGCTGGTCCACGATGGCAAGTGGATCGCCAAGGTCTTCGCCGCATTCGACACCGAGGCGTCTGCGCGCCGGTTGCTCGCCGATGCGGGCTTGAGCATCGACCATCCCCATTACCGCCCGCGCAGCCGAAACTCCTCACGACGACACGTCGTGGTGACGCTCTGCGGTGATCGTCGGGGAGCGACGCCGATGCATCGGATCGCGATGTCGGGGAACGACGAGGCGGGGCGGACAGCGCTCGCCTCCTTGGGTGTCTCGGTGCGCCCGTCAGGAGCCGCGGGCTGGCGCTTCGAGACCGCGGCGAAGAGCTTCCCGCACGTCACCGAGACAGTGCGGCGCATCCAGGACGTCCTCGATGCCGACGTCGTGCTGACCGCCCGGCTCGGCGCTCCCCGCTCCGAAGCATTGGGTTCGAATTCGCTGCCCTTCCTGCCTGCCGCCGCCGTGCATCCGGGCATGGCGATGTTCGACGAGCGCGGCGGCTACGACGTCGTCGAGTCCGTCGAGCGGCTGCGCCTCGACACCGACGTCTATGACATCGACGTCGAGTGGACGCACAACTTCATCGCCAACGGGTTGGTGACCCACAACTCGATCTATGGGTGGCGCGGAGCGGATGTGCGCAACATCCTCTCGTTCCAGCGGGACCATCCCAACGCGCACGTGGTCACACTCGACCAGAACTATCGCTCCACCCAGGTGATCCTCGACGCGGCGCACTCGGTGATCCGGCACAACACCGAGCGCGCCGCCAAGAAGCTGTGGACGGAGCGGATGGGCGGGGAGAAGGTGCGCATCGTGTCCGTCTACGACGAGCAGGAGGAGGCGGTCGCCATCACCTCGGAGATCGAGGCGCTGGTGCGCAACGAGGAGTTCTCCTACTCGGACTGCGCGGTGCTCTACCGGACCAACGCGCAGTCGCGCGCGCTGGAGGATGTGCTGCTGCGGCGGGGCATCCCGTACCGGCTGGTCGGTGGGCCCCGGTTCTACGAACGGCGCGAGATCAAGGATGTGCTCGCCTACCTGCGGCTGATCGCCAATCCGCGCGACGCGGTGTCGTTCGCGCGCATCGTCAACGTGCCGCGGCGCAAGATCGGCGATCGCACCGTCCAGGAGCTGGAGC
>CAZCJX010000254.1:0-3056 GCA_964499205.1 uncultured Actinomycetes bacterium | reverse complement strand
TCACCGTCATGGTGCTCAACGCCGACAAGGTGCGCCGCCGCATCTCGCTCTCGCTGCGCCAGCTGCAGGGCCGCGGCCCCGGTGAGGGCGGTGGCGAGTTCTACCCCGGCGTCGACTACGAGCCCGAGGCGGGTGGCATGCAGGATGCCGACGGCGCGGCGACCGAGGGGCGCGAGCCCGCCGGTGCCGCCGCGCCCGCGGCGTCGGACTACGCCGACTACGACGACGAGGACGACGAGGAGGAGTAGCTCCCCCGCGCCTGAAGTGTTCCGGCCCTCGCCGGCATCTCTACAGGCGTCATGTCGGCGGACTTCTCCGCGCCGTTCCTGGGCTCCCACTACGCGGCCGTGCTGCGCATCTGCCTGCGCCTGCTCGGCGATCCGGACGACGCGGCGGACGCGGCGCAGGAGACCTTCCGGCGCGCCCTGCAGCAGCCGCCGGGACGCGTCACCGACGAGCTGCTCTGGCTCAAGGCCGTCGCCCGCAACGTCTGCATCGACGAGCTGCGGCGGCGGTCGCGGCGCGAGCGGGTGGAGCCGGCGGCGCTCGCCACCACCACGGGCGCCGTCGCGCCGGACCCCGAGGGCGTCGTAGTGGGGCGCGCCCAGGTCCGCGACCTGCTCGAGCGGCTCAGCCCGGCGGAGCGCCAGGTGATGTCCGGCCGCGCCCTGGAGGGGCGGTCGGGCGTGGAGATGGCTCGGTCGCTGGGCATCGCGTCGAGCACGGTGCGCGCCCTGCTGGCCCGCGCCCGCACCAAGCTGCGCCACCACCTCGAGGACACCGGCTCGCTGGGCGGCAGCGTCGGCGCCGCCGGGTGGCGCCTGGCCGACCGCGCCCGCAGCGGGCTGCTCGGCCGCCCCTGGATGGCCCAGCGCCGCGATGCTCTGGCCATGCCGGCGGTGGTGATGTCGGCGCTGGTCATCGCGGGGGCGGGGTCGCCGCACCACGGGGCCGGACCGCTGACGCCACAGCCCGGTGGGCACGCCACGCCCGCCCTGGTCGCCCTGGCCGGCTCGCGCCCCGACCAGCTCTCCCGCCGCCCCGGCCAGGCCTCGCCGCCCTCGATCCCGAGCCCGCTCGTCGCGCGCGGCGCCGCCGCGGTGGGTCGCGCCGTCCAGCCCCAGGACCCGCCGCCGCCCCCGATGGAGTACGGCCGTCCCTTTCCCCAGGATTTCTTCCCAGGCGACGACGTGGGCATGGTGTACGCCTCGGAGATCGCGCCCTCACCGACTTTCGCGTCGGACCACACCGCGTACATGATCGGATCCGGCTGCGCCGCCGGGTGCTCGGAGATGTACCGCAGCACCGACGGGGGTGCGACCTGGGCCATGCTGCCGGCGGCGAACCTGCGGAGCGGCCACCTGCTGCTGCCGCCGTCGACCTACCCGGCCGGCCGCTGGTACGGGTGGGGCGGCGAGCTCCTCCAGGAGACCACCGACTCGGGGACGAGCTTCGCTCCCGCCGGCGTCTCGGCTGGCTTGTTCGCGCTGGCGCCGCCCGGCGCCCCGGGCATCCTCGCCGAGGCCGAGGCCACCTTGGATTTCGTCGACGAGTCGGGGACGCGCCACATCGCCGGCGTGTTCCCGCCGCAGTACACGGCCGTCTCGCGTCCGCTGTTCCTCGCCTCCGCGGGAGCCGACTTCGTCGCACTCGAGGTCGTCGAGAACCAGGTCCTCGGCGGCGACCTGGTTCTGCGCTGCACGCCCTCGGGTTGCAGCCAGCTCACCGCCCTCCCCGACATGGGCACGGCGACGCTCCTGCCCTCGCCCGAGTTCGCCAGCGACCACACGCTGGTGCTCGTCGGCGCGGGCGTCTGGGTGTCGCACGACGGCGGCCACAGCTTCACCCAGACGGATGCGACTCAGCCGGTTTCCCAGGCCCAGCTCGTTCCCGGTCCGCATGGACTCCGCCTGGTCGGTCTTCTCATGGATGCCACCGGGAACCTGCACCTCGGCTACAGCGACGACGAGGGTGCCACATGGCAGTTTCCCCAGCTGGTCACCGCGCGGCCGGACAACCTCTACGTCTTCACCATCGCGCGGCTCGGACCGGGGCGGCTCATCGCCCAGGTGATGAACTACGCGCCCTGGACGGCGCACTTCTTCGTCTGCTCCGCGGACGGCAGCTCCTGGTCACCCTGCGCGCCGATGTAAGCGCTTTCGGCCGCCTGCTTCGTCTCTATGAGTGAGTGTCGCCGGCACACGCCGTGCCGCGACGGCGGTGAAGGAAGGGCTGCGGTGGTCGACGACCGGGGCGTGCCAGCCCCAGGCGAGGCGGAGAGCGGGCCGGCCGGCCTGGCGTTCCAGGCGCACTACCAGGCCATCCTGCGCATCTGCCGGCACCATCTCGACGACCTCGCCGACGCCGAGGACGCCGCCCAGGAGACCTTCCGCCGCGCCGTGCAGCAGGACCTGGGCGCCCTCGACGACCCGCTGCGCTGGCTGAGCACGGTGGCGCGCAACGTCTGCTTCGACGAGCTGCGCCGCCGCCGCAGTGGGCGGGCCCACCTCTCGCCGGAGCCCCTGGCGGACGCCGGCGCCGTCGCTGCCGGCACGGCCATGGCCGGCGACGTCGACCCCGAGCGGCAGGTGGTCGGCCGCATCTTCGTCGCCGAGCTGCTCGGCCGGCTGACCCCGGCGGAGCGGCGGGTGGTCACTGCGCGGATCGTCGAGGACCGCGCCGGCGCCGAGCTGGCCGCCGCCCTGGGCATGGCGCCGAGCACCGCGCGCGTGTTGCTGTCGCGGGCCATGGGGAAGCTGCGCCGGTACCTCGCCGACAGCCAGTCGGCGGTCGGCGGCGCGGGGCTCGCCGGGTGGCACGCGGCGCGGCGGCTGCGCCAGGGCCTGCTGATGCGCGCCGCCGGGCTGCGTCCCAAGCTGGCAACCGAGGCCTCCGGTCCCCAGGGTGCGGCCGTCCTCCAGGGCGTGGCGCTGCTGGTCAGCGCCGCCGTCGCCGGCCTGTGGTTGCCCGGGACGATGGCTGCGCCGCCCGCCGCCCCGCCGGATCGCCGGCCGCCGGCCGTCGCCCTGGCGTCGCTGCGCCCGGTGGCGGCCCGT
>CAZCJX010000253.1:0-3072 GCA_964499205.1 uncultured Actinomycetes bacterium | reverse complement strand
CTGAGCAGCGAGTTCACCGGCGACTTCAACGGCTGCGCCACCTCGGCGCAGTGCTCGCCGCCGCCCTACGACCCCAAGGGGCCGGAGGCGGTCGGCAAGGTGGTCAAGGACAGCAGCGGCACCATCACCGCCTTCACCTTCGAGGTGGCGCCGATGCTGCCGTACTGGCAGAGCAAGGGCGTCAACACCGGCCTGGCCATCGTGCCCGACGTCGGGGCATCGCCGACGCCGTGGACGGTGGGCTTCACCCGCACCAACGACATCGCCACCGCGGTGGTGCAATCGCCCAGCGGCGCCACCACGGTGATCCCGCCCGCGTCGTTCAGCAGCGGCGGGTCGAGCAGCGCCAGCCACGCCGTGGTTCCCGCGGCGCCGGTGGCCACCGTGCCGCTGACCTCCGCCGCGCCGGCACCCACTGCGGCCGCGTCGGCCGCCGCCACGCCGGCACCGGCCGCACCCAAGCAGCAGGTGCAGCCCACGGTGATCGTGCAGCCGCCCTCGGGGCAGATCCCGGTGTGGCTGCTGGTCTTCGGCATCAGCCTGGCCTTCTCGGCGGCCCTGCTGGCCCAGCCGGCCGTGCAGGCGCTGAGCAGCGCGGGCGGGCTGCGCGCCGGCGCGCTCGCCCAGCTGAAGCTGCACCCGCGCATGGTCGCGGTGGCCGGCACCCTGCTGCTCTGGAGCTCCGGCTGGGGCGTCTACAACCACGCCGTCAACCCCGCCACCACCGGGTCGAACGGCGGCCACGCCGTGGCCGGCATTCCCAGCTACGCGCCGGAGACCAGCGCGCCCGGGCCATCTGGGTCCGCGACCAGCACGCCCGGCGCTCCGGGGAGCAGCGCGGGGACTGGAGCGGGCAACGGCGGTGGCTCTGGGTCGAGCGGCGGGGGCTCGGGCTCGGGCGGCGCACCCGTCGGCGCGGCGGCCTTCGCCGGCAGTGCGCCGGTGGCACCGCGCGCCCACCTCTACTCCCCCACCGACGACATCGCCGGCATCACCAACACCACCATCCAGATGTGCGCCCACGCGGCGCTGACCTTCGGGCCCGCGTTCAACATCGGCGCCTCCGACCTCAACGTCTTCTGGCAGATGGTCGACGACCCGCAGAACGACCCGTATCCGCACACTGCGGGGCAGGCGGGGATCTACAACCGGCTGATCGTGCAGCCCGACAAGACGCCTGGAATCGCGGTCCAGGACGACGGCTACCAGCCCGCCAAGGCGGTGCAGGCAGCGGAGAACTGCGCCAGCCAGTCGGGTGGCGACTTCTTCCTGCTCAGCGGCATCGGCTTCGACCAGATCCCCAACGTCCGGGTATGGGCGGAGCAGAACCACATGCTCTACATCCACCACATCGCCACGCAGGCGCGCGGGCTGCAGTACAGCTTCACCATGCTGCCCACCCTGGAGCAGGTGGGTACGCAGTTCGGCGAGTACTACCTCACCCATCTCAACGGCAAGAAGATCGGCATCATCGAGCGGCAGAGCTCGAACTGGTCGCCCGGCGTGGCCACCTTCAAGGCCGCGCTCAAGGCCGCCGGCGAGGAGGGCAACATCATCGCCGACGACACGGTGACCAACAACCAGGGCGACTACACCAAGCAGATCCTCGACATGAAGACCGCGCCCGGAGGACCCGCCGACGTCGTGTTCATCTGGGAGAACGCGCTCGCCGCCGACCAGATCATCCAGCAGTCCGACAACCAGAAGTACGACCCGCAGTGGCTGCTCTTCCCCTTCAACCTGACCCTGTACACCCTCAACCAGTCGAACGTCCCGACCAAGGACATGCAGGGCATCGTGCCGTGGCCTGCCTACACCTCGTCGGCGGCGCGGTGCATGCCGGGCGGCAGCGGCATCACCCGCAACGACCCGGACTATGCGCAGTACCTCAACGAGATCAGGCAGTTCGAGGCCGCCTACGCCAGGTACGATCCCAACGCCGACCTCTGCGGCGACGGCGGTGACCTGCTCTTCGGCACCTGGGAGGCGTGGCGCCAGGTCGCCGACCTTCTGGTCAAGTGTGGCGTCAACTGCAGCCGCAACGCCATCGCCGGGCTGATGCTCAACGGCTACCAGGCGACGGTCGGGGCCAACTGCGCCGTCGACTTCAGCGGCGGCGACCACCACCACGGGGGCCTGCCCGAGGACATCTACGCTGTCAAGCAGGAGAACGGCGGGCCCGGCTGGATCAACACCGGCTACTGCGAGAGCCGCATCCAGTGATCTCCGCCTTCATCATCGGGCTGGTCCAGGGGGGCACCTACGGGCTGATCGCGCTGGGCCTGGTGCTCTGCTACCGCGGCTCGCGCGTGCTCAACTTCGCCCAGGCGGAGATCGGCGCCGCCTCGCTGTTCGTCGCCTGGATCGTCACCGGCGCCAAGCACCAGCCGTACTGGATGGGCGCGCTGGCGGCGATCGCCACCGCGCTGGTGATCGGCCTGCTCTTCGAGCGGCTGATCGTGCGGCGCATGGCGGCGGCGTCGCGGCTCACCGTGGCGGTGGCCACCATCGGGCTGTTCGGGTTCCTGGTCGCCGTCGAGGCGTACGGCAACGGGCCGACGCCGCGCTACCTCAAGCCGCCCATCCCCGGGCTCGGTCCGCAGATCGCCGGCGTCTACGTGAGCTGGACGCAGATCCTCACCTTCGGCGTCATCGCCGCCGTCGCCATGGCGCTGACCGCGTTCCTGCGCCGCACCGACTTCGGTCTCGGCGTGCTGGCCTCGGCGCAGGACGCCACCGCGGCGCGGCTGGTCGGCATCCCCCAGGCCGCGGTGAGCAGGTTCACCTGGGGCGTCGCCGCGGTGCTCAGCGCGCTGGCCGCGCTGCTCATCGAGCCCACCATCACCCTGATCTCGCCGAACACCATCGGACCGCAGCTGTTCATCGGCGGCCTGGCCGCGGCGCTGCTCGGCGGGCTGACCAGCCTGTCCGGTGCCCTGGTCGGCGGTCTCGTCGTCGGCGTGCTCACCGCCGAGGCGACCCAGCTGGCGCCCAGCGGGGTGGCCGGTGCCTACACCGTGGTGCTCTTCGTCATCGTCATCGCCGTGCTGCTGCTGCGGCCGCAGGGCCTGC
>CAZCJX010000252.1:0-3095 GCA_964499205.1 uncultured Actinomycetes bacterium | reverse complement strand
CGCCGCGGCGTAGTAGATGGGGCAGGGATCGGCGGTGCAGGGGACCATGTGCTGCTCGTCGACCACCTCTCCCCTGGCGTCGACGAACGCGATGTCGAGGGGGATGAGGGTGTCCTTCATCCAGAAGCCGTTGCCGACCGGGGTGGGGAACAGGAAGGCCATGCCCTGGTCGCGGGCCAGCGAGGTGACGCCCATCAGGCCCTTCTCCCGGGCGGCGGCGGTGTCGGCGATCTCGACGGTGAGGTGGAGCACGGTCGTGCCGGCGCGCTGCACCGAGAGGTCACCGAGCGGGTAGCCGCGCGCCGAGGTGGTCGGCGGCGGCGCGGCGGCGGCGCGGCCGCAGGCGCTGAGCGGCAGGCAGGCGAAGACGGCCCCACCGACCGCGATGCGACGCAGCCAGGTCACCGGCAACCCTTTCCTCCCGCCGTGGCCCCTCGCGTGCAGGGAAGGCTATCAGCGGCCCCGGCGCGTCTGCGCGCGCCTGCGCCGCCGCGAGAGCGCCCCGGCGAGGAGCAGGCCGAGCCCTGCCGCGGTGGGCGCCGGGCTGATCGCGGTCGCGGCAGCCTGCGCGCTGATCGCGGTGGCGGCCGCCGCGGCGCCGTCCGCCGGCGACGGGGCAGCGGCGGGATGATCGCCGGCCTTCGGCGGCGCGCCGGCCGCGCCCTGCGCCCCACCGTTGCCGCCCTTGCCGTGCCCGTGGCCGCCGTCGCCGTCCTCCGAGGACGGCGTGAGCACCGTGTCGTACGCCGGGGTGGCGTCGGTGATGGTCGGGATGTTGCCCCCGCCGGGTCCGACGAACAGGGGCGCGCCGCTGTCGAGCGCGGTGAACCCGGTCACCACTTCGAGCAGTGACCCGGTCCTCGGGTTTCCGACATCCGAGGCAGGAACTGTGATGGCGATGTCGTTGCCGCGGCGCGTGCCGGTCACCGCGGTGCCGCCGCTGTAGTCGACCAGCGTTGCCACCGTCTGGCCGTTGAGGCCGGGACGGTCGAAGGACCTGGCCGGTCCGGCGGCGAAGCTGAGCGGTCCGCCGGCGGTCGACTGGGCTCGGGCGAAGTAGATCCTGTGCTCGAACTGCCAGGTGGTGAGGTACCAGACGTTGGGCTGGGCCAGCGCCGGGCTGCTCGTGCTGTCCAGGCTCGCCGCGTCGAGGTGCACCACCATGTTCATGCCGTCCCACTCCACCCGTGACGCGGTGAGGTCGAGCTGGGGCTGGTAGCTCTGTCCGCCCTGGGTGGGATCGACGGGATACAACGCGTCACCGCGGCGGTCTGCGATCGACGAGGTGGGCGTGGTGCTGAAGCGCGAGTCGCGCACCGAGCCCGTGCCGCGCAACCGCGGGCCGGACACCTCGCGCGCCGTCTCGGTGACCGGCAGGCCGGGGATCAACGTGGTGGGATCGGTGGCCAGCTGGTTGCTGTCGTTGGCCCACACCGCCTGCAGCGCGCCGTCGGGACCGATGTCGCAGCTGATGAAGTCGGCCATGTTGCGGTTGCCGACGCTGGTGATGCAGCCGACCGTGCCCTGCAGGCACATGTCGTTGAGGTGGTTGGGCCCGATGCCGACCTGCTGCTGCTGGAAAACGGGATTGGCGTCGAGGCCGTCGGTGGTGACCGCCATGAAGGGATGCCACTGCCGCACCGGCGGGCTGTCCTGGAAGCTGGGATGCTCGCGCCGGTCGGTGCCGAGCCAGACGAAGCCCAGCTTGCCGGGGTCGCCGACCGCCATCCAGCCGAAGTCGCTGGTGGCCGTCTGCGCGCCGTGGTCGACCTGCACCGGCTTGGACCAGTGCTGGTGCAGCGGCGCGTCGGTGGAGTACGCGTAGTAGAGGTGCCAGGCGGTGGGGGGCAGCGGGTCGGTGGTGGTGGCGGCGCCGTCGCCCTCGATGTAGGCCTCGTAGAGGGTGCCGTTGCTGTCCATCCCGATCACCGGGAAGAGGCTGGTCTTTTGGGCCATCTTGCTGCCGTCGGGGTCGGTGTCCACCGCGGTCTGGTAGGTGAGCGACGAGAATTGGCCGGGATTGGCAGGATTCGCCGAGGCCGGCGGCGCACCGACGACGATGCCCACCTGGTTGCCGCGGTTCTTGCCGTCGGCGCAGGTGCTCGAGCAGCCCAGCGCGGTGTACACGTAGCCGGTCCTGGGGTCGGCGACCATGTTGCCGTGCCAGTCGAAGTTGTTGATGCTGCCCGCCTCGCCCAGCGCCTCGGTGGGCAGGGTGTCCGGCGAGATCCCCGGCTCCGCGGTGTGGAAGTTCACGCCGTCGTCGCTCCAGCCGAAGGCCAGGCCGCCGGCGGTGGGGCCCTGGCTGCCGTTGACGCCGAGGCACGCGTCGCAGAGCCAGGAGAGGTAGAGCAGCGGCTTGTGGTCGACCGCTCCCTGCGGGCTGCTGCTGGAGTCGAGCACCGCCTCGAAGGGGCGGTCGGCGGTGATGCCGGGTGCGCTGGCGCACTTGGTGGCCAGCGAGCCGTCGCCGCCCAGCTTGGCCGAGCCGATGTCGGCCAGGGCCTCCTGGTCGGTCAGGTACATGTCGCCGGTGCCGGGGTCCTGCACCACCAGGCTGTCGCCGCCGCCCGAGGCGGGGCAGAGCCAGTGGCCCTGCGAGGGGCCGAGCGCCGGGTAGGTCAGGCCGCCGTCGCGGCTGCGCCAGAAGAACGAGGTCTGGGTGCCGCTGCCGCCGGGGCCGGTGATCAGCGCGTTGTCGCTGCCGTCGACCACCATGTCGGGCTCGCCCACGCCGCGGATGGGGTCGACCACGGTCGGGATGCCGACGGCGAACGGGGGCGGCGGCGGTGGCGTCTTGGCCGAGGTGGCCAGGGGGACCGCGATGGCGGCGGCGCCGGCCAGGGCGACGCCCAGCCGCACGGAGAGACGTGCGATCGGCACGATGGCTGACCTCCCTTCTCGCTCTCCGGAGCGGTGCGACCGCAGGCCCGAGCCACAGTCAAAGTTGTCGGGCCGCACAAAAGGGAGACCGGCCGGGCCGGTTGAACGTTGCGAACGGTTCTGCTGCGGCGCCTACTCCTCGCCGAGGTCGGCGAGGAGCTCGTCCACCTGGATGACGTCCATCAGCACCTCGCGCGACTTGCTGCCCTCGT
>CAZCJX010000251.1:0-3100 GCA_964499205.1 uncultured Actinomycetes bacterium | reverse complement strand
CGTCGAGGTCGACCGCGAGATGCTGGTGGCCATCGCCGCGCTGGGCATCGAGCTCGACGTCGACGGGCACCGCGCCGACCTCACCACCCGCAAGGCCTCGCAGGCGCTGGCCGCCTACGAGGGCCGGCCGCGCGTGGGGTTGCCCGAGGTCGAGATGGTGGCGCCGATGGTGCTGGCCCACCGGGTCAAGCCGTCGGCGATGGGGACGCAGCGCACCGTCAACATCGGTGAGCTGCTGCGCGCCGCCGTCGGCGGGGACTGAGCAGCCAGCCGCTCAGACCGCCTCCCGCACCCGCAGCGGAGGCTCCTCGTCACCCAGGGTGCGCGCCCGCGAACGCCGGTCGAACACCGTCTGCCGTAGCAGCCGCTGCAGCCGTCCCGCGCTCTCCACGGTCTCCACCGGCACCGGCTGCGACTTGCGGTCGATGATCCGCCGGGTGATCTTGATGCCGTGCTTGGGCAGGATGCGGCGCAGGTAGCCCCAGGTGTCGTACAGCCCGGTCGACACCGACTCGTAGCCATGCTGCAGGGTCATCAGCCGCGCCGAGAACGACATCAATTCGTGGAAGAACATCTTCTCGTCGTCGGGACGCGGCTCGATGAGCAGGATGTCCACGTCGGGCCGCCGGTTGCGGACGAGCCTGACATGATCGATCAGCCCGTCGTGCAGGATGCCGCGGAAGACCTGGTTGTAGACGCCGCGCATGCCCAGGTCGGTGAGCCGCGAGCCCATCTGCTGGCGCATCGAGGAGGGCACGTTCATGTGCCGCGCGTCGAGCGGCACGATGGGGTTGACCACCACCACCAGAGTGGCGCCGCGGTCGACCGCGACGTCGATGGCGGCGTTGCCCTTGAGGCCGCCGTCGACATAGTCGACGCCGTCGATGCGCACCGGCTTGAACAGCATGGGGATGGCGCTGCTCGCCGCCGCCGCGCGCGAGATGGGCACGTGCGGGTTGTGGAACGGCGAGAACACCACGCGCTCGTCGGAGTCGAGCGCGGTGGTGACGATGTGCAGCTCCTTGTCGAGCTCACGGAAGTCGTCGGTGAGGCCCGGCAGGGTGAGCACGCCGTGGATGTAGCGGATCAGCTCGGAGTGGTCGAAGACGCCCGACGGCACCAGCGGGAACAGCAGCCCCATGACGTCGAACGCGGACAGGCGCAGCGGCGAGCGCACGATGTCCACCAGCATCTCGCGCGCCAGGCCGGGCAGCCGCCAGAGCCGTGACACGAACTCGCCGACGTTGGGCTTGTACAGCGCCCACGCCGACGGCGGGCTGAGGTCGCTGTGGCCGCCCTCGACGCCCAGCGCCATGGCGGTGGGGGAGATGCCGTTGGCCAGCAGCGCGCCCACGATGGAGCCCGCGCTGGTGCCGACGAAGATGTCGAAGTCGTTGACGCTGGCGCCGACCAGGAGGTCGTCGAGGGCACGCAACGCCCCGATCTCGTAGGTCAGGCCGGTGACGCCGCCGCCGCTGAGGACGAGGGCACGCTTCCCGCCGGTGGGATTGGGGGGCATTCCCCCGGCCACCGTCGGGCTCGATGACGTCGCCATCCGCTGATCATACGTTTGTATGGGCCCGCCGGAGAGCTACGCTCGCCACCGCAGTGCTGGTCATCAGCGGGCTCCACGCCTCGGACGCCACCTCGGGGGGCCGCGCCTACCTGGTCGAGGGGGCGATGGAGTGCGTGCTGGTCGACACCGGCGCCCCCGACGGCACGCTGGGCATCGGCCACCTGACGGTGAGCGCCCGCCGCCCCCTCCACGAGATCCGCCTGGTGGTGCTCACCCACGCTCACCGCGGCCACGCGGGCAACGCCGCCGAGGTGCGCCGCCTCACCGGCGCCCGCCTCGCCGCCTCGGAGGCGACCGCCGAGCTCCTGCTGCAGCCGGAGTCGGTCACCTCGCGCGGCCGCCTGCCCTTCACACGCCACGCTTGGCCCCGCGAGCCGATCCGCGTCGACGAGATCCTCACCCCCGGCCAGGTGCTCGACCTCGCCGGCGGCATCGAGGTGGTCGACGCGCCTGGGCACGCGCCCGGCGCCATCGCGCTGCTCTGCTACGGCCCCAACGCGCTGATGATCGGCGACGCCGCCAGGGTCGGCGGCTCCGGCCGCCTCGAGCCGCCGCCGGCGCGCCACTGCGCCGACCCCGCGGCCGCCCGCGGCACCGCCGAGCGCCTCGCCGCGATTCCCGCCCGCGTCATCGCGCCAGGACACGGCTGGCCCGTGGTCGACGGCCGCCGCCCCACGCGCATCTACCACGGCGGAGGCTGACCCACCGGCCCTGTACGATTGCCCGCCGTGACGGCCCCGCTCGACCGCATCCGCAACTTCTCGATCATCGCCCACATCGACCACGGCAAGTCGACGCTGGCCGACCGTCTCCTCGAGTACACCGGCGCGGTGGCGGCGCGGGACATGCAGGACCAGCTGCTCGACCAGCTCGACCTGGAGCGTGAGCGCGGCATCACTATCAAGGCGCAGGCGGTGCGCCTGATGTACACCGCCGACGACGGCGAGACCTACCAGCTCAACCTCATCGACACGCCGGGGCACGTCGACTTCGCCTACGAGGTGTCGCGCTCGCTGGCCGCCTGCGACGGTGCCATCCTCGTCGTCGACGCGTCGCAGGGCATCGAGGCGCAGACCCTGGCCAACGTCTACCAGGCGCTGGAGCACGACCTGGAGATCGTCCCCGTCATCAACAAGATCGACCTGCCCGCCGCCGACGTCGAGCTGGTGCGCAAGGAGATCGAGGAGGTGATCGGGCTCGCCGGCGAGGACTGCATCCCCGCCTCGGCGCGCGAGGGAATCGGCACCAAGGAGATCCTGGAAGCGGTGGTGCACCGCATCCCCCATCCCAACGGTGACCCCGAGGCGCCGCTCAAGGCGCTGATCTTCGACTCCAAGTACGACATCTACCGCGGCGTGGTGGTCTACGTTCGGGTCATGGACGGCTGCATCAAGGACGGCATGCGGGTGCGCATGATGGCCAGTGGCAAGGACTTCGTCGTCGACGAGGTCGGCGTGTTCCGGCCGGCCATGACCGCAACCGGCGAGCTGCAGACCGGCGAGGTGGGCTACTTCATCGCCTCGA
>CAZCJX010000250.1:0-3100 GCA_964499205.1 uncultured Actinomycetes bacterium | reverse complement strand
CCGGCCGGACAGGCCAGCAGATCGACTGATGGTCAGACCATACTACCGTCAGTCAACAGCGTCAACCCGTTCGTAGGCCAGGCCACCGTGCACCCTCACCTCGACGCCGCCCGCATCCTGCTGCTCGCCGCCGCCGGCTTCGCCGCGGGCGGGATCAACGCGGTGGCCGGCGGCGGCTCGCTGGTCTCCTTCCCCGCCCTGCTGCTCGCCGGCTACCCGGCGCTGACCGCCAACGTGACCAACTCGGTGGCGCTGCTGCCCGGCTACGCGGGGGGCTCGGTGGGGTACCGGCGCGAGCTGCGCGGGCAGCGGCGCCGCGTCGAGGCGCTCGGCGCGCTGAGCATCGGAGGCGCGGTGCTGGGCGCGTTCCTGCTCATCGCCGGGCCGGCCAGCGTCTTCCAGCACCTCGTGCCCTGGCTGATCCTGGCCGCCTGCGCCCTGCTGGTGGCCCAGCCGTGGATCGCCCGGCGGGTGGCCCGGCAGGCGCTGCGGTCGGAGCGGGAGCACGAGGCGGCGGCGGCGGCGGAGGCACACGCCCCGGGCCTCGCCGGCGACGCTCCCGACGGCGGCCAGACCCGGGCTGCTCAGCCGAGCCGGGCGGTTGCCCCCAGCCGGGCCGCGACCGGCCTGCGCGCCCGCCTCGGCGAGCTGCCTCCCGCCCTGGCCGCCGCCCAGGTGGTCTCGGCGGTCTACGGCGCCTACTTCGGCGCCGGCGTCAGCGTGATCATGCTCGCCGTCCTGGGCATCTTCGTCGACGACACGCTGCAGCGCATCAACGCCCTCAAGGGCCTGCTCGCCCTGGTCATCAGCGTCGTCGCCGTCCTCTATTTCATCGCCTTCGGCAGCGTCGCCTGGATCCCGGTGGCGATCATGGCCCCGACCAGCTACGCCGGCGGCCTGGCCGGAGTGGCGGTGGCCCGCCGCCTGCCCGACCGGGTGCTGCGCGTCGCCGTGGTGCTCTTCGGCGTCGCCGTCGCGGTGCGCCTGCTCGTCTGACTTCACTACCCTTGCCGCCCATGCAGCTCCTGCGCGACCCGGCCGCGCTCCCCCTGGAGGTCGCCGGCACCGCGCTCACCGCCGGCTTCTTCGACGGCGTCCACCTCGGCCACCGCGCGGTGATCGCCCGCACCCAGGCGGAGGCCGCCGAGCTCGGCGTCGCCTCGGCGGTGGTGCTCCTCGACCGCCATCCCGCTTCGGTGGTCCGCCCCGAGTCGGCGCCGCGCCTGCTCACCGACCTCAGCCAGCGCCTGGCCATGCTCCGCGAGCTCGGCGTTGACTGGGCGGTGCTGCTCCACTTCGACGAGGAGCGCTCCCTGCAGGCGCCCGAGGACTTCGTCGCCGAGGTGCTGGTCGAGCAGCTGCGCGCCCGCGCCGTGGTCAGCGGCGAGGACTTCCACTTCGGCCTGCGCCGCCGCGGCGACGCCGCGCTGCTGCAGCGCCTGTCGCAGCAGCACGGGTTTCGCGCCGTCACCGTGCCCCTGGTGCAGCAGGACGGGACGGCGGTGTCGAGCACGCTGATCCGCGGCGTGGTCGCCGACGGGGACGTGGCCCGCGCGGCGTCGCTGCTGGGCCGCGACTACGAGGTGCACGGCGTGGTCGAGCACGGCGACGGGCGCGGCCGCACCATCGGCTGCCCCACCGCCAACGTGGCGGTGCCCGGCGACATGCTGCTCCCCAAGGACGGCGTCTACGCCGGCTGGTACCGCCGCGCCGACGGCACCCGGCACGCCAGCGCCATCTCCATCGGCCGCCGCCCCACCTTCTACGACGAGAACGGCCTGCTCCTGGTCGAGGCCCACCTGCTCGACTTCGACGGCGACCTCTACGGCGAGCAGGCCTGGGTCGAGGTCACCCACTGGCTGCGCGGCCAGGAGCGCTTCGACGGCGTCGACGCGCTGGTCGAGCAGCTGCAGCGCGACATCGCCACCACCCGCACCCTCACCGCGGGCCGGACGTCCTGAGCGCGGCCGGGCCACTGGTCGCCGGCGACTGCTGACCATCGCCTCTGTCCCCCTCTGCCGGGGGGCGCGCAGCCTTGGCCCAGACCAGAGGACGGCGGGTCAGCGAGGACGTGTCGCGATGGACGCCAACGAGGCCAGGGCCCGGGTGCTGATCGTGGATCCCGCCACCGGCGCGGTGATGGGCGAATGCCACGGCGCGGGGGACTTCGGCTCCTGCCCGCAGGCGGCCGAGGGCAAGGCCGTGCCCTGCGCCGGCTGCACCCTGGTGCCGCTGTCCGACACCGGGCTGGAGGGCTGGACGATCCGGGTCACCCCCAGCGCCGCGGACGCCTGCCCGCTCGCCTTCCTGCCGGTGCGCGACGCCGGCTGACGCCAATTGCTAGCGACGGCTCAGGGCGTGTGCAGCGCCTGACGCCGGGCGACAGCGGTGGCGAGGGTGGCGTCGATGGGCAGGCCCGAGCAGGTGGTGACGGCGTAGACGCGCTGCGCCTTGGGGAAGATCACGCCGTCGCAGAACACCTGGCGATCGCCGCGCTTGGTCGCGCCGGTGAGCACGAAGCCGACCGACTTGGCAATCGTGTCCACGGAGAACAGTGCCACCGTGCCGGTGCTGCCCAGCGCGCTGTGCTCGAAGGCCACGACGCCCTCGGCGCCGGGCGCGTCGCGCAGGGCGTAGGCGGCGACGATCACGTAGTCCCCGCCGGGCTTGCCGCCCTTCAGGAAGACGCGTGAATAGCCGGCCGTGAAACCGTCGGCGCGGAGGGTGCCGCCGGTGGTGTCCGGCGGGGTGGGCAGCGACGACGCAGCGCCGTCGAGGCTCAGCGGGCCGCTGTCGGCGTCGGCGACCGAGTAGCCCGGGATGTCGCCGACCAGCGAGTGCTGGAGGTCCGCCCCGGGGTCGTCGCAGGCGACCAGCGCGACGGCCGCGGCCAGCGCCAGCAGCGCGCCGGCGAGGATGCGCGGTGGGCCAGGCACGCGGCGGAGGCTAACCGATGTCGGGCGTGGCGGCGGCGGCGACGTAGGGTTCGTCCCAGCGCTTCTCGGTGATCGGGCCGGCCAGCAGCTCGGCGACGCGGCGGCCCTGGCCGAGCGGGACCACGCTGCCCTCCCGCTGGTAGAGCGGCACGCGGTCGAGCGGC
>CAZCJX010000249.1:0-3121 GCA_964499205.1 uncultured Actinomycetes bacterium | reverse complement strand
CGTCGGCGATGATCACGGTGCGCCCGCCGTCGAGCTCGGCGACGCCGAGGTTGGGCACCAGGGTGGTGAAGGGATAGGCCGCGATCTTGGGATGGGCGCCGGTCAGCGCCGACAGCAGCGTCGACTTGCCCGCGTTGGGCAGGCCGACCAGGCCGATGTCGGCGATCAGCTTGAGCTCGAGGTGGACCTGGCGCTTCTCGCCGGGCTCGCCCAGCTCGCCGATGCGGGGCGCCTGGCGGGTGGAGCTGGTGAAGCGGGCGTTGCCGCGGCCGCCGCGGCCGCCGGCGGCGACCACCACCGACGCCTCGGGATGGTCGAGGTCGGCGAGCAGAGCGCCGCTCTGCGCGTCGGTCACCACCGTGCCGATGGGCACGGGGAGCACCAGGTCGGCGCCGCGCCTGCCGCTCTTCAGCGCCTTGGCGCCGGCCTGGCCGCTGGGGGCGTGGAAGCTGCGGCGATCGCGGTAGGCGGCCAGGGTGGTGACGCTGGGGTCAGCGCGGATCACCACGTCGGCGCCGGCGCCGCCGTCTCCGCCGTCGGGGCCGCCCTGGGGCACAAACTTCTCCCGCCGGAAGGTCACCGCGCCGCGCCCGCCGTCACCGGCGGCCAGGCTGAGGGTGACCTCGTCGAGGAAGAGGCTCAGGCGGTCTCGCTCTCGCCGGCCGCCGCCGCCACCGGCTCGGCCAGCGCCTCCAGGCGCGCCTGGGGCAGGGCGAGCACGTTGACCCGGGTGCGGTCGTGGCCGGTGCGGTCGAAGGCGACAGTGCCGCTGCGCAGCGCGTAGAGCGTGTGGTCGCGGCCGACGCCGACGTTGCCGCCGGGGAGGATCTTGGTGCCGCGCTGGCGGACCAGGATGGTGCCGGCGAGGACCAGCTCACCGCTGCCGCGCTTGAGGCCGAGACGCTGGCCGCGGGAGTCGCGGCCGTTGCGGCTGCTGCCGCCGCCTTTCTTGTGTGCCATCTCTTGCTGCTACTCCGTCTCGCCGCTGTCGGCGGCGGGCGTGTCGTCGGTCTTCTTGGCGCGCGTGCGGCGCTTGGGGGTGGGGGATTCGTCGTCGGTTGCGGGGGTCGCGCCCTGCGCGCCCTCGTCGGCGGCGGCCTTGCCGCGCCGGGGCTTGGGAGCGGCTGCCTCGGGCGCCTCCGGCGCCTCGGCAGGGAGAGAATCCTTGGCGGGAGCAGAAGCCTCGGCGGAAACCGAGGTCTCGGCAGCAACCGAAGTCTCGGCAGACACGGAACTCTCGGCAGACGCGGAGGTCTCCGCGCGAACCGAGGTCTCCGCAGGGACCGAGGTCTCGGTCTCCGCAGCGCCGGCCGCAGCACTCGCCGTGGCGCGCTTGCGCTTGGGGGTCTCCCCCGCCGGCGCCGCCGCCTTGGCGGGCTTCGCCTCGGCGACCTTGGGCTCCGGCAGCGCCTCTCCCGCCGCAAGCACCGCCTCCACACGCAGCTCGGTCAGCAGCGACCGGTGCCCGTGGGTGCGCCGGTACCGCTTCTTCGGCTTGTACTTGAAGACGCGGATCTTGCCGCCCTTGGTGTGCCCCACCACGGTGGCGGCGACGCGCACGCCGTCGACGACGGGGGTTCCCACCTGGGGCGTTCCGTCGTCGGCGGCGACGAGGACGACGGGCTCGAGCGCGACCACGCTGCCCACCTCGGCGGCGAGACGGTCGACGAGGAGGCGGTCACCGGGGCTGACCCGGTACTGGTGGCCGCTCTGCTGCAGGATGGCGTACATGCGTGACTTCAAAGGAGGGTGGACGATCGATCGCGCCGGGCGCGGACGGGCCGCTGCCCGATCGAGGGCGCGATCGCGCAGGATACCACAGCCCGGGGCGAGCTCCTCGCAGCCGTCTACCCGTGCTTGTGGGTCGGCGACGGGGTGGGCAGTGGCGGGGTCGGCGTGGCCGCCGGCGCCGGCGTCGGGCTGGCGCTGCCGGTGCGCGCGCCGGCCGAGGCGGACGGCGACGGGGAGGGCGACGGCGCGTTGATGGTGATCGGTGCCGTGTCGGGCAGCTGGAACACCGCGCCCTCGGCGCTGGTCAGCTGCGCGGTCACCGAGTAGCGGCCGGCCACAGCGGTGGGCAGCACCTTGCCGCTGAAGATGAGGTTGAGCGACCCCGGCCGCGCGTCGCTGGCCGCCGGCAGCACCCAGCCGCCGTAGTAGACGATCAGTGCCCCGCTGATGGGGTCGATGGGGTCGCTGCGCGAGAAGTTGCCGTCGAGGTGCTCCGTCTTGTTGAAGACGATGCCCCCCGGCAGGGTGATCAGGATGCCCACCCCCTTGGCCACCCCGCTCCCCTTGTTGAGCAGGGTGACGTGGTAGTGAACCGTGTCGCCGCGCTTGGCCGTCGCCTCGTCGACGCTGATGGTGAGGTCGAGGTCGCTGGACGGCGACAGGTGCACGGCGAGCTCCTTGCCGACCACCTCCTCGCCCTGGTCGCTGAACACGTGGGGCGTCAACGAGTAGCTGGCCGGCCTGCCGCCGGCGAGCACGGTGAAGGTGATCAACAGGGTGGCGTGCGCCGGCGTGCCATCGGCGTTGATGCCCGGCGCTCCCAGGCTCCACTGCCCCCACTGCGGTGCGTCGCTGTCGACCAGCGGGTCGGAGGGCTGGGTGCGGGTGGTCGTGCCCAGCGAGTCGATCGCCGGGGTCGCCTTGTAGCGGAAGGCGGTCGGCAGGTCGACGCGGACGCTCACCCCGGTGGCCTGGCCGGGGCCGTTGTTGACCACGGTGAGCTTGTACTCCACGTCGTCGCCGGGGCGGACCTCCGAGGGGGGCGGAGCCGTCGGCGCGACGCTGACGGAGAGGTCGACCGAGGACCCGCCGCAGGCGGTCAGCGCCACGAGGGGCAGGGCGGCCAGGGCGGCGGGGACGAGCAGGGCGGCGGCGCGGCGGCGGAGCCGTCGGGAGAGGGCCAGCGCTCAGACCCGCTGGGGCGTGCGCACCGTGGTCAACGGGCGGCGGACCGGCCGCATCGGGGCCAGCGGCACGTCGGGCGCGGCGGGCAGCGGCACCGAGTAGCCGGCCTCGGCGAGCAGCCGCAGGGCGAGGGCGACGTCGAGCCCGACCACGGTGTCGACCCGGCCGCCGACCGCCTCGACGAAGTCGCTGGCGCCGCCCTGGA
>CAZCJX010000248.1:0-3129 GCA_964499205.1 uncultured Actinomycetes bacterium | reverse complement strand
CGCCGCGGCGTAGTAGATGGGGCAGGGATCGGCGGTGCAGGGGACCATGTGCTGCACGTCGACCACCTTTCCCCTGGCGTCGACGAAGGCGATGTCGAGAGGGATCAGGGTGTCCTTCATCCAGAAGCCGGTGCCGACCGGGTTGGGGAACACGAAGGCCATGCCCTGGTCGCGGGCCAGCGAGGTGACGCCCATCAGGCCCTTCTGCCGGGCGGCATCGGTGTCGGCGATCTCGACGGTGAGGCGGAGCACCGTCGAGCCGGCGCGCTGCACGGAGAGGTCACCGAGCGGGTAGCCGCGTGCCGAGGTGGTCGGCAGTGGCGCGGCGGCGGCGCGGCCGCAGGCGCTCAGCGGCAGGCAGGCGAGAACGGCCCCAACGACCGCGATGCGACGCAGCCAGGTCACCCGCAACCCTGTCCTCCCGCCGTGGCCCCTCGCGTGCGGGGAAGGCTATCAGCCGCCCCCGCGCGGGTGCGAGCGCCGGCGCCGCCGCGAGAGCGCTCCGGCGAGGAGCAGCAGGCCGAGACCTGCCGCGGTCGGCGCCGGGCTGACCGAGGCCGCGGCGGCCTGCGCGCTGATCGCGGTGGCGGGCGCCACGGTGGCGTCCGCCGGCGACGCGGCAGCGGCGGGATGGTCGCCGGCCTGTGCTGCCGCGCCGCCGGCGCCGTTGCCATGCCCGTTGCCGCCGTTGCCATGCCCGTTGCCGCCGTTGCCGTGCCCGTTGCCGCCGTGGCCGCCGTCGCCGTCGTCCGAGGGCAGCCCGAGCACCGTGTCGTACGCCGGGGTGGCGTCGGTGATGGTCGGGATGTTGCCGCCGCCCGGCCCGACGAAGAGAGGCGCGCCGTTGTCGAGCGCGCTGAACCCGGTCACCGCTTCGAGCAGCGACCCGGTGGTCGAGTTTCCGACATCCGAGGCAGGAACCGTGATGGCGATGTCGTTGCCGTGGCGCGTGCCGGTCACCGGGGTGCCGCCGCTGTAGTTGACCAGCGTCGCCACCGTCTGGCCGTTGAGGCCGGGGCGGTCGAAGGACTTGGCCGGTCCGGCGGCGAAGCTGAGCGGTCCGCCGGCGGTCGACTGGGCGCGGGCGAAGTAGATCCGGTGGTCGAACTGCCAGGTGGTGAGGTACCAGACGTTGGGCTGGGTCAGCGCCGGGCTGGTGGTGCTGTCCAGGCTCGCCGCGTCGATGTGCACCACCATGTTGATGCCGTCCCACTCCACCCGCGAGGCGGTGAGGTCGAGCTGCGGCTGGTAGCTCTGTCCGCCCTGGGTGGGATCGACGGGATACAGCGCGTCACCGCGGCGGTCTGCGATCGACGTCGTCGGCGTGGTGCTGAAGCGCGAGTCGCGCACCGAGCCGGTGCCGCGCAGCCGCGGGCCGGACACCTCGCGGGCCGTCTCGGTGACCGGCAGGCCGGGGATCAACGTGGTGGGATCAGTGGCCAGCTGGTTGCTGTCGTTGGCCCACACCGCCTGCAGAGCGCCGTCGGGGCCGATGTCGCAGCTGATGAAGTCGGCCATGTTGCGGTTGCCGATGCTGGTGATGCAGCCGATGGTGCCCTGCAGGCACATGTCGTTGAGGTGGTTGGGACCGATGCCGACCTGCTGCTGCTGGAAGACGGGATTGGCGTCGAGGCCGTCGGTGGTGACCGCCATGAAGGGATGCCACTGCCGCACCGGCGGGCTGTCCTGGAAGCTGGGATGCTCGCGCCGGTCGGTGCCGAGCCAGACGAAGCCCAGCTTGCCGGGGTCGCCGACCGCCATCCAGCCGAAGTCGCTGGTGGCCGTCTGCGCGCCGTGGTCGACCTGCACCGGCTTGGACCAGTGCTGGTGCAGCGGCGCGTCGGTGGAGTACGCGTAGTAGAGGTGCCAGGCGGTGGGGGGCAGCGGGTCGGTGGTGGTGGCGGCGCCGTCGCCCTCGATGTAGGCCTCGTAGAGGGTGCCGTTGCTGTCCATCCCGATCACCGGGAAGAGGCTGGTCTTTTGGGCCATCTTGCTGCCGTCGGGGTCGGTGTCCACCGCGGTCTGGTAGGTGAGCGACGAGAATTGGCCGGGATTGGCAGGATTCGCCGAGGCCGGCGGCGCACCGACGACGATGCCCACCTGGTTGCCGCGGTTCTTGCCGTCGGCGCAGGTGCTCGAGCAGCCCAGCGCGGTGTACACGTAGCCGGTCCTGGGGTCGGCGACCATGTTGCCGTGCCAGTCGAAGTTGTTGATGCTGCCCGCCTCGCCCAGCGCCTCGGTGGGCAGGGTGTCCGGCGAGATCCCCGGCTCCGCGGTGTGGAAGTTCACGCCGTCGTCGCTCCAGCCGAAGGCCAGGCCGCCGGCGGTGGGGCCCTGGCTGCCGTTGACGCCGAGGCACGCGTCGCAGAGCCAGGAGAGGTAGAGCAGCGGCTTGTGGTCGACCGCTCCCTGCGGGCTGCTGCTGGAGTCGAGCACCGCCTCGAAGGGGCGGTCGGCGGTGATGCCGGGTGCGCTGGCGCACTTGGTGGCCAGCGAGCCGTCGCCGCCCAGCTTGGCCGAGCCGATGTCGGCCAGGGCCTCCTGGTCGGTCAGGTACATGTCGCCGGTGCCGGGGTCCTGCACCACCAGGCTGTCGCCGCCGCCCGAGGCGGGGCAGAGCCAGTGGCCCTGCGAGGGGCCGAGCGCCGGGTAGGTCAGGCCGCCGTCGCGGCTGCGCCAGAAGAACGAGGTCTGGGTGCCGCTGCCGCCGGGCCCGGTGATCAAGGCGTTGTTGCTGCCGTCGACCACCATGTCGGGCTCGCCGACGCCGCGGATGGGATCGACCACGGTGGGAATGCCCACGGCGAACGGCGGCGGCGGCGGTGGCGTCTTGGCCGACGTGGCCAGGGGGACGGCGATGGCGGCGGCGGCGGCGAGGGCCACGCCGAGTCGCATGGCGAGACGTGCACGGGGCACGATGGCAGACCTCCCTTCTCGCTCTCCGGAGCATGGTTCCCGCAGGCCCGAGCCACACGGAAGGTTGTCGGGCTGTACAAAAGGGAGACCGGCCCAGCCGCTTGAACGTTGCGAAGCGCTCGGCTGGCGGCGCCTACTCCTCGCCCAGGTCGGCGAGCAGCTCGTCCACCTGGATGACGTCCATCAGCACCTCGCGCGACTTGCTGCCCTCGT
>CAZCJX010000247.1:0-3209 GCA_964499205.1 uncultured Actinomycetes bacterium | reverse complement strand
TGACCGGCATGTGGTGGATGGGGTCGAAGAACCGGATGATCTCGCCGTGCGCGTAGATGGCGCGCGGCACGGCGATGGGCGGCCCGAGCAGCTTGGCCACGCCCTCGGCGATCGAGGTCTTGCCGTTGCCCGGCGCGCCGTAGAGGAAGACGCCCTGGCGGCCGTTGAGAGCGGGGCCGAGGTCCTCGATGACCTCCTCGGCGAGGACCAGGTGCTGCAGCGCCCGGCGCACGTCGGATTCGTGGGTGCGGTGGTCGCTGGTGGCCTGCTGGCGGGCGACGGCGCAGTAGACGTCGATCGACACCGGCATGGGGCCGGCGTACTGGTTGACCTCGAGCATCTCGCGGGCGCGGTCGCGGCCGCTGTGGGTGAGGTTCCACTGCACCGAGCTGAGCACCGACTCGTTGGTGATCGCCTCGCCCTTGGGCACGCCGGCCGACTGGCAGTAGCCGGCGTCGTTGAGCCAGCGCAGCACCGGCTCGACCAGGCGGAAGGGCAGGCAGAGGTGCTCGGCCAGCTCCCGGCCGCGCATCGAGCCGCGGAAGTAGAAGCTCTTCAGGGAGATGTCGATGGCGACGTGCAGCGGCACGCGGAGGTCGGCCTCGGTCCGGGGCACGGGGGGCAGCGGCGGGCTGACCTGGACGGTCGGGTGCGGTGCGGTCTCTGTCACGCTCACGATCGGCATTGTGCCGGGCGGGCCCGGCGCGGTCCGGCCACTTTCGCAGGTTCGTCAAGGCGCCGCCACCGGTCGAGCACCCGTTCGGGCAGACTGGCGCGACACATGGCCGCCGTCTCGTCGATCAGCGCCGCCGGCGCCCGCCGCCTCGTCCTGCACGCCCAGGGCCTGGCCGGCGCGCCGCCCGGCGGGCGTGCCACGCAGCGGGTCGACGCCACGCTGCGCCGGGTCGGCGCGGTGCAGCTCGACACCATCTCGGTGCTGGCCCGCTCCCACGAGCTGGTGATGTACGCCCGGCTCGGGCCGGTCGGGCGCGCCGCCGTGGAGACCGCCTACTGGGGCTCCGGCCGGGCCTTCGAGTACTGGGCCCACGCCGCCTGCGTGCTGCCCGTCGAGTCCTGGCCCTGGTTCGCCGCCAAGCGGCGGCGCTACCGCGGCGGGGTGCAGATCCACGGCGCGCCGCTGGCCGCCGACGTCCGTGCCGAGGCGCTGGCCCGGGTGCGCGACCTCGGCCCGGTCACCTCCAGCGACCTCGGCGGCACCCGCAACGGCGGCCCCTGGTGGGACTGGTCACCGATCAAGGTGGCGGTGGAGCAGCTGCTCGCCGAGGGCGAGGTGGTGTGCGTCACCCGGCGTGGCTGGCGCCGCGTCTACGACCTCGCCGAGCGGGCCATCCCCGCCGAGCTGCTCGCCCAGGACCCGAGCGACGAGGAGTGCGCCGCGGCCCTGTGCGCCGCCGCCTGCCGCAGCCTGGGGGTGGCCACGGTTGCCGACATCAGCGACTACTACCGGCTCAGCCGCCACGGCCGCGGCTTCGTGCTGGCGGGCATCGCCGCCGCCGGCCTGGTGCCGGTGCAGGTCGCGGGCTGGAAGCCGGTCGCCTACGTGCACCCCGACCTGCTGCCCCTGCTCGACGCCCCGCCCCGCGGCCGCCACCGCACCACCCTGCTCTCCCCCTTCGACTCGCTGGTCTGGTTCCGCCCCCGCGCCGAGCGCGACTTCGGCTTCAAGCCCCGGCTGGAGCTCTACGTGCCCAAGGCGCAGCGGGTGCACGGCTACTTCTCGATGCCGCTGCTCAGCGGCGGCCGGCTGCGCGGCCACGCCGACCCGGCTCGGGAGGGCAGCACCCTGGTGGCCCGCAACGTCGCCCTCGACGAGGCGGCGGCGGTGGAGGACATGGCCGAGGCGCTGGCCGAGGCGGCCGCCTGGGTCGGCTGCGACGCCGTCGCGGTCGAGGTGGTCGACCCGCCCGGGCTGCGGCCGGCCCTGGAGGCCGCGCTGCGCCGCCTGCTCTGACCGCCGGACAGCGGGTTGCAACGAACCGCCCGGCTGCGTGCGTAGAAGAGGAGCAGACCACCGGCGATGGGGAGACGACGCTGACCACGGTGCTGGACCGCCGGCCCGGCTACCTGCCGGACGGATACACCCTGCGCTACACGCTGGCGGGCGGTCGGGAACCGGCGTTCGGCTGGGTCGAGGAGCAGGTGATGCTGGTCTTCACCCGGGGCTGGTCGCGCGACGACTTCGGGTCGCCGCTGGTGGTCTGCGTCGGCGGCCCCGATGCGCCCGAGCTGGTCGGCACCAGCCCGGCACACGGCGAGGAGCTCGACCTCGGCATCCCCAGCCTGCAGGCCGTGTACCACGACGGCATCCAGGCGGCGCGGCTCGACGAGCTCCGCGACTTCGCCGGGGTGGTCTGGCGGACGGGGCACGTGCACTCGGTGACGGCACGCTCCTGGCTGGGGACGTTCGCGGTGCGGGGGCCGCGCCACCTGCCGCGGTCCGAGCTGGTGGCCACCCTGCTCTCGCTCTCCCCCGGCGGCTGACCGGTGTGAGCGGCGTGGGGCAGGCGGCGGTCACTGCGGGCACCGCGGTGGGGCTCGTCCTCGTCGCCGCCGGCCTGGGCAAGCTGCGCGGCGACTCCGCGTCCGTGCAGCCGTTCCTGCGCGCCCTCGGCCTTCGCCGGCGCTCGGCGCTGCGCGCGGTGGCGGTGGGTCTGCCGGCGGCCGAGGTGAGCGTGGGCTTCTGGCTGACCAGTGGTGTCGCGCTGCGGGGCGCCGCGGCGGCGGCGGCTGCGCTCTGCGCGGGGTTCGCCCTGGTGCTGTCGCTGGCGCTGGCGCGCGGCGTCGCCGAGCCGTGCCGCTGCTTCGGGGTGCTCGACCACGCCACCTCGCACCGCCTCTCCCTGGCACGCGCGCTGCTGCTCCTCGGCGGAGCCGGGGTGGCACTCGGAGCGGCCGGGGGCGGCGACGCCGCGGGCGCCTGGCCGGCCCGCGGCCTCGGGGCGCTGCTGGCGCTGTGCGCTGTGCTCGGTTTCGCGTTGCTCGGCGAGGTGGCCGCCTTCCGCAGCGGCGTGGATGGGGAGCTGGCGGCCACCACACAGGACATGCATGGGAGGCAGGCCCGATGAACGCATTCTTCGTGGTCAGCTACGTCGCGCTGTGGGTCCTGGTGGTGGTCCTCGCCGTGGCCGTCCTCGCCCTCTACAACCACTTCGGCACCATGTACCTGACCAGCCGCGAGGGCCGGGCCA
>CAZCJX010000246.1:0-3230 GCA_964499205.1 uncultured Actinomycetes bacterium | reverse complement strand
TTTCGAGGCGAGGCCGAGCGGCGCGGTGACCATCTGCACCACCAGGCCGATGCCGAAGAGCAGCCCGGTGAGGTCGCCGGCGCTGGCCACGCCGGGCAGGCGCGCGATCAGCACCGGCGCCATCGTCTTCAGTACCCCGGCGATCACCGCGCCGGCGGCGCTGCCCAGGCCGCCGATGACGCCGACCGCCATCAGCGAGATCGAGTCGAAGGAGGTGTAGCTGGCTCCCGACGCCACCTCGCTCAACCCCGCATAGAGCACGCCGGCGACGCCGGCGATGAAGGCGCTCAGCGCGAATGCGCCAACCTTGGCCCAAACAACGCTGATCCCCACCGACATTGCGGCCGCCTCCGACTCGCGCACCGCGGCGAGGTTGCGCCCGGCGCGGCGGGTGCGCAGCATGCAGACGAAGGCGCACAGCGCCAGCAGCACGGCCAGCTCGAAGAGGTAGTAGCGCAGCGCGCCGCCGAGCACGGCGGGGCGGGGGAGGGGCACGCCGCCGCCGGCGCTGCCGCCGTTGACCGCGGTGTGGAAGAAGAGCTGGTCGAGCGCCTCGCCGAAACTCAGGGTGGCGACGGCGAGGTATACGCCGGTGACGCGCAGCGCGGGGATGGCGGCGATGCAGCCCACCGGCACCGCGAACAGCCCGCCCAGCGGCACGGCGAGCAGGAAGGGCAGGTGCGCGCCCGACACCAGGTGTCCCGCGCTCAGCGCCCCGACGCCCATGAAGGCAGCCTGGGCCAGGCTGAACTGCCCGACCAGTCCGACCAGCACCACCAGGCTGAGCACCGCCACCGAGTAGGCGATGCCGGCGGAGAGCAGGTACAGGTTGGCGGCGCTCAGCATCGGCGGCACCACCAGCGCGAGCAGCACGAAGGCGGCGAGCAGTGCGGCGCGCACCGCGCGGTCGACGCTGTCGCGCGGCGCGTGGGGATCGTCGTCGGCGAGGGCGCGGATCACGACGCCAGCGACCCTCCCGGCGCTGCGCCAAGCCGCGTGGCGGGACGCCGCCAGGCCAGCAGCAGCGCCACGATCCAGAGGAAGGAGATGCCCTGCCCGATGTTGCCGATGTTGATCCAATCCAGCGGGTGGGTGGCCAGCCACTGCTCGACATATGTGCTGGCCACCGCCGTGATCACCCCGAGCCCGAGACCGCCGGCCAGCGCCAGGGCCATGTTCTCCAGCCGCCCGGTCAGCGCGGCGGCGAAGGCCTGGATCACCAGCAGAGTCAGGATGTACGAGTTGAGTCCCAGCGACGGCGCCACCAGCATTCCCGCCACCGCGCCGGTGGCGCCGCCGAGCGCCCATGACGCCGCGGTGACCCACTTCACCCGGATGCCCACCAGCGTCGCCGCGTCGCGACTGTTCGACACCGCGCGGATCGCGATGCCGAAGCGGGTGCGGTAGTAGAAGGCGGTGATCAGCGCTGCCAGGGCAACGGCGATGAGGACGATGCCGATCTCGTTGTTGCTGAGGTCGACGGGTCCGAGCCCATGGCCACCGAGGGGGAAGAGTTGGGGCACGCCGCGCGTGGCCCCGCCCCACACCATCAGCGCGAAGCTCTGCAGGATGTAGAGCACGCCGAGGGTGGCGATGATGCGCACCAGCGCCGACTGCCGCGCCAGCGGCCGCATCACCAGCACGTCGACGAGGACGCCCAGCGCGATGCCGACCGCAACCGCGATCAGCGCGGCCAGCGGGATGCCCAGCAGCGACGGCGCATGGTGGTCGACCAGGGTGGCGAAGACGTACGTCGACACCATCGCCATGGCGCCGTGCGCGAAGTTGATCACGCCGGTCCCCCGGTACACGGCCACGATGCCGGCTCCGAGGAGAGCGTTGACAGCGCCCTGGACGACTCCCAGCACGAGTGTCGCGAGCAGCAGCTGCACTGATGTCTCCTATCCCCGCCTGTGTGACGGTCCTGCCGACCGGCTCCTTGCGGTGGGTGCTGACGCGCGGTCTAGAATCGGCGCCCGGAGAAGGCGCGACGGAGGATCGGCATGCGGTTGCACCGCGAGGTGAAGGGAACACTCGGCGAGCCGGTCGAGCGTGGCATCCCTGTCATCCCGGTGCGTTGGCGGCTGCCGGCCCTGGTGATGACGACGGGCGTCTGTATCGCAATCCTTGTGCTGGCGATCGTATATGGGCTTCACCATGGGTGAGCATCCCGATCGGGATGGGCGGCGCACGGGCGCCCGGATGCGCGGCGGCCGTGTTGCTGACGGGGTGGTCATGTGCGCGCCGCGGTGATGCGTGCGGTCGGCCAGCCGCTGGAGGTGGTCGACCTGCGACTCGAGGAGCCCCGCGCCGGCGAGGTGCGCGTCCGGCTGCACGCCGCCGGCGTCTGCCACTCCGACCTCTCCATCGCCGAGGGACGCATCGGCTCACCGCTGCCGGTCGTGCTCGGCCACGAGGGCGCCGGTGTGGTCGACGCGGTGGGGCCGGGCGTCAGCAGCGTCGCGGCCGGCGACCACGTGGCCATCTCCTGGGTGCCGATGTGCGGCCGCTGCTTCTTCTGCCTGCACGGCCAGCCCCAGCTCTGCACCAGCGCCGCCTACACCCCGGGCCTGATGGACGACGGCACCACGCGCCTCTTCGACGGCGACACGCCGGTCCACCACGGCCTCCACGCCGCCACCTTCGCCGAATACACCGTGGTGCGCGAGGGCAGCGTCGTCCGCGTCGACCCCGACATCCCCTTCGCCGCCGCCGCGCTGGTCGGCTGCGCGGTGACCACCGGCGTCGGCGCGGCGCTGCGCACCGCCGAGGTGCGAGCGGGGGAGAGCGTCGCGGTGATCGGCTGCGGCGGCGTGGGACTGAGCGTGATCCAGGGCTGCCGCCTGGCCGGCGCCTCGCCGATCATCGCCGTCGACACGGTGGCGGCGCGCCTGGAGGCGGCGCAGCGCTTCGGCGCCACCGCCGTGGTGGAGGGCGGCGACCGGGCCGCCTCAGCGGTGCGCGGGCTGACCGGCAAGCTGGGCGTCGACGTCGCCTTCGAGGTGGCCGGGATCCCCGCGCTGCAGCGCCAGGCCTGGGACATGACCCGCCGCGGCGGGCGCACCATCCTGGTCGGCGTGCCGGCCCAGGACGGCGAGACCAGCTTCCCCAGCCTGCTGCTCTCGGTGAGCGAGAAGACGCTCAAGGGCTGCTACTACGGCTCCGCCTACCCGCCGCGCGACTTCCCCTGGCTGCTCGGCCTCTACCGCGCCGGCCGGCTCGACCTCGAC
>CAZCJX010000245.1:0-3274 GCA_964499205.1 uncultured Actinomycetes bacterium | reverse complement strand
CAGCCGCAGCGGTGGCGGTCCTCGGGGACGACGGCGATGCCGGACTGGTGCATGACGCCGGGGCGGCCGCTGCGGATCGGCCTGCCGTTCACCTCGACGCGGCCGGAGTCGAGAGCGAGAAGTCCGCTGAGGAGGTCCTGCAGGGGGACCTGGCCGTTGCCTTCGACGCCGGCCAAACCCAGGATCTCGCCGGCATGCACCTGCAGGGTGAGTCCATCGAGCAGGCGGCGGCGATCCTTGCCGGTGGCGGTGGCGTCGTAGATCCCAAGCGCCACCGGCCGAGCCGGAGAAGCGTTGGTGACCGTGGGCAGCGAATCAGAAAGAAAAGAATCAGCCGGCTCAGAGACCACTGACGCGGAAGACGTCTGCAGCGCCGCGTCCATGACACCCAGCGCCGCTCCCTCGGAGCGCAGCGACACCTCCCTGCCCACCATCTCCCGGGCCAGCTGCCGCGCGGTGGTCTGCGACGAGTCGGGGTGCTCGGCGATCACCCGCCCGTGGCGAAGGATGGTCACAGAATCGGTGGCGTGGAGGATCTCGTCGAGCTTGTGCGAGATCAGCACCACGGCGCGCTCCTCCTCGCGGACGACGCGGCGCAGCACGTCGAAGAGCTCGCGCGACTCGTTGACGGTGAGCACCGAGGTGGGCTCGTCGAGCACCACGACGCGCGGGTTGCGCACCAGGCACTTGATGATCTCGACGCGCTGGCGCTGGCCGGCGGAGAGGTCGTGGATGCGCGCATTGGCATCGACCACCAGTCCGTAGCGCTCGCCGCACTCGGCGACGCGGCGCTCCGCGGTGGCGCGGTCGACGGCACCGCGCTCTCCGAGGATGACGTTCTCCCACACGGTGAGCGGGTCGATCAGGGAGAAGTGCTGATGCACCATGGCCAATCCCATCGCGGCCGCGTCCTTGGGGTCGCGGATGGTGACGGGACGGCCGTCGAGCAGGATCTCGCCGGAGTCGGGCTCGACCAGGCCGAGCAGGATCTTCATGAGCGTCGACTTGCCGGCGCCGTTCTCGCCGAGCAGGCCGGTGATGCGGCCGCGCCGCACCGACAGGTCGATGCCGTCGCAGGCGAGCACGGTGCCGAAGCGCTTGCTCACGCCACGCAGCTCGACCGCCGGGCAGGCGGAGGCGCCGCGCGCCTCCGCCGCCGCGATCGTCGTCGGTTGTGTCGACGAACGCTCCATGATCCGGGTACTTTCGCCTGTGCTCTAGAGGGTGACGTTCTTGACGAGGTCGTCGGGCTTGATGGTGCCGGCGCCGATCTGCTTCTCGACGTTGTCGACCGCGGTCTGCTGGTCACCGGTCGGGTTGCAGATCTTCACCGTGGGCACGGGGTCCTTGCCCATGTGCCAGACGCGCGCGGTGCCGACCCTGAGGGTGCCGTCCTTGAACGGTCCCAGCGCCGCGGCGAAGTAGTCGCCGGGCGAGAAGATCACCGAGATGGCGAACTTCGGGCTGGGCACCGCGCAGTTGTCGGTCCCGGGGGTCAGCACGGGGATGTTGGTCTTCTGGGCCTCCGCGGCGACGGCGAAGGTGGAGCCGCCGAGGTAGGGGTACATGATGCCCACACCCTGGGCGATCTGCGCCTTGGCGGCCTCGACGCCCTTGGCGGAGTCGTTGAAGTCACCGGTGTAGGTGACCAGCAGCTGCCCGTCGGGGACCACCGACTGGATGCCTGCCTTGAACGCCTTGGCGAAGGTGACGGTGAAGTCGGCCTCGGGGCCGGTGACGAAGCCGGCCTTCTTGTTGCCCGACGCCTTCATCAGCTCACCTGCGGCGACACCGGAGGCGTAGCCGGACTCGTTGGCGTCGTCCTGCGACTGCACGAAGTAGTTGGTCTGCACCACGCCCTGGCCGCCGGCGACGTACCAGACGGTGTTCTTGCACTCCGGCTCGGAGGAGACCGGGATGGCGTCCTTCAGCTCGCTGGCCGCGACCGCCACCATGTCGACGTGCTGGCGGCACATGTTGCGCGCCTGGGTCACCGCGTCGGCGGGGTTGATCTTGTCGACGATGGTGACCGTCCAGCCGTTGTCGGTGGCGAACTTCTTGGCGGCGTCGACGAAGCTCTCGTAGTAGCCGTGGTCGTTGGTGTCACCGGGGCTGAGGATGCCGACCACCACCTTGCCGTCGCAGTTGACGTCGGGCTCGTGCTTGGGCAGGAAGCCGGTGGTCTTGTCGCCCGACCAGCCCCACGGACCCGAGCCGCTGCCGGTCGCACAGGCGTTGCCGCCCGACGACCCGTTGCCGCTGCTGGAGTTGTTGCTGCTGCCGCAGGCGGCGACGGCGAGGGTGACCACCCCCGCCCCCACCAGGGCAGCGTGCATTCGCGATCGTGTCATCGGTGTGCCTCCGGAGTGGCTCCCCACTGGATGATCTGGATGTAGTTGCCATCCGGGTCGGCCACCGTGCCGATCAGCCCGAAGGGCATCTGCTCGACCTCGCGAACCCAGCTCACGTTCTGCTCCTTGAGCTGCGATTCCAGGGCGCGGCAGTCGTCGACGTTGAGGTTGATGATCACGCGCGCCGGTTCCTTGGTCGGCCCGCTCACCTCGCTGTGCTCCTCGACGAAGAGCTGGACGCCGCCGAAGTCGAACGCGCCCATGTCGTTCTCGGTGACGCCGAAGGCGCGGCGATACCAGTCCTTCATCGCAGCCGGTTGCGACGAGCCGAGTAGGAGGCTTCCGATGGGAGGTACCGACATAGTCCAGGTCTCCTTGGCAGGTGAATGTCCCGTCAGCGGGGTGATGGTGCGTTGCTGTGCAGGTCGGCGCGGATGGCCGCCTGCGCGGTGCGCTTGTGGTGGTACGCCTCGATCAGCCGTCGCCCCGCGGCGAGGTCTTCGAGGACGCGCTCCTCGGCCTCGGCCAGGGCGCGCGCGTGGTCGAGCAGCATGTCCGCCTGGGCCTGCGGCAGGCGCACGGCGCCCGCCCCGTCGACGACGACCGTGTCGCCGTCCTCGACCGGTGTCTCGCCGATGCGCACGCCGCTGCCGACGCTGGCGACGTGGGCGTGCGCGGGAGCGCCGGCGGTGTGCACGCTGGCGCCGCACACCGCCAGCGATTCGCCGGCGAGCAGGTCGACGTCGCGCACCGCGCCGTCGACCAGCGCAGCGACCGCGCCGGCGCGGGCGGCGGCGCGCGAGAGGATCTGGCCCCAGGCCGCGCCGGGCACGGCACCGAGCCCGGCGATGACCAGCACGCGCCCGGCGACGTCGGCGCTGATCAGCTCGTAGAGCGGCTCGAAGCCGCCGTCCACCGCGCCG
>CAZCJX010000244.1:0-3276 GCA_964499205.1 uncultured Actinomycetes bacterium | reverse complement strand
GCCGGTGAGGGTGGCCAGCAGGTGCTGCAGGCCGGTGGGCGGGCTGCCCCCGCCGCCTGGCGGCGCGGGTTGCGCAGCGCTCGCCGCGCCGTTGACGGTGGTCGTCGTGGTGTCGGTGCCCCCGGGCGGCGCGCCCACGCCTGTTTCGGGCAGGGGTGGCAGGAACGTGCCGGCTCCGGTGCTCTCGGCCGGGAAGGCGATGCCGTAGGCGCTGCTGCTCACGTCGCCGAGGGTGATGGTGTAGATCGTCGGCGTGGCGGCGACGCCGCCGTTGCCCGGAACCGGCGCGCTGCCGGCGATGCAGAGGGTCGGCCCGGTCATCCGCACCGACTCCTCGTTGCCGTTGTGCGTCGACTGGTCCTGCAGCGACGGCATGCCGATGCGCATCGTCGGCACGGTGACCAGGTTGGTGCCGCGGTCGACGGGCGTGCCCGGCTGGCAGTCCTTGCTGACCATGCCGATGAGCATCCCGGCCGCCGGGTTGAGCGGCGAGGGCGACCCGTTGACGCTCAGCCCGTTCTGGTCCAGCCGGGCAGACTGCGAGCCGACGGTGACCCCGCTGGCCTGCAGGTCGGTGTGCGAGGTGGCGTGGGCGGTGGCGGGGTCGCGCGTGGTGGTGGCGGTGAGCACCAGCGTGCCGATGTGCAGCAGCGCGGTGCCGGCGGGGGCGAGGTCGACGTCGTGCAGCGTGGTGACCACGCTGCTGGTCGCCGGGCCGCTGCCGCCGTGCACCTCGACGTGCGAGCTGATCCGACCGACGCTCAGCCCGACGGCGGGAATCGACACCGCGCTGCCCACGCCGCTGTCGGCGACGCCGCTGCCCGGTCCGGCGCTCACCGACCCCAGCGAGCTGTGCGCGCTGATCACCCCGAAGAGGTCGGGGAAGTCGGGCGGCACCGCGTCGGCGCTGCCCACCGGGAAGCCGGCGTGCTGCGGCCCCGGCCGGGTGGGGTCGGGATAGCTGGCCTGGGCGTGCTCATAGGGTGCGGTGAGCACCGGGTTCCAGGGAGCGACGTAGGTGGTGATCAGCGGGTTGACGTTCTGCCCGAGCTGCGGCGGCGGCGTGGGCAGCGGCAGGGCGGGCAGTGGCGCAGGGCAGCACCCGTTGGTGGTGCTCTGCTGGATGTCGTTCTCCGCGGTGGGCACGCCCAGGCCGGGCAGGGCGTCGACGCTGTCGCCGGGGTCGAGCGGGCTGGCCAGCGCGTTGACCTGGTCGGCCTCGATGGTCGCCGCCGCGCGGGGGAGCATCGCGTCCGGTTCGACGACGAAGGAGTAGCCGGTCTGCACGGTGATCCGGATTCCCGCCGCCGACCCTTTCACCGAATACACGTCGAGGGAGGGAGCGGCGGCCGCGGGGGTGCCGGTGAGGAGCAGGGCGCTCGGGGCCGCGGCGACGCAGAGCGCAAGGGCGACGAGCAGACGGCGAATGCCGATTAGCGTCTTGGGGCAGGAATTTTTCATGCGCTGCGCTCACGCTCCTGCGCGGTATGCGCCGCGATCCACCTGCCCACCAGCGCACCCACCGGCTCCCCGCCGCGATCCGCCAGCACCTGCAGGGTGCGCCGGTCGCGCAGCGACAGCGGCACGGTGATCTCCTCCAGCTCGACGGCGTCGAGACGCGCCGCGTCGTCGCTCACCGGCGCGGCGGAGGCGCCGTTCTTCCCCAGATACGCCGCCGACAACCTCTCCGCGTCCTTGCCCACCTCCGCACTGCTCCCGCTCAGCACCACCGTCCCGCGCTGCATCACGTAGACGCGCTGCGCCAGCGCCAGCGCCTGCGGCACGCGCTGCTCCACGATCAGCACCGCGGTCCCGTCGCGGTTGATACGGCGCAGGATCTCGAACAGCTCGGCGACCACGCGCGGCGCCAACCCCAGCGACATCTCGTCGAGCATCAGCAGCCGGGGCTGCGCCATCAGCGCCCGCCCGACGGCCAACTGCTGCTGCTCCCCGCCGCTCAGCGACCCTGCCTGCTGCCGCCGCCTTCTGGCCAGGACTGGGAAATACTCGTCGACCCGGGCGAGCCGCTCGCGGTACTCGTCGGCCGCCCAGTACCCGCCCATGCGCAGGTTGTCCTCGACCGACAGCGCGGGGAAGATGCCCCGTCCCTCGGGCACCAGCGAGATGCCCCGCCGCGCCACCAGGTCGCCGCGGATGCGGGTGATGTCCCGCCCGTCGAAGCTCACCTGCCCCGACGCGGCGCGCAGCAGGCCGCCGATCGCCCGCAGCAGCGTGCTCTTGCCCGCGCCGTTGGGGCCGAGCAGCGCGACGATCTCGCCGCGGTCGACCTCCAGCGAGGCGTCGACCACCGCGGCGATCTGGCCGTAGCGCACCTGCAGCCTCTCAACCTGCAGCAGCATGCTCGACCTCCTCACCGAGGTAGGCGGTGACCACGTCGGGATTGCTGCGCACCACGTCGGGCGTGCCGCGGGCGATCATGCGGCCGAAGTCGAGCACGTAGACGTAGTCGCAGAGGCCGAGCACGAAGTCGACGTCGTGCTCGACCACCAGCATGCTGAGGTCGTACTCGCGGCGGATGCGGCGGAACAGCTCGCCCAGCCGTCCCGACTCGTCGCCGCCGATGCCCGACGCCGCCTCGTCGAGCAGCAGCAGCTTGGGGCGGGTGCACAGGGCGCGGGCGATCTCCACCAGCCGGCGCACCCCCAGCGGCAGCGAGTCGACGCCGCGGTGGGCGTGCTCGCCGAGGCCGAGGAAGTCGACGACGTCGTCCACCTCGCGGCGCGCCAGCACCTCGTCGCGGTAGCTCGAGCGCAGGCGCAGCCCGTCGGCGAACAGGCCGTGGCGCATGCGCGCCTGGCAGCCGAGCAGGATGTTCTCGTAGGCCGACAGCCCGTTGATCAGCTGCGGCGTCTGGAAGGTGCGGCCGATGCCGAGGCGGGCGCGGCGGTCGGCGGGCATGGCGCCGGCGTCGACGCCGTCGACCAGGATGCGGCCGGACTCGGCGCGCTGCAGCCCGGTGACGGCATTGAACAGGGTGGTCTTGCCTGCGCCGTTGGGACCGATCAGGCCGACCACCTCGCCGCGCGACACGCTGAGCGAAACGCCGTCGAGGGCCACCAGCCCGCGGAAGCGGACGCACAGCCCGTGCACTTCGAGCAGGGCCATCAGCGCAGCACCCCGGCGGTCGACGCGGCGCGCTGCTGCCGCTGCAGCACCATCGCGCGCACGCGGCGGGCGAGCATGCGCTCGCCGTCGAGCACTTTCGAGGCGAGGCCGAGCGGCGCGGTGACCATCTGCACCACCAGGCCGATGCCG
>CAZCJX010000243.1:0-3295 GCA_964499205.1 uncultured Actinomycetes bacterium | reverse complement strand
AGGGCGGCGGGGGCGCGGGCGTCGCCGTGGCCGGTGGCTTCGCCGTCGGGCTCGCGGAGGCCGCCGCCGCGACGCGTTGGCCGCCGGGGCTGCCGCCGTGCGAGGCCGCCGGAAGGGTCGCTGTCGAGCAGCCGGCGAGCAGGCAGCCGAGCACCAACGGGGGCAGGAGGCGCCGGGATCGCAGCACGACGGGCATTCTCGCCAGAGCGCGGCGCTACGCCGCCTGGAGCCGCTAGGCGAGGTGCTCGGCGCGCGCGTAGACCAGCTGCAGCGTGTCGGAGAGGCTGACCACGGCGAACACCGCCGCGGCGATCCGCGTTGCCCGCGGCGCCAGCACCAGCCCGGCGACCAGCCCGGTGGCCGCCCACTGGCCGAGGCAGAAGGGGCAGGTGAGCAGCTCACCGAGGGCGTGACGGAGACCGCGGCCGCGGGGGCTCTCGCTGAGCTCGGCGGGCCCCGACGGACCCTCGAAGCGGGCGAACGGCGCGCGCACCGAGGAGAACACCGGGTCCTTGGCCAGCATGCGGGAGATCTTGTGGGTGGCCACGCCGAGCAGGGCGACGTCGGCGGCGCCGATGCGCTCGGGGAGGGGCCGGCGGCGGGCCCGGATGCCGGCGGCGAGGCCGCCGCTGAGCAGGCCGTAGCTGCCGAGCAGGACGAGGTAGGAGCCGAGGGGACGCTCCTCGCCGGAGGCGTACCGCTGCTTCTCCCGGGCGGCGGCGTCACCGACCTGGCGGGCGCCGGAAGCGACAGTAGTCATATCGCGAAAGAGGGTAGCAACTATGTGCTGGAATCGGCCCGCCGGCGCACGCCCGGCGCGCGGATTGCGGCGGAACGGCGCCGCTCCTATGATCCGCCGGGCATGCCCGGCGCAGCCCCCACCTCCCGACTCGGCCGCGACTTCGAGCTCTTCTTCGGTGGCCAGCTGCTCTCCAACCTGGGCAACTCGGTCAGCCTGCTGCTGATCCCGCTGATCGTCTACAAGCTGACCGGCTCGGCGCTCAACCTGGGCATCAGCAGCGCCGCCGAGTTCGTGCCCTACCTGCTCTTCGGGCTGCTCATCGGCGCCTACGTCGACCGCCTCAAGCGCCGCCGGGTGATGATCGCCACCGACGTGCTGCGCGCCCTGGCCATCGGCAGCGTGCCGGTGCTCTACGTCGCCGGCGGGCTGCACGTGTGGTGGATCTACGTCGTCGGCTTCGTCTCCTCAGTTCTGGGCATCTTCTTCAGCAACTCGGAGTCCACCGCGATCCCCGCGCTGGTCGGCCGCGACGACCTGGTGCGCGCCAACGGCCGCATCCAGGCCAGCTACGCGGCCATGGGCATCGCCGGCCCGCTCATCGCCGGCGCCCTGGTCAGCGTGTTCCACCCCGCCATCGCGCTGAGCATCGACGCCGCCTCGTTCCTGGTGTCCGCGATCACCCTGGCGTTCATCCGCACCAGCTTCGACGCCGAGTCGGCGCGCGAGCCGCGGCGCATCCGCCAGGACGTCGCCGAAGGACTGCGCTACGTGCTGGGCAACCCCGTGCTGCGCTCGATCTCAGCGATGATGGCGCTGATCAACCTCTTCGCCACCAGCATCGTCTACTCGCAGACGGTGTACCTGGCCAAGAACCACCTCGGCGCCGACGACGGGCAGGTGGGCCTGCTCTACGCGGCGGGCGGGTTGGGCGTGGTCGCGACCGGGCTGGTCGCGGGACGGTTGCGGCGGCACCTCACCTTCGGCCAGGCGGCGCTCGGCGGGCTGATGGCCAGCGGCGGCGCCATGATCCTGCTCGCCGCGGTGGGCAACCTCTGGTTCGGGCTGGTCGCCTGGGCGGCGGTGAACGGCTGCGGCACCCTGCTCGACATCAACACCATGAGCCTGCGCATGGCGATCAGCCCGCCGGAGATGCTGGGCCGGGTGATGAGCATCGCCCAGGTGCTGGCCTGGTCAGCGATCCCGCTGGGCAGCCTGGCCGGCGGTGCGGCGATCAGTGGCACCCACCGCGTCGCCGCGGTATACGCCGGCTGCGGCATCTGGCAGATCCTCATTGCCGGGCTGTTCGCGCTGGGCCCGCTGGGCCACGCGCAGCGCTACACGCCCGCTGCGGCACCCACCAAGACGGTGCAGGCCGAGCCCGCTCTCAGCGCGACGGTGAGCGCGGCCACCTCGCCGCCGGGGTCGCCGGTCGGGCCGGACGCCTGAGCGGCAGTCGCGCCGCGGTGCTCTCGCCGGGGGCGGTACGGGCGGCGTAGTCTCGACCTTCGGGGTTGGCACTGGTGGCAATGGGACTGAGCACGACATCACCCCCTGCCGAGGGCGCAGTGCGACCGCCCCGGGCGGTCCTGCGCCGCCGCTTCGTGGTGCGCGGCGTGGTCCAGGGGGTGGGCTTCCGTCCCTTCGTGTGGGGGTTGGCCGAGCGCCTCGGCCTGGCGGGGTCGGTGTGCAACACCAGCGGCGGCGTGGTCATCGAGGCGGAGGGCGACGCGGCGGCACTCGACGACTTCGCCACGTCGCTGCGCAGTCAGGCGCCGCGCCTCGCGCGCATCGACAGCGTGTCGGCGCGCGACGTGCCGCCACGGGGCGACGTCGGGTTCGCCATCGACACCAGCGTCGCGGTGGCCGGCGAGTACCAGCCGATCTCGCCCGACGCCGCCACCTGTGCCGACTGCGTGGCCGAGCTCTTCGACCCGTGCGACCGCCGCTTTCGCCATCCCTTCGTCAACTGCACCGCCTGCGGTCCCCGCTTCACCATCATCGCCGACGTCCCCTACGACCGGCCGCTCACCACCATGCGCCACTTCGCCATGTGCGAGCGCTGCCGCGCCGAATACGAGGATCCGCGTGACCGCCGTTTCCACGCCCAGCCGATCTGCTGTCCGGCGTGCGGCCCGCGGCTGTGGTTCGCCGGCGCCTCAGGCGGCGAGGTGCACGGCGACGCGCTGCGGCTGGCGGTCGACACGCTGCTCTCCGGTGGCATCGTGGCGGTCAAGGGACTGGGTGGATTCCAGCTGGCCTGCGACGCGCGCGACGACGCGGCGGTGCGCCGGCTGCGCGCGCGCAAGCGGCGGCCGGCCAAGCCCTTCGCGGTGATGCTGCGCGACCTCGACGCGGTGCGCACGCTCTGCCACGTCGGCGACGCGGAGGCGGCGATCCTCGCCGGCACCACCCGTCCGGTGGTGCTCCTGCGTCGCCGCGACGACGCCGGCGCAGCGCGGCTCGCCGAGTCGGTCGCGCCGGGATTGCACGAGCGGGGGGTGATGCTGCCCTACACGCCGCTGCACCACCTGCTGCTCGCCGACGCCGGCGTGC
>CAZCJX010000242.1:0-3335 GCA_964499205.1 uncultured Actinomycetes bacterium | reverse complement strand
GGTTGGGGAAGGCGTCGCGGAAGAAGCCGCTGACGCGCAGCACCACGTCGACGCGGGGCCGGCCGAGCTCTTCGAGGGGGATGGCCTCGAGGCCGCTGACCCGGCGGTTCTCGCGCGTCCACCGCGGGCGGACGCCGAGCAGGGCGAGGGCTTCGGCGACGTCGTCGCCGCCGGTGCGCATCGCCGAGGTGCCCCAGACGACGATGCCCACGGTGCGCGGCGACGTGCCGGTTTCCGCGATGTGCTTGTCGACCACGGCGGTGGCGAGCTGCTGGCCGACCCGCCAGGCGGTCTCGGTGGGAAGGGATTTGGGGTCGACGGAGTAGAAGTTGCGGCCGGTGGGGAGGACGTGCGTCATGCCGCGCGTCGGCGCGCCGGAGGGTCCGGCGGGGACGTAGGCGCCGCGCAGGCCGGCGAGGAGATTGGCGATCTCGTCGGTGGTGCGGCGCACCGCGGGCCAGAGCTTGGTGCACAGGTTGTGCAGGGAGGCGGTTGCCTCGGGGACATCGACGCCGAACACCGCCTGGATCAGCCGAGCAGGCGCGTCCGGGTCGAAGTCGGCGGCGGCGAGCTGTGCCACGAGGTCGCGCGCCAGCGCATGCAGGGCCTCGACGAGGTCACCCGCGACTCGCGGCTGCGCCGGCATCCAGCGAGCCAGCACATGAAGAGAATTCTGTGCGGTATCAAGGGGGTGTCCGCGGTCCGCCAGCAGCGCGTCGTAGTCCAGCCCGCAGGCGCGCGCCAGCGACTCCGCCAACCCCGGCACACCGTCGTCGCTGGGACGGGCGAAGGCGAGCATCATGTCGACCAGCGCCTCGCCCTCGGGCGGCGCACCGAGCACGTGCAGCCCGCTGCGGATCTGCGCATCCTTGATCTCGCACAGGTACCCGTCCATGCGCAGCAGGAAGTCGTCGAAGTCGTGCGGTCGCTGCGCTTCGCCGAGGTCGCGGTCGAGGTTGGCGCCGCGCACCGCCTCCCAGATGCGCTCCTGGATCACCGGCAGCTTGTCGGGGTCGAGCGACTGCGCCTGGTAGTACTCGTCCATCAGCTGCTCGACGGCGACGATGGGGCCGTAGGCGTCGGCGCTGCTCACCGGGGGAATGAGGTGGTCGATTATGCAGGCGTGGGCGCGGCGCTTTGCCTGCGTGCCCTCGCCGGGATCGTTGACCACGAAGGGGTAGAAGAAGGGCAGGTCGGCGATGCAGAGGTCGGGGAAGCAGGCGGCCGACAGGCCGAGCGCCTTGCCGGGCAGCCACTCCATGGTGCCGTGCTTGCCGAGGTGGACCACGGCGTCGACGTCGACGGTGTCGCGCAGGAAGCGGTAGAAGGCGAGGTAGTGGTGCGGCGGGGCCAGGTCGGGGGAGTGGTAGATCGCCGCGGGGTCCTCGCCGAAGCCGCGCGGCGGCTGGATGCAGACCAGCACCTTGCCGAAGCGCAGGCCGGCGAAGGCGAGGCCGCCGTCGTGGTTGTAGAGGCGGCCCGGCGGCTCACCCCACGTGCGGCGCATCTCCTCGCGGGTTGCTGCCGGAATCGACCGCAACCATGACGCGTATGCGGCCGCCGGGGTCCAGCCGGCGGCCTGGGCGAGCTGGGCCGCGGTGAGGTACTCGCGATCGTAGCCGCCGCGGTCGAGCAGGGTGTGCATCAGCACGTCGCCGTCGTCGGGCAGCGGCTCCTCGCCGAGGTCGTAGCCGTCGTCGCGGAGTGCGTGGAGCAGGCGCACCGCGGACGCCGGCGTGTCCAGGCCGACCGCGTTGCCGACGCGCGCGTTCTTGGTGGGATAGCTGCTCAGCACGACGGCGATCTGCTTGTCGGCGTTGGCCTTGCGGCGCAGGCGGGCGAAGCGCATCGCCAGCCCGGCGCAGCGCTCGACACGTTCCAGGTCGGGCACGTAGCGGGCGGCGCCGTCGTCCCCGGTCTCCTTGAAGGACACCGGCACGGTGACCAGGCGGCCGTCGAACTCGGGCAGGGCGACGTTCATCACCACGTCGACGGGCGCCAGCCCCTGGGTGCTCTGCTCCCAGCGTTGCCGCGAGCCGGTCACCGCGATCGCCTGCAGCACCGGCACGCCGAGCCGTTCCAGCGCCGCCACCGACCACTCGGCGGCGACCTGGGGACCGCTGGTGGGGAGCTCGCCCATGGCGAACGACAGCGTGCTGATCAGCACGTCGCAGAGCACCCGCCCGTCGCTGTCGCGCAGGTGGGCGAAGGCTGCCGGTTCCCCGGTGTTGCTCCGCAACGAGTAGCAGTACACCGGGAGCGCGCGCGCTCCACACGATTCCAGCGCGCGCACCAGCGCGTCGACCACCGCCAGGTTGCCGGTCATCCAGTGGGCGCGGTAGAGCAGCAGGCCGACCACCGGGCGGGGATCGTCGGCGTTGCCCAGGTACGACGCCCACCACGCCTCTGCGTCTGCATCATCGAGACCCGCAGGCGCATCCGGGTGATACCGCCCGTCCCACGGCAGCGCGCGCGGCGCCTCACACCCATACGCGGTGCCGCAGGTCGCGTCGCTGAGCAGCCGCAGCAGTGACGCCATGTTGGCGTCGCCCCCGTGCAGCATGTAGGCGAACCCCTGTCCCACCACCTCGGCGGGCACCGTGCTCACCGCGCTCAGCTCCGCGTCCGGCTGGCGGTCACCCGGCCATGCCACCACCGCGACATCGCGCGCGCGGCACAGCGCCAGCACGCGGTCGAACACCTCGGGAATCGCCCGCCGCCCGCCGAGCAGCCGCAGCGCCACGCAGCGCGCACCGGCGTCGAGCAGCGGCAGCAGCCGGGCGTCGACGTCGTCGACGCTCCACGCCGCGGGATTGAACCCGTGCACCGCGACGAATCCCTCGGGCAGGCGCCGCCGCGCCGCGGCCAGCGCGAGAAGCTCGGTGTCCGCGGTGGTGAGCAGGACGATCATGGCCGCCGCGCCACCAGGATCCCGATCGGCGACAGCACCGGCCCCACGCGGCGCAGCTCCACCGGCGCCAGTCCCGCCGCGACGAGCATCCGCACCAGCTCACCCTCGCTGGGCGCGCCGGCGCCATGCCTTCGCGCCGCGACGCGCACCACCAGGCCGCCGATGCGACCCAACGCCATGAAGTCGGCGAGCAGCAGCACTCCGCCGGGTCGCAGCACCCGGGCCACGCCGCGCAGCCCAGCGTCCCGGTCGTCCCAGTGATGGAGGCTCATGGTGCTGAGCACGGCGTCGAACGAGGCGTCCGCGAACGGCGGCGCCGCCGCCGATGCCACCTCCAGCCGCACACCGTCCAGCGACGATTTGCCGCGGGCCACCTCGATCATCCCGGGCGTCACGTCGATGCCGCTCAGCGACGCCTGCGGCA
>CAZCJX010000241.1:0-3382 GCA_964499205.1 uncultured Actinomycetes bacterium | reverse complement strand
GTGCCGCACATGTAGAAGGCCTGCTCGGGCAGGTCGTCGTGCTTGCCGTCGAGGATCTCGGCGAAGCCGCGCACCGTCTCCGCCAGGGGCACGTACTGACCGGGCCGTCCGGTGAACACCTCGGCGACGAAGAACGGCTGCGACAGGAAGCGCTGCACCTTGCGGGCGCGCGCCACGGTGAGCTTCTGGTCCTCGCTCAGCTCCTCCTGGCCGAGGATGGCGATGATGTCCTGCAGCTCCTTGTACTGCTGCAGGGTCCGCTTGACGCCCTGGGCGACGCGGTAGTGCTCCTCGCCGACGATGCGGGGGTCGAGGATGCGCGAGAAGGAGTCGAGCGGGTCGACGGCGGGATAGATGCCCTGCTCGGAGATGGCGCGCGACAGCGAGACGGTGGCGCCGAGGTGGGCGAAGGTGGTGGCCACCGCGGGGTCGGTGAAGTCGTCGGCGGGGACGTACACCGCCTGCACCGAGGTGATCGAGCCCTTCTTGGTCGAGGTGATGCGCTCCTGCAGGTCACCCATCTCGGTGCCAAGGGTCGGCTGGTAGCCGACCGCGCTCGGCATTCTGCCAAGCAGGGCGGAAACTTCCTGGCCCGCCAGGGTATAGCGGAAGACGTTGTCGATGAACAGCAGGACGTCCGCGTTCTCCTCGTCGCGGAAGTACTCGGCCAGCGTCAGGCCGGTCAGCGCCACCCGCGCGCGCGCGCCCGGCGGCTCGTTCATCTGCCCGAAGACCAGCGAGGTCTGCTCGAGGACACCCGACTCCTGCATCTCGCCGTAGAGGTCGCGGCCCTCGCGGGTGCGCTCGCCGACGCCGGCGAACACCGAGAAGCCGCTGTGCTCCTTGGCGATGTTGCGGATCATCTCCTGCACCAGGACCGTCTTGCCGACGCCGGCACCGCCGAACAGGCCGATCTTCGAGCCCTTGGCGAAGGTGCAGATCAGGTCGACGACCTTGATGCCGGTCTCCAGGATCTGTGTCGACGTCTCCTGCTCGGCGACGCTCGGCGGCCGGCGGTGGATCGGCCAGCGCGGCACGTCCTCGACCTGGGGCATGCCGTCGATGGGATCGCCGGTGACGTTGAACATGCGGCCCAGCGTCTTGCGGCCGACGGGCACGGTGATCGGCTGGCCGGTGGCCTTCACCGGCACGCCGCGCTGCAGGCCCTCGGTGGTGTCCATGGCGATGCAGCGCACCAGGCCGTTGCCCAGGTTCTGCTCGACCTCGAGGACCAGCGGCTTCTCGCCGTCGCGGACGATCTCCAGCGCGTCGAAGATCTCGGGCAGCTTGTCGCCCTCGAACTCGACGTCGACGACGGGGCCGATGACCTGGACCACCTTGCCGGTGGTGGTGACGTGGCGCTCCGGTGCGATTGCCATGTGTCTCTCTCGTGCTCCTGCGTGGCCCGTCAGCCTTCCAGCGCCGCGGCGCCGCCGACGATCTCCATCAGCTCGGTGGTGATCGTCGCCTGGCGCAGCTTGTTGGCCGTCAGGGTGAGATCACCGATCAGTTCTGTCGCGTTGTCCGAGGCGTTGCGCATGGCGAGCATCTGCGCCGCCTGGGCCGAGGCCAGGTTCTCCAGGACCGCCTGGTAGACCAGCGACTCGACGTAGCGCGGCAGCAGCGCGTCCAGCACGGCGCGCGGCTCGGGTTCGTAGAGGAAGTCCGCCGCCACCGGCCCCGCCGCCTCGGGCGGCTCGACGGGCAGCAGGCGGCGCAGGGTGGCCTCCTGGCGCCCGGCGGAGATGAAGCGGGCGAAGACCATGTCGACCTGGTCGGCCTCGCCGGCCTCGTACTGCTCCATGGCCACCCGGATGGCGGGGAGGATGTCGCCGAGGCTGGGCCGGTCGCCGATCATCGAGACGTCGGCGATCAGGTCCTTGCGCAGGCGGCGCATGATGTCCCGCCCCTTGCGCCCGATGGTGACGACACTGACCGGAACTCCGGCCTGGTTCATCTCGCGCAGGGCGAGGCGGGTGTTGTTGCTGTTCAGCGCGCCCACCAGGCCGCGGTCGAAGGTGACCAGGATGATCACCCGCCGGCGCACCTCGCGCACGTCCAGGTAGGGATGGCGGTACTCCGGGGTGCGGCGCATCAGCTCGGCCATCACCGAGGTGATCTCGTCGGCGTAGGGACGCGCGCTGACCACCCGCTCCTGGGCGCGGCGCATCTTCGCCGCGGCGACCAGCTCCATCGCCTTGGTGATCTTGCGGGTGTTCTGGACGCTGCGGATGCGGCGCCGGATGTCGCGAAGCGATGCCATCGGTTCAGCCGGGCCTCAGCCCGCGTACCCCTTCTTGAACTCCTCGATCGCCGCCCGCAGCGACTTCTCGGTGTCCTCGCTGATCGCCTTCTTCTCGGCGATGTCCTTCTCGATCTCGGGGTGGTTCTGGTCGACGAAGCGCAGCAGCGAGCGCTCCGCGTCGGTGATCTGGTCGACCGGGATGTCGTCGAGCAGGCCGCGCACACCGGCGAAGAGCACGATGACCTGCTTGGCCATCGGCATCGGCTCGTACTGCGGCTGCTTGAGCAGCTCGGTCATGCGCTGGCCGCGCTCCAGCGAGGCGCGCGTGGAGCGGTCGAGGTCGGCGGCGAACTGGGCGAAGGCGGCCAGGTCGCGGTACTGCGCCATGTCGAGGCGCAGCTGTCCGGCGACGCTGCGCATCGCCTTGGTCTGCGCCGCCGAACCGACGCGGGACACCGAGATGCCGACGTTGATGGCGGGCCGGATGCCCGCGTTGAACAGGTCGGATTCCAGGTAGATCTGCCCGTCGGTGATGGAGATGACGTTGGTGGGGATGTACGCAGAGACGTCACCCGCCTGGGTCTCGATCACCGGCAGCGCGGTCAGCGATCCGCCGCCGAACTTCTCGTCGAGTCGCGCGGCGCGCTCCAGCAGCCGGGAGTGCAGGTAGAAGACGTCACCCGGATAGGCCTCGCGCGACGGCGGGCGGCGCAGCAGCAGCGACAGCTGGCGATACGCCTGCGCGTGCTTGGAGAGGTCGTCGTACACGATCAGCGCGTCGCGGCCCTGGAGCATGAAGTACTCGCCCATGGCGCAGCCGGCGAAGGGCGCGATGTACTGCAGCGCGGCCGGCTCGGCGGCGGTCGCCGAGACGATGATGGTGTGCTCCAGCGCGCCGTACTCCTGCAGCGTCGCGGCGATCTGCGCCACCGTCGAAGAGCGCTGCCCGATGGCGACGTAGATGCAGACGACGCCGGTGCCCTTCTGGTTGATGATGGTGTCGAGGGCGACGGCGGTCTTGCCGGTCTGGCGGTCGCCGATGATCAGCTCGCGCTGGCCGCGGCCGATGGGGATCATGGCGTCGATGGCCTTGATGCCCGTCTGCAGCGGCGTGTCGACGCCCTTGCGGGTGATGAC
>CAZCJX010000240.1:0-3401 GCA_964499205.1 uncultured Actinomycetes bacterium | reverse complement strand
CGCTGCGCACCGCGGTCGTCTGCGAATCCATCGCGCTCGAACCTCGCCCTGGGAGCCTGCCTCGTCACGCGACGGTATCACCCTGCGCCGCCCGCGGCGGTTTGTCCAGCCTGGCCTCCGGCCCGGGGTGCCGGCCGCGCACCCACGAAGTCGCACCGCCAGCGGTGGGGTCGGGCTCATGCAGGGCGCCATCCTGGTCAACCGTTGCACCTACCTGCCGGCGTCGCCCTGGTCGGCCTCGGCTGTTCCCTCTGGCGCGCGCAGCACACTCCGGCAAATCGCCCCGTGCCCACCGGTGTCAAAACCGCAGCTCGACGCGGCCGGTGCCGGGTGACCCCCCAACGCGGCGACATGGTGCCGAGCCCGGACTCGAACATTGCCTTGACAGGCTGTCCGGCACTCCTTACCCTCAGCGCGGTTGCGGCGCGGTACCGTGTCGCCGGTCATAGGAAGGGCGCGGGGCGCTGAGAGAGGGAGAGGGCGGGTGGAGCTGGTGGGTCTGTGTTCCACACGAGACGATGCGCTGACCTTCGACATGCCTGGGTCGCCGCATACCCGGAGGTGCGCCATGTCGTAGCTCACCACGGGACAGGCGCCGTCCCGCCCACAGGTTCATGCCCTCGGCGGTGACACGCCGGGGCGGTGGACCGCCCCGGCGCCGATCGACCTCCCGGCTGAGCCCTGTCGGCTTTGGAACTTCGAGGGGCGCCGGGCATCAACCATCGTCAGAGGTACCACACATGAGGCTGAAGAGTCGCTTGTCGCTTCTCTCTGCCGCGGGAATCGCCACCGCCAGTGCCATGGCCTTCGCCGCGCCGGTCTCGGCCAGCGGAAAGGCGGCGGCAGCTCCCTCGGACTGCGTAGATCATGGTTCCTTCTTCGTCTGCGGCGCGGCGCCGTCGCCGAAAGTGCCTGGTCCGCACGCCGCTCCCACGCATTGGGCTGGCGGCCCCAGCTCGGGCGGAGCGCGCCGGCTTCCTCCGGGCGGAGGACCAGGTGGTGGAGGGGTTAGCACGAATTCAGTGACCGTCGGCCCCGACTACTGTGAGTACAGCGCAGACACGCGCTACATCGACACGAGTTACGCGGATTCCAACAAGGACAACGCCGCGGCCGGCCCGCTCTACAGCACCTTCGACTCTCGCGTCTTCGCGTCGTCGACAGTCGCGCCGACGTCGTTGGGGTCTCAGTCCCTGTTCTACGACAGTTCTTGGGCCGACGCGGTCGACGGCCATCGCTGGCAGTGGCTCGGGGGCGCAGGCATCCCCACGGTGTCCTCGGGGTCGCTGACGGTCTGGTGGCACGTCGGCGGCTTCATCTCGACCAAAACGGACGGTTCGCCCGTCGGCGTGCCTGGGCAGCCCCCGGGGGCAGGTTCATCGGAGGCCACCGGCGACCTGGAGATCAACGTCGACGTGCTCGATGAGACCGCCGGGGCGACAATCGCATCCGCCAACGACGCCTCGTTCACACGGGACGACAGTGGCGCGGGCGACCAATCCCAGGTCTACGAGAAGTCGGGCGTCAACACCTTCAGCGTGAGCTACACGACCAACCACATCTACCGGCCCTACATCGATGCCTACGCCCTATCCACGTCCCGCGCGGGCTACATCCTGGTGGGCCCGGTCCCGTTCTTCCTCGATGCCAACTCCAACGTCGACTTCTTCGACGGCCAGGGCGGAGGCTTCATGGACAACGTGGAGTACCAGGTCAACCTGCCGACCGGCTACTACATGTCGAGCTGCTCGTAATCGACGTGAGGAGGCGCGCCGTCGGCGTGACGGTGCGCCTCCGTTGGCAATCTCGTCCGCTCCGAAGAGGCAGTCAGATGTTCCGAGGTCTCACCGCCACCTTGGCCGGTGCCGCCATGAGTGTGGCCGTGTCGGGATGCGGCGGCACGGCGCCCGCCCCCTCGCCCGATCCTGGCGCACCGGCTCCCGCTGCGATCCTCACGCGCATGTGGGCGACGTTGCGATCCGACCCGTTATTCGTCTCGATCCGTGAGGTCACCGACTTCGACACCCGGTCCTTGTCGCAGACCTTCCTCGCGCAGTACGGGCATCTGCTGTCGGAGAAGGTGGTGGCGGCGACTGAGATGCGCGATCGCCATGGCAACGTGCTGTCCCAGGTCAGTGATCCTGTGCATGCAACAGTGGTCGTGATCAGCGGAAAGGCGTACGTCAAACTGGCGACGGCTGCCAGCTGGGAACCAACCGATGGTGCAGAGGCGGGGTTCTACACCGGTATCGGGAGCGTCGAATACGCGGCTTCCCTGTTCGCCACGGCGGCTGCGCCAACCTTCGTCGGGGAATCGACAATCCGCGGCACGGCCGTCCGACACTACGTCACGACGTTGCGGCAGAGCGGCGTTGCGGCGGGAGTTACCCGGTCTCACCTTGACATCTATGTCGACGGGAGGTCGGAGAACCTGGTCGAGATCGATGCAGCGGTGACTGCACCGATCATGCTCGGGAACCCCAAGGACCGGCAGCCGGTGCCGGCAACCACCAAGTACGAATTGGACTTCCGAGCTCCCCCAGGGCCAGCAACGGACGTTACGCCGCCGCCGACCACGCCGTCGACGCCATCGCCGAATTCTGGACGTGGGTCAAACCCATCGTTTGCTCCGCCAGCCGGCGGGGAGTCGACGCCTACGCCCTAGGAGAACGTGCCCCTCAGGGCTGCCGCTGACCTCCTCGCCGCACGAAACGCAGAAGAGTGCGCAACGTGTCGAGCAGCCCCGTGGCGACGAACCCCAGCGCCATGCCGACCAGCGTGCCACCGAGCAGGACGCCGGCGATGGTGCCGGCAGACTGGTGCCAATCCGTGCGCACCGCCACGAGGACGCCGGTGATGATCAGGAGGAGGAGCCCGCCGAAGGCGACGAGGGACCGCCGCCGCAGAGCCAGCCGGCGTGCGCGTCCGGCGAGCCATACGGCGATGCCGAGTGGCCAGGCGTACCGGAGCAACTGCAGCTGGACTTGTCCCGCCGGGGTCCCTGAATCGATCGAATCCTTTGCACGCCAGTTCACCAGCGCAGGGATGACGATCACCGCACCCAGGACGCAGCCCCAGAAAGCGACGAGGAGCAGAGCGGTGACACCCGCCAGTCCGACGAAGAGCCCGACGACGACCGCGCCGAGGGCAGCGACGAGCCACACCACCCAGCGATCGTCCGATGCCCGCTCAGCCATGGCCAGAACAGCATAAGTCCCATTCGTGCCGGGCGAGTCCACCTCATGCAGGGCGGCACGCGAGGAGCTCACGGCCATGGCTCTGAGGTCCCCGGCGGGCCCGCCCACAAACCATTGGCGGCGTCCTGCCCGCTCAAAGGCGGTGCCGAGCCCGGGACTCGAACCCGGACGGGGGCAGCGCCCCCAGCGGTTTTTAAGACCGCG
>CAZCJX010000239.1:0-3411 GCA_964499205.1 uncultured Actinomycetes bacterium | reverse complement strand
GTGATCGACAACTTCATGGACGGCGCCTGCTGCATCACCTCGCCGATGGGCTGGAAGTGGACCGACGTCATCCACGACCTGGGCATGCGCTTCTGCGACCTGGCCCACCAGGACGACGTGATCCTCGCCCGCGGCGTCGCCGACATCGAGCGCGCCCACGCCGAGGGTCGCCTGGCGCTGGTCGCCGGGCTGGAGGCGGCGACGATGATCGAGAACGAGGTCGACCGCATCGACATCCTCTACGGCTTCGGCGTGCGCCAGATGGGCATCGCCTACTCCGAGGCCAACGCGCTGGGCAGCGGGCTCAAGGAGAAGCGCGACGGCGGGCTGACCGCCTTCGGTGCGCGCTGCGTCGAGCGCATGAACAAGCTGGGCATGGCCGTCGACATCTCGCACAGCGGCGACCAGACCTGCCTCGACGTCATCGCGGCCAGCAGCAAACCGGTGCTGATCACCCACGCCGGGTCGCGCGGAGTTTGGGACAGTCCGCGCATGAAGTCCGACGAGGTGATCGTCGCCTGCGCGCGCAAGGGCGGCGTGATCGGGCTCGAGGCGGCGCCGCACACCACCCTCAGCGAGGCGCATCCGGCGCACTCGCTGGAGTCGGTGATGGACCACTTCGTGCACTGCGTCGAGCTGGTGGGCATCGACCACGTCGCCTTCGGTCCCGACACCCTGTTTGGCGACCACGTCGGCCTGCACCGCGCCTTCGCGGCGCAGCTGTCCGTCGGCGAGCTGCGCGGCGGGCACCAGTTCGAGGAGGTCGACTACGTCGACGGGCTGGAGAACCCTGGCGAGTGCTTCCACAACATCGCCGGCTGGCTGGTCCGCCACGGCTACTCTGACGACGACATCCGCAAGGTGATCGGCGGCAACGCGCTGCGCGTGCTGGGAGAGATCTGGTGAGAGTTGACATCAACGGCAATGCCCTGGAGGTCGAGGTGCTGGGCACGGAGGACGCGCCGGTGATGATCGTCCACCACGGTGCGCCCGGCCTGGGCTCGCGCGCCGAGCCGCGCACCTCGTTCGGGCCCTTCAGCGACGTGATGCGGGTGGTCGTCTTCGACGCCCGCGGCAGCGGCGCCTCGGGCCTCACCCCGCCCTTCACTCACGCCCAGTGGGTCGCCGACGTCGACGCGCTGCGCGAGTGGGTCGGCGCCGAGCGGATCGTCATGGCCGGCGGCTCCTACGGCGGCTTCATCGCCATGGAGTACGCCATCGCCCACCCCGACCGGGTGCAGGCGCTGGTGCTCCGCGACACCGCCGCCGACAACTCCTTCGAGGAGCGCGCCCGGCAGAACGCGCTGCGCAGCGCGCGGGTGGAGCTGGACATGGAGCTGTACGACCGCATGATGTCGGGACGCTGCCGCGACGACGCCGACCTCGAAGCCGGCTGGCGGATGATCGTCCCGCTCTACGACCACGAGCTGACGCCGGAGAAGGTCGAGGCGCGGCTGCGCAGCACCGTCTACCACCACCAGGCGCACAACGCCGCCTTCGCCGAGAACATCCCCGGCTACGACATCAAGGACAGGCTGCCCTCGATCACCGCGCCGACGCTGGTGACGGTGGGCCGCGACGACTGGATCACGCCGGTGGCCGCGTCGGAGCAGGTCGCCGGGCTGATCCCCAATGCGCGGCTGGTGGTCTTCGAGGAGTCGGGCCACTCGCCGCAGCTGGAGGAGCCGGAGCGCTTCCAGCGGGTGGTGCGGGAGTTCCTCGTCGACGCCGGCGTGCTGAGCGGAGTGGCCCGCTGAGCCGGCGCGGCCTCCCCCGCCTGGCGGTGGCGGCGGCGGTGCTCGGCAGCACCCTGACCGCCTGCCAGGTGCAGCTGCCCAGCCGCGACCGCCACGTCGTCGACGACCTCGCACGCCTCGCCCGCGGCGGGCTGCCGGCCACGCCCTCCGCGGAGGCGCCGGCGTCGCCGCAGCACCCCGCCCCCGTGGATGCCACCCCGTTGCCTCAGCCGACCCCGGTGGCCCCCATCCCCGAGGTGCCACCTGAGCTGTCCAGCCCGGGCGCGGTCGCCGCGGCGCTCACCGCCGCGGAGACCACCATCCACGCACCCCGCGTGCCCCCCGCCGCGTTCCACCAGGCGGCGGTGTCCGAGCAGCGCGCCGACGCCGCGGTGGCCGCCCACCCCGAGTGGCGCGACGCCGTGGTCGCCGCCGTCCCCCCGCCGCTGCACGACGCCGCCGCCGCGGACACCGCCGCTGCGGTCCAGCTCCGCAAGCTCGACATGGCCGCCGACGAGCTTCCTCACTGGCAGGTCACCGCCCCGCCTCCCGCCGCCGACCTGCTCCGCTGGTACCACGAGGCGGAGCAGGAGTCCGGCGTGCCCTGGGCCTACTTCGCCGCCATCAACCTGGTGGAGACCCGGATGGGCCGCATCCACGCCGACAGCATCGCCGGCGCCCAGGGCCCGATGCAGTTCCTGCCCGACACCTGGCAGCAGTACGGCGACGGCGGCGACGTGCACGACCCCCACGCCGCCATCCTCGCCGCCGGCCGCTTCCTCGAGGGAGCCGGCGCGCCCCAGGACATTCCCGGCGCGCTGCGCCAGTACAACCCCAGCGACCTCTACGTGGCGGCGGTCACCGCCTACGCCCAGCGCATGCTCAGCGACCCCCGCGCCTTCGCCGCCTACTACGAGTGGGAGGCCGACGCCACCACCACCCAGGGCTCCTTCCTGCTCCCCGTCGGGTACTCTCGTTGACCGTCTCCCGGGGTCCGCTGCCACCCTGCCCTGGTGGCGCGGAAGCGGTGAGGTGGGTGACAATGGCGCTCTGAGCGGCGTCATCTCCCTGCAAGACAGCCTTCTCTACCCTTCGTGCCAGCCAGCAGTGGAGCTCAGATTGCGGCGACCCCTTCACGCTTGCCCATGACGCCGCCAGAACGGGAGTGAGACCAATGCGCATCTGCATCCTGGGGGCGGACGGCTACCTCGGCTGGCCCACCGCGCTCCACCTCTCCGCCCGCGGCCACGACGTGGTCGCGGTGGACAACCTGGTGCGGCGCCGCTGGGACCGCCAGCTGGGGACGCACAGCCTGGTGTCCGTCGCCTCGATGGAGAACCGCGTGGCCCGCTGGCAGGCCGAGTCGGGCAGGACCATCGAGTGGGCCCGCGTCGACGTCTGCGACGACGCTGCCCTGCGCGCCCTGATCGAGCGCACCCGGCCCGACGCGGTGGTGCACTTCGCCGAGCAGCGCAGCGCCCCGTTCTCGATGATCAGCCGCGACCGCTGCGTCGAGACCCAGGTCAACAACGTGGTCGGCACCCTCAACCTGCTCTACGCCCTGCGCGACCTCGCCCCCGACTGCCACCTGGTCAAGCTGGGCACCATGGGCGAGTACGGCACGCCCAACATCGACATCGAGGAGGGCTGGCTGGAGGTCGAGCACAACGGCCGC
>CAZCJX010000238.1:0-3424 GCA_964499205.1 uncultured Actinomycetes bacterium | reverse complement strand
CCGAGACGGTGGCGACACTGTGCGCCGGCGCGGTGCTGGTCGCGCTCTTCATCGTGTGGGAGCGGCGCGCCGCGGCGCCCATGCTGCCGCTCGGGCTCTTTCGCAACCGCGCCTTCACGGCGGCCAACGCCACGGGCTTCCTGATGTTCGGCTCGATCTTCGCGGCGGCGTTCCTGGTCTCGCAGTACTTCCAGTTCGCCCTCGGCTACTCGCCGCTGGGCACCGGACTGCGCGTCCTGCCCTGGACGGCCACCCCGATCGTGGTCGCACCGCTCGCCGGCGCGCTCTCCGATCGCATCGGCAGGCGGCCGCTGATGGCCGGAGGACTGTTCCTGCAGGCCGCGGGCCTCGCCTGGATCGCGGCCCACGCGACGACGAGCACCGCGTACGCGGCGATGGTGCTGCCGCTGATCCTCGCCGGCATCGGCATTTCCATGGCGATTCCGACCACGCCGACCGCGGTTCTCTCCGCGGTGGCGCCACAGGACATGGGCAGGGCGTCCGGCGTGCAGAACACGCTGACGCGCTTCGGCAGCGTCTTCGCCGTCGCCATCGCCAGCGCGGTGTTCGCGGGCAACGGGCACCTCGGCTCCGCCGCGTCGTTCACCGCGGGATTCCGTCCCGCTCTCGCCGTGGTCGCGGCGCTCTCCGCGGCCGGCGGGCTGTCGGCGCTCGCGGTCGGCGGGGTGCACCGCCCCGCGTTCGCCGCCGAGCCGGAAGTCGCCGCCATGGTTGCCTGAAGGGGCATGCAGACAGTTGGCGGCGTGCGCCGTTGCGCACGCCGCCGCCGAGCCAGCGCGATTCTTACGAAGGCGGAACCACCACCACGCAGGGGTGGTGGCGCGCCATGCGACTCGATACCGTCTGCGGGGGCGCAGAAGCGCGGCGCAACGGTGTCAGGAGACCCAGGCCATCACCCTGGAGTCGGTTGGACAGGCGATCCTTCCACGCAGGCGGGCGCGCGTCCTCCACTGGCTGCGCTATGCGGCGATCGCGCTGGCCGGGTTGGTGCTGCTCGGTGCACTGGGACTGGCGCTGGTGGTGGGCGCGTGGCTCTTCGCGCGCTGGCGCTGGCCGGGGCGGCGATGGCGGTGGTGGACCAAGGCAGCGATTGCCCTGGTCGCCGCCTTCGCCAGCGCGATGCTGGGACTGCTGGTCAGCAGCAGCGTCCATGCCACGCGCCTGCCCGATGCGGCCAGCGCCGGCAGGTGCACGCTCAGCCCGCGACTCGTCAAGGAGAACATGGCCGATCTCTTCAACCGGGTGAGCCGTACCTACGGCGCCAGCGAGCCGATCCACCTCGTCCGGGTCGGCCCGGCGGTGGACAACACCATCCTGGTGATGATCCCCGGCCAGATCACCAACCACACGCTCGCCGCCATCAAGGTGGGCCTCGGCGTGACCGGAGACAAGAAAGCTGACGCCGTCAACGCCATGATCACCCAGTTCCAGCAGGCGCACGGGCTCCTCAAGGGCTCGTGGGTGATCATCGCCGGGCACAGCTACGGCGGCATGATCGCGCAGCTGCTCGCCAATGCCTCGCATCCGAACTACCACATCGCCGCGGTGGTCACGTGGGGCACCCCGACGATCAGCCAGCACGCCAACGGGGTCGCCTACCAGCAGTACTTCAGCCACTACGACGTGGTGCCGATGTTCTCGACCTACGAGCTGGTCTGGCCGGTGTCCTTGGGTGGCCTGGTCGGCGGCTTCGGCGACATGGTCGCCATGCAGGCCTCCCCCACCCTCAAGGGCCTGCACACCGGCGAGACCTTCGTCCCCGACATGGGACAGTACTGGTGGCCGGGCAACTGGATCCACACCAACGGCACCTGGAACGACGCCCACGACGGCTATGGCGACAGCGCCTGGCTGGGCACCCAGACGCTCGCCTTCCACCGGGGCAGCTCCACCTGCGTCCTGATGAGCAAGCCGCCCAAGGGGTGATCAGGCGACCCTTCGACGTATCCTCGGCGTCACACCATGACCACCATCGACGCCGTGCGCGACTACGCGCTGACGCTGCCGCGCAGCTATGAAGCCCTGGTGCGCGGGCACGTGAAGTTCCGCGTCGGGCGCATCGTCTACCTCGCCTTCTCGCGCGACCAGGCGCTGATGGGCTTCGCCTTTCCCAAGGAGCTGCGCGACATGCTGGTCGCCTCGGAGCCAGAGAAGTTCCTCATGCCCGGGGCGGCCGACCTGCGCTACAACTGGGTGGTGGTGCGCCTCGCCGCCATCGACGACGCGGAGATGCGCGACATCGTGCTCGACGCGTGGGCGATGTGCGTGCCCAAGCGCGTCGTCGCCGAGCACGGCGTGGCCACCGCAGCGACCGCGGTGGAGCAGCGCGGTCAGCGCGACGGAAACGCCGCCCGGGCCGCGTCTCCGCCGCGCCGCGAGCGCTCCAGGTAGCCGTAGGTTCCCTGCTCGCGCAGCTCGGTGGCAGCGTCGACCAGTCCCGCCAGCGCGGCGAAGGCGAAGGCGCCACCCACCGAGATGCGCGCCACGCCGAGCGAGGCCAGCTCGGCGACCGGTGGCGTGCCGCGCATCGCCAGCACGTTGACCGGTCGGTCCACAGAGGTGACCAGCGCACGGATGTCGTCGGCCCGGGTCACGCCCGGCGCGAAGAGGACGTCGGCGCCGGCCTCCTGGTAGCGCTGCAGCCGCGCGACGGTGGCGCGCAGGTCGGTGCGGCCGTGCAGGAAGTCCTCGGCGCGCGCGGTGAGCACCAGCCGCGACGGCCCGCGATGCGCCGCCTCCGCGGCGGCGGCCACGCGCTCGGCGGCGAGGCCGATGTCGTAGATGGGGTCGGATGACCGGCGGGTGAAGTCCTCCACCGAGCACCCGGCGAGACCTGCGCGCGCCGCCATCTCGACGGTAGCGAACACGCCTGCCGGCTCGTCGGCGAAGCAGTTCTCCAGGTCGGCCGACACGGGCACGTCCGCCGCGGCGGCGATGGCCGCGGCATGGGCCAGCGCCTCGTCGCGGGTGATCCCGCCGTCGAGCCGCCCCAGCGTCGCCGCGGAGCCGCTCGACGTCGTCGCCAGAGCGGAAAAGCCCAGCGACACCAGCACTTTCGCCGACCCGACGTCCCACGGGTTGGGCATCAGCAGCGGCGCACCGCGGCGGTGCAGCGCCAGGAAACGAACGCTGAGGTCGGCATCAGCCATCAGCTCTCCTCCACCACCCGAGCCCGACCGGAACGCGCCCGCCGGAACGCCGCCGCCGCAGCAGCAGCGGTCGGCTCGTCGCCCAGCGGCATGACGTGCACCGCGTCGACCACCGGCATCATGGCCAGGCGCTCGGCCAGCTCGACCGCGAGCTCCCGACCGCCGCCCGCGCAGATCTGCGCGTAGGCAGCATCGGGAAGGTCGCAGCCGGGCAGGGCGCGGGCATGGTCCGCCATCGCCCGGTCGCGCAGCAC
>CAZCJX010000237.1:0-3431 GCA_964499205.1 uncultured Actinomycetes bacterium | reverse complement strand
GGATGCGGTCGCGGGTGATGTCGATGCCGAACTGCAGGCAGGTGCGGTGGATGGTGGGGAACCGCACGGCGGCGCGGTCGCGCAACGGCGCGCAGTCGAGGTAGACGGAAGGCTCGCCGCTGCGGCGCATTTCGTGCCAGATGCTCTGCGCCACCACGTCGCGCGGGGCCAGCTCGCCGCGCGCGTCGACGTCGAAGAGGAAGCGCTCGCCGCGCGCGTTGACCACGTGTGCACCCTCGCCGCGCACCGCTTCGCTGATCAGGAAGCGCGGCGCGCCGTCGAGAGCCAGCGCGGTGGGGTGGAACTGCACGAACTCCATGCTGGCCACCTCGGCGCCTGCCTCCCAGGCCAGGGCGATGCCGTCGCCGGTGGCGGGCTCGGGGTTGGTGGTGGAGCGCCACAGCCGGCCGGCGCCGCCCGAGGCGAGCACCACCGCGTTGGCGGCGAAGCGGCGCAGCGAGTTTGTGTCGAGATCGACGGTTTCGACGCCGCGGCAGCGGCGGCCGTCGTCGAGCAGCAGCCGGGTGGCGTGGTGGCGCTCGTAGATGTCGACGCCGAAGCCGCGCAGGCGGTGGATCAGCGCCGTCTCGATGGCCAGGCCGGTGGCGTCGCCGCGCGCGTGCAGGATGCGGGCGCGGCTGTGTGCCGCCTCGCGACCGACCATGAGCACGCCGTCCTGGGTGTCGAAGCCCACCCCCCACTCCACCAGCTCGCGCACCCGCCGCGGTCCCTCCTCGACGAGCAGGCGCACGGCGCGCTCGTCGCAGAGGCCGCGGCCGGCGGCGACGGTGTCCTCGAAGTGCAGCTCCGGGGAGTCCTCGGGGCCGACGGCGGCGGCGATGCCGCCCTGGGCGTGCCGGCTGCAGCCCTCGTCCAGGGCCGCCTTGGTGATCACCGCGACGCGCGCCCGGGGAGCCGCGGTGAGCGCGGCCACCAGCCCGGCGATGCCGCTGCCGATGACCAGGATGTCGTATGCGGTAGCTGACCGCGGGGAACTGCTGGAGGTCAGGGGACCGCCGTCCTTTTGCCGGGCGCGGCGCGGCCGCCGGCCCAGGCGGGCACCGCCGCGTCGGGATGGCCGAGCACCTTGCTGGGCTTGCCGCGCGGCCGGTTGTGCCCGTCGACCATGACCACGCGGGGCTCGAAGCTCGCCCGCTCCGCCTCGTCGACGCTCGCGTAGGTGATCAGTATGACCAGGTCGCCGGGCTCGCCGATGTGGGCCATCGCCCCGTTGAGGGTGATCTCGCCGGGGCCGCCCTCGATGGCGTAGGTGATGGCGCGCGAGCCGTTGCTGACGTTGACGATGTGCAGCTGCTCGCCGGGCACGATGTCGGCCAGCCGCATCAGCTCGGGGTCGATGCCGCAGGAGCCCTCGTAGTGCAGATCCGCCCGCGTCACGGTGGCGCGGTGGATCTTCGACTTCATCAGGACACGCTGCACGGCCTGCTCCATTGCGGGGCACTCGGCGCCGGGTTCGACCGCTGCACCGTCTCGTCGCGGGCCGCGCAGTCGCTGACTGCGGGTGCCGCGTCGAAACCGAGGCGAAGCGTGTCGATCAGCCGAGCCGAGGGCATTCTACCAGCGACCACGATTCGGCATCCCCGGACGGCCTCGGCCACCTCGGTGAAGCGCTCGGGATCGACCACGGCGACGTACTCGGGGGCGAGCTGGGGACTGGCCTCCAGGCACTCGCGGACGAGCTGCACCAGTCGGACCGCGTCGCGCTCGCCGGCCTGCCAGGCGACCGCCGCGGCGGCCAGCCCGCGGGGGATGGCCAGGGCCTGATCGCGCTCCTCCGCGCCCAGGTAGGCGTTGCGGCTGCTCAGGGCCAGGCCGTCGGCGTCGCGCACCAGCTGGCAGGCGACGATGCGCACCCCGGTGTCGAGGTCGGCGGCCAGGCGGGTGACCACGGCGAGCTGCTGGGCGTCCTTCTCGCCGAAGTAGGCGCTGTCGGGGCGGGCGGCCACCAGCAGCTTGGTGACCACGGTGGCCACGCCGTCGAAATGGCCGGGACGGGACGCGCCCTCGAAGCTCTCGACCAGCGGTCCGCTGAGCCGCACCGTGGTCAAGGCTCCCTCCGGGTACATCACCTCGACGCTGGGCACGAAGGCGGCGTCGGCGCCCTCCTCGGCGAGCACGGCGAGGTCGCGCTCCAGGTCACGCGGGTAGCGGCCGAGGTCCTCGCCGGGACCGAACTGCGTCGGGTTGACGAAGATGCTGGCCACAACTCGGTCGCACTCGGCGCGGGCGCGGCGCACCAGGCTGCGGTGCCCGTCGTGGAGGGCGCCCATGGTCGGCACCAGGCCGACGCGAAGCCCGGCGGCGCGCCAGCGGTCCGACTGCAGGCGCAGCTCCTCGGGGGTGCGCAGCACGCGTGGATCGGACATCAGTGGTAGCTGTGGGCGTCGTCGGGGAAGACGCCGGCGCGGACGTCGGCGGCGAAGGCGCGGGTCGCCTCCAGCGCCTGGCGGCCCAGGTCACCGTAGCTGCGGACGAACTTGGGCATGGGGTCCTGGGTGAGTCCGAGCATGTCGTGCACCACCAGCACCTGGCCGTCGCAGTCGGGGCCGGCGCCGATGCCGATCGTGGGGATGCCCAGCTCGGCGGTGATGGTTGCGGCCAGGTCACGCGGAATCCCCTCGAGCACCACCGCGTAGGCACCGGCCTGCTCCAGCGAGCGGGCCTCGTCGCGGATGCGCTGCGCCGCCTGCTCCTGCTTGCCCTGGACGCGGAAGCCGCCGAAGGCGTTGGTGAACTGCGGGGTGAGGCCGACGTGGGCCATCACCGGGATGCCCCGTTCCACCAGCATCGCGGTCAGCTCGACGGCGAAGCCGGCGCCCTCCAGCTTGACGGTGTGCATGCCCGCCTTGAGCAGGCTGCTGGCGTTGCGCAGCGCCAGGTCGGTGCCGCACTGGTAGGAGCCGAACGGCATGTCGCCGACCAGCAGCTGGTCGGGGGCGCCGCGGGCGACGGCGCGGGCGTGGTGGAGGATGTCCTCGATGTCGACGGGCAGCGTGCTGCCGTGGCCGAGCATGACGTTGCCCAGGCTGTCGCCGACCAGGATCACCGGGATCTCGGCGGCGGCGAGGATGCGCGCGGTGGTGTAGTCGTAGGCGGTGAGCATCGCGAAGCGCTCGCCGCGCTGCTTGCACTCGCGCAGCGTGTGGATGGTGACAGGCATGGCAGAAACCTGCGGTGGCTCGGGGCGGGTGCGGTGCGCCGGCGGCTAGGCGGTGGCGCCGAGGTGGCCGAGGGCGGCGCGGGCCACGGCGGGATGGCGGCGGTCGCGGCGACCGCCGGCGACGCGCAGTGTGGCCCCCTCGCCGAGCAGGTCCGCCACGCTCTCCCGTCCGGTGGCCCCGGCCAGGGCCAGGGTGTCGCGCGCCAGCAGCAGGTAGAGGCGGCGGGTGGCCTCGTCGTTGCGCAGGGCG
>CAZCJX010000236.1:0-3456 GCA_964499205.1 uncultured Actinomycetes bacterium | reverse complement strand
GCATGGTGCAGCTCAGCGCGTCGGGCCGCGCCGGCTACGAACGCATGGTGGCGGAGCGGCGGCAGGTGCTCGTCGAGGTCGTCGCCGCCTGGAAGCCGGACGAAGACGGCGAGGCACGCGCGGTGCTGGATCGCATGGCACGCGAGATGGTGGCGACCAGGCCACCGCGCGATGAGATGGGCTAGACGCGGTCCTCGGGCCGGATGTGGATCGCCGCGTCCTCGGCGGCCTCGTCGTCGTCATCCGTCCACTCGTCGTCCGGCTCACCGGCTTCGAGGGCGATGTCGTCCTGGCCGCCCTCGGCCGCCTGGATCTCGCCGGCGTCGGCGTCCTCGTCCTCGTAGAGCCGGTCCGGCTCCTCCTCGGCGAGTCGCTCGTCGAGGGTGTCGCGGCGGTATTCGTCGGCCTGGTCGACGAGCGGACGCTCCGACACGTCGACCTCCTCGCCCTCGTCGCCCTCCACCTCGGCGGGCTCGGGCTCCTCGCTGCCGGGCACGACGTCGCTGTCGGCGGGGACGTCGTTCCAGGGCAGGTCTTCGGGCGGGACGTTGTGCGGATCACGCTGGGACATGCGGGGTCACCTCGGTGTGTCGCCTCTCACCTGTGCATGGGCAGCCCATCATGCGCCGGCCGCTCCGGTGATCTGCTCGATGACCGGGCCGCCGACGTACGGCCGTCCGCCCATCAGCAGCAGCCGCGCTCCGGGACGGGCGTCGGCGACGGTGACGTGCTTGCCGACGCCGAGGACGGCGCACTGCGCGCTCTTCACCCGCCACGCGTTGGAACCCAGCTTGGCCTCGCCGTCGAGCATGTAGACGAAGGCGTTGAAGTCGAAGGGCACCGGCGCGGTGCAGGTTCCGCCGTCGGGCAGCAGGACGTCGAGGATCAGCGCCGGGGTGCCCAGGCGCACCGGCGAGCCGTCGCCGGCGAGGACGCGGACCACCGCGTCACCCTCGCGCAGCACCGGGAAGTCGTCGGGTTGATGCAGCTGCGAGGTGCCCTCTCCGGCGTCGTCGCCGGGCGACCGGCTCACCCAGAGCAGGACGGTGCGCATCTGGCCGCGGGCGGCGACGATCGCCTGCGCCTGCGCCGGCGCGGGCGCACCCTCCCGGCCGGTGCGCAGGGTGAGCAGCGCGCCGCTGGGCAGTGGCGAGTCGCCGGCGGCGCTGGCGATGTACCAGAGATGGTCGAACTGGCTGTGCGCATGCACGGGATGCACGCTCGACGGTTCCGGCGCAACCGGCATGGAGGCCTCGTGCACCAGGAGAAACGGGTCCACCGTGGCGTACGCGATGCGCGGCGACGGGATGGCCTGCAGCACGTCGACGCCCTGCACCGACTCGGTGCGCGCAGCGTCGACCAGGACCACTTCGCGGGGCAGCGTCTCGAGATCGATGGGCATGCCGCATCGCTCCAACAGGTCGAGGTGGGCTCGCTCGTTCTGCATCGAGTATCACCCTCTGTCTCGCCCGCTGCGCTTCCTATGATCGCGGCATGGAGCTGCGCGAGGTGACCCTGCACGACCCGCGCCTGGCGCCGTTGCTGGAGGGGTTGGCCTTCGAGTACGAAACGCGCTACGGCCCCGGCGACGAGATGTCGGCGGTGCACCACGACGAGTTCCTGCCGCCGGCGGGACTGTTCCTCGCCCTGTTCGCCGACGGAATGCTCGTCGCCGGCGGTGGTTTCCGCCGTCTCACCGCGCAAGTCTGCGAGGTGAAGCGGATGTGGACGCATCCCGACCGGCGCCGGCGCGGCCTGGCATCGGTGGTCCTCGCCGCGCTCGAGGATCGCGCCCGCGCCGCCGGCTACACCACGCTTCGCCTGGAGACCGGTCCGGCACAGCCGGAGGCGGAGGCGATGTACACCGCGCGCGGCTACCGGCGCATCGCCGCCTACGGGCGCTACGACGTGGCGTTGGCCTTCGAGGTCGACCTCACCGTGCCGCGGCGCCGCGCGCCCGACATCAGCAGCGGGTGATGCAGCGCCGTGGGTGTTTCGTCGGGGCGCGCCACCAGGAAGCCCTGCACGTAGTCGACGCCCAGCCAGCGCACGGTGTCGAGCTCGGCGGTGGTCTCGACGCCTTCGGCGACCACCCGCGACCCGGTGCGATGGGCCAGCGCCACCAGTGAGGCGATGATCGCCCGCCGCGTCGGATCGCTCTCGCAGCCGCGGACCAGCCCCATGTCGATCTTGGTGAACTCGGGCTGCAGCTGGGCGTAGGCGGAGAGACCGGCGTAGCCGGCGCCGACGTCGTCGAGCGCGAAGCGCGCTCCGGACGCCCTCCCCCACTCCACCACCGCAGCGAAGGCCGCCGTGTTGCGCACCGGGCTCTTCTCGGTGACCTCGAGGACCACCTGCGGCCACGGCCAGCTGTCGGTGGAGAGCAGCGGCGGTCCTCCCTGGGTGGGCGTCGGCCAGTGGTCCTCGGAGGGAGCGTTGATGAAGAGCAGCAGCTCCTTGCTGGGCAGCACCGCCGCGGCCCGCCGCCGCGCGAGATCGGCAAGGCGGAGGTGGGTCTCGCGCTGCAGCGTCGAGCGGCCCAGCGCGTCGAAGAAGGCGTCGGGCATCTCCAGGAGGTGGCCCACCGGGCCGCGGCAGAGTGCCTCGAAGCCGATGACCCGTCCCGACCAGGCCTCGACGATGGGCTGGAAGACCATGCGCACCTGCCCGCCGTCGAGCAGCTCGCGGATGGCGGCATCGTAGGCGTTGCCCTGCGAGGAGAGGAAGGAGTCGGGGCCGGCGCGCTGGATCCACTCCAGGGCCATCTCGCGGACCACGCCGGCCGTCCCGTCCTGCGTCGCCAGCACCTCGACGTCGACGCGCAGGGTGCCGTCGGATTCGCCGGCGAGCCGCCGCAGCAGCTCGTCGCGCAGCCCGGCCGCCATCGAGGGCGTGGTGGCGGTGCCGGCGAGGTGGACCAGCACGCTGCCCCGCGGGCCGTCGGCGACGTCACAGATCGCCGGCGCGCCGTACGCCGCCGCGGCAGCGGCGAAGGTGGCGGGGACCAGGCGCTCCACGGCCACGCTCGGGTGGACGTGGACCACGACGACGCGATCGTGCGCGGCTGGAGACGGCATGTTCGCCATGCTGAACGAGGGGGATGAAGTCCCCGTGGCGGCCCGGCCACGGCAGTGTCACCGAGCACAGGACAGCAAACGGCGCATTTGGGTCACAACAAACAATCGCCGGATCGCGACTGGGCCCGCAACCAGCCCGGCCTGCGACCGATGACTGGTGGGCACCCGCGCCGTCCGACTCCGTGACGACCGTTGCAGCCGGCACGGCTGCGCACCGGCGAGGGACGCACAGTGGACGCGGTGGCCGACCTGAAGGCGCGGGGGGTGGTGCGGGGGCGCGGCTCGCTCGATGCGCGGCGGTGCGCCCTCGCCGCCGCGGTGCTACTGGCGCTGGCCAGCCTGGTGCTGGTCGTCGACCCCCGCGCCCTAGCCACCGCGG